>DATMDV010000029.1:0-17018 GCA_035557475.1 Ilumatobacteraceae bacterium
GCCCGTGTGGCCCAAGCCCCGCCCCGAGATCATCGGCACAAAGGCGCCGCATGCGGCGACAGCGGGTGCCAGCATCAGGCTGACGGTGTCGCCAACGCCGCCCGTCGAGTGCTTGTCGACCACCGGTCCGTCGAGATCGTCCCACTCCAGCACCACGCCGCTGCTCGTCATCGCCCGGGTGAGCGCGACGCGCTCGTCGAGCACCATCCCGTTGAAGTAGATCGCCATCGCCAGCGCCGCCGCCTGCCCCTCCGACACGGCACCGTCGACGAGTCCCGCCACGAACTGCTCGATGTCGGTCGCCGCCAGCACGCCACCGTCGCGCTTGAGCCGGATGACCTCTTGGGGCAGCACGGGCAGTGTCAGTAGCTCGACGACTCGGACGGCTCGAGCACGCGCCCTTCGAGCGCGGCCACCAACGCGTCGAGCACGCCGCTGGCGCCGAACCTGAACGTGGCCGGGGAGGCCCAGCTGGGTCCCATGATGTCGTCGGCGAGCGCGAGGTACAGCGCCGCGTCGGCGATCGTGCGGATGCCACCGGACGGCTTGATGCCGATCGGGCGGTCGGTCTCGGCGATCACGCGGAGCATGGTCTTGGCTGCTTCGGGCGTAGCGGAGATCTCGATCTTGCCGGTCGACGTCTTGATGAAGTCGGCGCCGTGCTCGATCGCGAACCGCGCCGCACGCTCGATGGCGGCATCGTCGGGGAGGGCGCCCGTCTCGAGGATCACCTTGAGGCGCCGGCCAACCGCGGCGGCTCTGACACCATCGATCACGTCGGCGGCGCGTTGTTCGTCACCGGCGAGCCACGCACGGTACGGCAGGACGACGTCGATCTCGTCGGCTCCGTCGTCGAGTGCATGTTCGGTGAGCACGCGCACCGCGTGCGGTCGATCGTCGCCGGACGGGAAGTTCACGACGGTCGCGACCAGGACGGACGTGCCGCGCAGTGCCTCGACCGACTGGCGCACGAAGTCCGGCCAGACGCACACGGCAGCCGTCCCGTGCAGGGCCGCCCGCTCGCACAACCGGTCGATCCCGTCCACCGAGGCGTCGTCGGTCAGGTCGGTGAGATCGAGCAGGGCGATCGCTCGCCGGGCGAGTTCGATGTCGGAGTCGCTCATCGGGATCCCTCACAGCGGCAGGACGGGCGTGCCCGGCTGAGCCCGGAACATCACCGCCGGCTGCCTGAGGTCAATGTACTCGGCCAACAGGTCGAGCACGCCGGGCGGCGGCGCCGGCTCGTTGAACAGCAGTTGGGCCTGGCCGTAGTACGCGTCGAGCAGGGCGATGCGGTCGCCGTGCCCGGCCGCCGTCAGCTGACGTTCGATCTCACGCCGGAGGTTGTCGGATCGTTCCCGGTCGGCGGCGTCGCGCGGCTCGAACCCACCGAGCTCGACGAGTCCGGGCGTCTGGCGGGCGCGTTCGATCGACACCTCGCCGAGCACGAGATACAGCACCGCCGAAGCGCTCGCCTCGGGCTGCACCCGGTGTGGCAACGCAGCGGCCGCGAACTGGCGGTCGACGCCCACCGTGAAGCCGCGCCGTTCGAGCTCGAGCACCATCCCGAACCCGGTCGCACCCAACACCGCGGGATCCCACCATCGCAGCAGGTAACGCTCCGATCGGTCGAGGTCGTCGAGGACCTCGGGCACGAGCCCTCCGACGATCCGGCTGTCGCTGGCACCCGTCGGCTCGGCGCGCGTGGCGAACTGCACGCCGGCGACGATTGCGACGACGACCGCGATCGACACGACGCCGAGGAGGATCGGCCGCGTGTCGCGCCGGCCGCGCCACAACGTCCAGACGGATGCCGCGATCACGAGCACGGTGAGCAGCCACAGCCAGCGGACCGTGTACTCGAAGTACGGCCCGAAGATGCGCGCGATCGACACCACCGCGAGCAGCCACGACCCCCCGAGCAACGCGTGCAGCCGGATGTCCGCCGCGGCGCGACGCGACCGGGCGACCCACACCGCCCACCCCCACAGGGCGAGCAGCCCCACGAACCCGACGGCGGCCACCACGTCGAACGAGTCGCGGCCAGGACCGAACACCCACGGTCCCAACAAGTTGAACTGGACGGCAACGATCTCGGCGACATCGCCGAACCCGAGGTACGGACCGTCGGGATGGCGGAAGTTGTCGATCAGGATCGACACGTTGCCGGGTGAGCGACGCAGTTGGTCGAGCAGTGGCGGCAACCAGGCGACGACCGCGACGACTACGGCCCAGCCGGACCACAACAACAGCCGCCGCCGATCCGCGCTCCACGCGTCGCGCACCACCACGACGGCGACGACGACGAGCGTGCCGGCGACCACCAGCAGGTAGCCGGCATGGGCCTGCAGGCTGTAGGAGCCGGCGGCCACCGCCAGCGGAGCAGCCCACAGGTCGCGTTCCAGGAGGCACCACGCGGACAGCACGAACACGAGGAACGGCAGCAGGCCCATCCACGGGTTCCAGGGTTCGGTGAACACGCCGGGCCCACCAGCACGCACCACGAACGCGAGGCCGGCAGCCAGCACGACCGCGAACACCGGCCCGCCCCGCCGCCACGCCAGCCACAGCGCCAGCCCGAGCGTCGCGAGGTGCACGGTCGCGACGCTGACCATGAGCGCGAGGCTGCCAGACCCGAGGGCGGCATAGAGCGGCCACATCGCCAGCCACAACGCCGGCCCGGGATGCGAGCCCTGGACGCCGTCGACGTTCTGGATCCGGCCCGCCGCGCCCACGAGCGGCGGGTGTGACCAAAAGCCCCGCACGTGGAGCTCGGCCTGCGCCATGTCGCCCGTCGGGTGCCACGTCGGCCGCGCCAGCGCGACCAGGGCCACCACGACCGGGACGAACACGATCGCGGCCAGGCCGGCGAGCGCGACCTCGGTACGGATGTTGGTGGCGCGACCAGTTATCGGTGGTGCTCCAGCCGTCTGCTCGTCAGCCCTTGACCGCTCCGGCGAGCAGCCCTCGCACGAAGTACCGCTGGAGCGCGAAGAACACGACAAGTGGCACGGCCATCGACACGAACGCGGCGGCCGTGAGCAGGTGCCACGACTGGCCGTACGTGCCGGAGACCTCGACCAGCTTGGCGACGACCGGCCGGTTGTCCGGGCCGGCGAACACGATGCCGATCAGCAGGTCGTTCCAGATCCACATGAACTGGAAGATCGCCAGCGAGGCGAGGGCCGGCACCGACAGCGGCACCACCAGGCGGAGGAACACCGTGAGGTGACCGGCGCCGTCGACACGGGCCGCCTCGATGATCTCCTTGGGCAAGGACGACACGAAGTTCTTGAGGATGAAGATGCAGAACGGCAGCCCGAAGCACGTGTGAGCGACCCAGACCGCGGCCACCTTGTTGTTGAGATGGAGGTAGGGGAAGATCGTGAAGCTGCCGATGTGGGCTCCGCCGGTGATCAGCCGCAACAACGGGATGATCGCCATCTGCAACGGCACCACGAGCATTGCGACGACGCCCACGAACAGCCAATCACGGCCCTTGAACTTCATCCACGAGAACGCGTAGGCGGCCAGAGCGCCGATGCCGATCGAGATGATCACGGCCGGCACGGTGATCTTCAACGAGTTGAAGAAGAAGTGGCCGAGATTGCCGCCCGACGGCGACGACGAAAGCACCGACTCGTAGTTGTCGAGCGTGAACTTGGGCCGGATGAACATCTCCCACCAGCCGGACGTCTTGACCTCGTTCTCAGGACGTACCGACGAGGCGAGCAGTCCGAACGTCGGGATCGTCCAGAACAGCACGAGGGCGTACACGATGTACCGACCACCCCGGCTCGAGAGCGCGACGCTCACCGACCGTCCCATTGGTTCGCCGCCGCCCATCGCGGCGTCGACCACCTTCTCGGACGGCAGCGCTCCATCGGCGACGACCGGCGGAACAGCGATCGGCTCGGCGGCAACACTCGGATCGAGACCTGGATTGATGGCGCTCATGCCAGCATCTCCCCGGCCCGGACCTGGGCCCGCCGGTTCATCACCACGACGGGGATGACGAGGAGGAACAGCAGCACCGCGAACGCTGAACCGAAGCCGTTGCGACCCTGCACGAAGTAGATCCGGTAAAAGTCGTTGGCGATCGTGCTGGTGCCGAAGTTGCCACCGGTCGTGGAAGCGACGATGTCGAAGGCCTTGAGGCCGCCGATCGCGGTGAGAGTCGACACGGTGACGATGGTCGCCCTGATGTACGGCAGCGTGACCTTGTAGAACGCCTGCCGGCTGGTGGCGCCGTCGACCTTGGCGGCCTCGATGAGCGACTCCGGAACGCCCTTGATCGCGGCCGAGAAGATGACCGTCGCCAGGCCCGACGATGCCCAGATGAAGATCACGATCAACAGGAACGTGTTCAACCCCGGCGCCGAGTCGGGAGGCGTGAGGCCGCCGATGTCACGTTCGACGAGCCACAGCCGTTGGCCGTCGCCTCCGAGACTCACCGGCAGACCGGGGATCGCCTTGGTGGCCTGGTTGAGGAGACCGACCTCGAACGGCGGGCCGGCGTAGATGAACCGCCAGACGATGCCGGCGCCGGCCAGCGAGATCGCGGCGGGGATGAAGATCAGCGACTTGGCAACCCGCTCGCCGCGCATGCCATCGGCGTACCTGGCGATCGCGAGCCCGACGACGACGACCAACGCGGTGCCGATCACGACCCAGGTGAAGCTGTTGAACACCGTCAACCGGGTGGACGGGCCGGAGAAGATCTCCTCGTAGTTGTCGAACCCCACGAACTTCTTGCCGGGGTCGTCGAGGAAGCTCACCCAGATCGTGCGGATCGCGGGCACGAACAGGCCGGCGAACACGAGGAACAGCGTCGGCACCAAGAACACCGCCACCTGCCCGCGCTCACGCCACGCGCCCGGCAGGAACCGGGTGAGGGCGTACAAGCCGCCCAGGATGCCGGCGAGGACCGCCAGCCCGATGATCACCGTGAGGAACGCGCCGAGCACATCGCGCATGAGTCCCCTCCTCTTCCCCGAGTCCAACTAGCGGTGGACGTCACCCTAACGCACGCCCAAATGCAGAAAGCGAGAGGGGTCGGAGCCATCGGCTCCGACCCCTCTCACAGGTTTCAGTTTCGTGCTGGTCTCAGGCGGGCCAGCTGGCTTCGATGTTGTCGAGCATGGTCTCGGTGTCGCCACCGACGATCCACGCCGTTGCTTCCGTCCAGAACGTGCCGGACCCGACCGCGCCGGGCATCATGTCGGCACCGTCGAACCGGAAGATCTCCGAGCTCGCCAGCAGTTCGGCGAACGACGCCAGCATCGGGTCGGTGATCAACGACGCATCGATGTCCGTACGAGGCGACAGTTCGGAATGGCCGTTGGCCATCGCGATCGCGTACTCGTTGGAGCTCGCGTACAGGATCGTGTCCCACGTCTCGGGCTTGTCGGTACCAGCAGCGTTGAGGTCGCCGGCGCCGAGCATCACCCGCGGGTCGCCGGCTTCGGCGACGGGCAGGTAGAAGAACGTGATCTGACTATCGCTGCCGGGAGGCCCGACCGTCGTGCCCTCGGGGAACAACGTGTTGTAGAAGCTCGCCTGACGGTGCATGTAGCAGTCGCCGGTGGCGATCGGGGCACCGCCGTCCTGGAACTTCGTCGTCGCGATCGCCTTGACGGCGTTGTCGCCACCGATGTACTCGGGGTTCTTCAGGATCGCGCCGACCGCTTCCGCAACGGCCAGCACCTGCGGGTCGTTGAACGGGATCTCGTGGTTGACCCACTGGTCGTACACCTCGGGCCCGTTGAGGCGCAGCATGAAGTCCTCGAACCAGTCGGTGATCGGCCAACCGGTTGCAACACCCGACTCGATGCCTGCGCACCACGGGATGCCGCCGTCGGCGACGATCTGATCGGACAACTCGGTCAGTTCACCGAGGGTCTCGGGGATCTCGTAGCCGCCCTCTTCGAACATCGCCGGGCTGTACCACACCATCGACTTGACGTTGGCACGCCATGGCATGCCGTACATCTGGCCGTCGACCTCGCCGAGCTCCGGCCAACCGGGGATCATGTCGCCGGTCACGTGAGCGGCGACGTTCTCGGGGAACGGGATGAGTCCGCCGCTCGCGGCGAGCGTGCGCAGCAGGCCCGGCTGCGGGAAGTCGATCACGTCGGGCGGGCTGCCGCCCTGGATCCGCACGTTGATCTCGGTCTCGAACTGGTCGGTGCCCTGGAAGTCGATCGTGACGCCGGTGCAGTCCATGAACGGCTGGAAGTAGCTGGTGAAGTCCTCGACCGCGGTTGGATCGTTCTCGCTGTTGCGGACCGGCGAGAACAGACTGACCGTCTTGCCCTCGTATTGGCCATCGCACGGGATCTCTCCGCCGAGCAGACCTTCGCCTCCGCCGCCGGTGCCCGCCGGCGCGGTGTCGCCCGTGGTGCCGTCCGGTGCGGTGGTGCCGTCCGGGGCGGTGGTGCCGTCGGTGGCAGTGGTGTCTCCAGTGCCGGATTCCTCGTCGTCGTCGCCACAGGCGACGAGCACCAAGGACGTTACGACCGCGATGGCCGCGACGCGCTTGCCATATCTCATACTGATACTCCCCCTCTGGAAGCCATTCCCGGGCGGGTAGACCTGCCCGGCTCGAGTCGGCGCCGATGTCGGCGCCTACCAGTGCTTGCGTTGCCTGATGGAAATGGTGTGGAATCTCGTGGAAGATTCCGGGGCTACCATATCAGTTGCGTCGACACAGGGGAAGACGCGGTCGACAAAGTCGGCAAGAATAGGCGGCGTCCATCATCAGGCCGCCAACACTGAAGCCACGCAAACGCCTGAAGCCACGAAAATGTAGGAGGGGGTCCGACCGTGGGGAACATCGTGCTCAACGAGATCGACAAGGTGTACGACAACGGGTTCCACGCCGTGCACAAGCTGTCGCTCGACGTCGCCGACGGAGAGTTCTTGGTACTCGTCGGCCCGTCCGGCTGCGGCAAGTCGACCGCGCTGCGGATGATCGCCGGGCTCGAGACCATCACGTCCGGTGAGTTGCGCATCGGCGACAAGGTCGTGAACGACCTCGAGCCCAAGGACCGCGACATCGCGATGGTGTTCCAGTCCTACGCGCTCTACCCACACCTCACCGTGCGCGACAACATCGCCTTCGCGCTCAAGTTGAAGAAGATGCCCAAGAACGAGATCAACGAGCGCGTCGAGAAGGCCGCCAGGATCCTCGAGCTGACCGAGAACCTCGACCGCAAGCCGGGTCAGCTGTCGGGTGGCCAGCGCCAGCGGGTCGCGATGGGCCGGGCGATCGTGCGCCAGCCGCAGGCGTTCTTGATGGACGAACCGCTGTCGAACCTCGATGCCAAGCTACGCGTCCAGATGCGGGCCGAGGTCTCCAAGCTGCAGCACACGCTCAACGTCACCACCGTCTACGTGACCCACGACCAGATCGAGGCGATGACGATGGGCGACCGGGTCGCGGTGCTGTCACGCGGCATCCTGCAGCAGGTCGGCACACCGCAGGACCTCTACGACCATCCCGACAACCTCTTCGTCGGGGCCTTCATCGGGTCGCCGCAGATGAACCTCCTCGAAGCGACGGTGTCGAGCAACGGCGGCGGCACCACGTTGAAGTTCGGTAGCAGCACGCTCACGGTGCCGGCGTCGGTGCTGGCGAAGGCACCGTCGCTCGCCGGCCACGACGGCCGGCGGGTCGCCGTCGGGATCCGTCCCGAGCACCTCAGTGTCGGCACCGACGGTGCGGCCGACACGATCAGCGGTGTCGTCGACGTGCGGGAAGGGCTCGGCTCCGAGGTCATCTTGCACATCACCACCGACGCCGTCGGCGTCGACACGTCGGCCGCCGAGAACACGGCCGCCACATCCGATCGGGTCGTGGTGGCCCGCGTCGAACCACACGCGACGGCTCAGCCGGGCGAGCGGGCGAGCCTGACCGTCGACACCAGCTACCTCCACGTGTTCGATCTCGAGACCGGCCTGGCACTCGTCTGACAGCACGGATTCAGGTTCGCCGAGTCAGCGGCCGAGCCACACCGCCGCGTCGGGTCCGACCGAACCGGCCCCGTTCCGACCGTTGCCGTTCCGACCCGGGCTGCGCCGGCTGGAGCCGGCCGGCTCGACGACCGACGACACGAGGACGCGTCGCCCGGCGACGAGGTCGGCGGGCAGGCTCCGCTCGTGGTCCGACATGTTGAGCACGACGACGACCTCCCCCCGCCGGTACACGACGAGGTCGGGGTCGTCGGGAAGCAGCAACTCGAAGCCCGCCAACGTGAGGTCGGGCGTCGCCCGGCGGACGGCGAGCGCTCGACGGTAGAGCGACAGCATCGAGCTCGGGTCGAGTTGCTCGCTCGCCACGTTCCATCGCGCCCACTCCTTGGGCGGTGGCAGCCACGGGTCGTTCTTGCCGTGGGGTGAGAACCCGAACGACGTGGCGGGGTCGTCGGTCCACGGCAGCGGAACGCGGCAGCCGTCGCGCCCGATCTCGACACCGCCGGTGCGGGCGAAGATCGGGTCCTGGCGGGCCTCGTCGGGCAGGTCGAGCACCTCGGGCAGCCCGAGCTCCTCGCCCGCGTAGAGGTACACGCAACCGGGCAGCCCGAGCTCGAACAGCGCGGCCGCGCGGGCGCGCCGGGTGCCGGTGTCGACGTCGACCGTGGCGTGCGAGTTCTCGAGCACGCCGTCGATCTCGGCACCATGGGTCTCGGCGTCGGCCCGCCCGAACCGGGTGACGGCACGCTGGGCGTCGTGGTTGTTCATCGTCCACGCCGGGAGCAACCCGGCCGGCATCATCGCCTCGACCGTCGAGCGGACCGCGTCGCGGAACGCGTCGGCGTTCCAGGGGGCGAGCATCAAGTCGAACGCGAACGCCTGGTGGAACTCTTCGTCATTGGCGTACTGACGCAGGATGTCGGGGCGCCGCGGCGTGTAGGCCTCGGCCACGAGCACGAGCTGACGCCCCGGATGATCGGCCTCGTAGGCCTCGACCAGCTGGCGCCAGTGTCGCCACGCGGCGTGGCCCTCGGGGCGCCATGTGAAATGGGCGTTCGACGCGCCCAGCTCGGGGCGCGCGGCGCCCTGCTGCAACTCGTTGTCAGGAAGCCCGGGCGTCTTGCCGACCACCGTCACGGCGTCGGCCCGGAACCCTTCGACGCCGCGGTCGAACCAGAACCGGAGCATCCGGTCGAAGTGGTCGACGACGTCAGGGTGGTTCCAGTTGAGGTCGGGCTGGGCCGGCGTGAAGATCGCGAGGTACCACTGGCCGGGTGAGCCGTCGGGCTCGGTGATGCGGGTCCACGCCGAGCCGCCGAAGATCGCCTGCCAGTTGTTCGGAGGTTCGTCCCCGCCCGTGCCGCGACCATCGCGGAAGTAGAACCGCTCGCGTTCGGACGAACCACGCGGGGCCACCAGCGCGGCCTGGAACCACGCATGCTCCGAGCTGCAGTGGTTGGGGACGACATCCATCATGATCCGGATGCCGACGGCGCGTGCGTCGCGGACGAGCGCGTCGAACTCTTCGAGGTCGCCGTAGTCGGGCTCGATGTCGAAGTAGTCGGCGACGTCGTACCCGTGATCGGCTTGCGGCGACGGGTAGCACGGGTTCAGCCAGATCGCGTCGATGCCGAGATCGGCGAGGTAGGGCAGGCGGCCGCGAATGCCGGCGAGGTCGCCGATGCCGTCGTCGTTGGAGTCCGCAAATGAACGGACGTACAGCTGGTACACGACGGCGGTCTCCCACCACGCCGGTGCTCCGTCGACCGTGTTCGACCTGACCGGTGGACGGAACGCGCAGACCACCATCGGTGTGCCGTCGCGGCGGTTGGCCTTCGACGCCCGTGCCGGCGCGGCCGTGGTGCCACGCACCACGAGCTCGATCGCCAGTTCCTCGACGAACGGGATCGGCCGGATGCCCGTGGCGAGCGCGCCGGTCAGGATCTCCGAGCCGCGCTGGCCCGAGACCTCGAGCGGCTGGCGAACCGTCGTCAGGCCGCTGTACGCAGCAAGGTCGATGTCGTCGTAGCCGATGATCGACACGTCGCGCGGCACCGACTTGCCGGCGAGGCGAGCGGCGTCGAGCGCCCCGAGCGCTTGGACGTCCGACGCGGCGACGACCGCCGTCGGCGGATCGGCCATCGCGAACAGCTCGCTGGCGAGCTGACGCGCCGCGGTGCGCATGTGCGGGCCGTGCTTCACGTATCGCGAGTCGAACGTGATGCCAGCGTCGGTGAGCGCCGCGGTGTAGCCCTCTTGGCGATAGCGACTCGATACGAAGCCGAACGGGTTTCGCTCGGGCTCGCCGATGAACGCGATGCGTTCGTGACCGAGCGACATCAGGTGTTCGGTCGCGATGCGTCCGCCCCGGCGGTCGTCGATCAGGACGCTCGGCAACGCCGGGTGCGACGTGTCGATCAGCACCGTCGGGAACTGCGCTTGGGCGAGACGGTCGCCTTCCTCCGACCGCAACGGCAGGGCGATGATGATCAAGCCGTCGAGTTGATGCTGTGGAACTTCCACCAATCGGCGCCGGGCCCGGTCGGGCGCGTCGACGTTGTACAGCACGATCTCGAGGCCGTGCGGTTGCAGCGATTGCACGATGCCGCGCAATCGCTGGTACGAGGACGGCTCGTCGAAGAACGGCACCAGCACTCCAACGAAGCCCTGGCGCCTCGCCGTGCTCCCCGCAGATGAACGGGTTGGGCGGTAGTCGAGCTCTTCCATCGCAGCGTGCACCTTTGCGCGCGTCGTCGGGCGCACCTGGTGGCTGCCGTTGAGGACGCGTGAAACGGTCCCGATGCCCACTCCGGCCAAAGCCGCGACGTCGGAGATGGTTGCCATGTCGTCGACGAGACCCCCTTGTGGAACGACTCTGGAAGCGTAGTCGGAAAGTTCCACGGGGTCATCATCGACAGTTCCGGATCCCGCCGGGTTCGATCGCCGGTAGCGTTGCGGGCCGTGAACACGATGAAGGAGCGTCTGCAGGCGTTGGGACTGCTCGACCGAGCCCTCGCGGCGACCACCGACGACGAGATCGAGGCGCTCCTGGCGGCGCTCGACGACGACCATCGGGAAGCTGTCGAACGCCTCGCCGACGGGATCACGCCGGCCGCGATCCGCGAGGCGGCCGCCAAGGGCCGCGTCAACGGCACGCTCGAGGGCATCGCGGTCGTGCTCGCCGACGCCTGCCTCGCCGACTGCATCGAGCAACTCGGCGATCACGCCGACAACCCGACCAGCGACCAGCTCCGCGAGGTGCTGCCCGGTCTCGTCGAGCGTCACGGCCTGGCGTGCACGCGGCTGATGCTGGCGACCACCGTCGTCGGCGAGGCGCCGGCGTCGGCGATCGTTCGCGACCTGCTGAAGCACGATGACGACGTCAAGCTTCCGCCGATGGAACCGCGCCCGATCGCACCGGTCATCGAGCCCCAGCGCGGGTCCGACGCCGAGCGCGAGGCCGTCAAGGCGAAGCGCCGCGAGGTGAAGCTGCGCCGCCAGGCCGAGGCCCGCGCCCGCCGCGAGCAGTCAGCCCGCGCCCGGCACCATCACTGAGCGAAGCTGACGAGACGCTCGTGGTCGAGCAGCCACGCTTTGGCGCCGATGCCGCCGCCGAAGCCCGTCAGGTGTCCGTTCGCACCGACGACGCGATGGCACGGCACGACGATCGGGATCGGGTTGCGCCCGTTCGCGGCACCGACAGCGCGGGCTCGCCGTCGATCACCGAGCTGGGCCGCCTGCTGGCCGTAGCTCATCGTCGCGCCGAACGGGATCGACCGCAGCACTGACCACGCCTGCTGCTGGAACGGCGTGCCTTCGGGTGCGAGCGGGAGGTCGAACTCGACGCGCGTGCCGGCGAAGTACTCCTCGAGCTGCCGTTGGGCGAACGCCAGCAGCGGATGGTCGCCGGCCGCGACATCGACCACGTCGCGGTCGACGTCAGGGGTGGCGTCGCGCGACGGGTGCGCTCCGGGCGGAAACGAGATCGTTCGCAGTGCGAGGTCGTCGGTGACGAGCGTGAGCTCGCCGACCGGCGACGGCATCGTCGTGCGGTAGCGCTTCGTGGTCGTGTCGTTCATGGTCGTCTCCTTCACAACGTTGCCCAGAGATGGTGAAGCGCGTAGGTGCGCCAGGGACGCCACCGCTCGGCGACCGCGGCGCCGATGCCGAGCCGGTCGAGGGCGTGACGGACACCGAGGTCGGTGTCGAGGAACACGTCCGGATCGCCGAGCCCGCGCATGAGCGTGTAGCGGGCGGTCCACTGGCCGATGCCCGGCAGGGCGACGAGCTGCTCGACGAGCTCGTCGCGGTCGGCCCCCGTGTCGAGCACGATCGACCCGTCGGCCACCGCGGCGGCGAGCCCGGTGATCGTGCGCCCCCGTGCCCTCGGCATCGGCAACGTGGCGGGGTCGAGCGCGGCGAGCCGGGCGGGCGACGGGAACACGTGCGTGAGGCGGTCGTGGGCGATCGTCAACACGTCGCCGGCCGCCTCGACGATGCGGGCGGTCACGGTGCGGGCGCCGGCGACGGAAACCTGCTGGCCGACGACGCCACGCACGGCGATCTCGAACGGGTCGACCGCGCCGGGGGCGCGCCGTCCCGGCGTCTTGGCGATCAACGGCTCGAGCACGGAATCGTCACCGAGCACGGCGTCGACGGCGACCGGGTCGGCGTCGAGGTCGATCAGCCGGCGGAGCCGTTGCACGGCCGGGGCGAGGTCGCGCCAGTCGGCGAGCGACAACTCGGCGCGGACGTACGACTCGCGGGGCTCGAGCACCGCGATGCCGTGCCCGTGCGGCAGGGCGAGTGTTCGGTGGTAGCGCTCGCCGTCGAACAGCTCGATGCCGGGGATCGCCCGGGCGCCGAGGAACTCGAATGCCTCCCGACCGGCGAACGGTCCACGCGTCGGCAGGCGCACGGCCACCGTTCCGGACTCGGCGGCCGGGTCGCCGATCGACGAACGGCGCCGCAGCTCGCTCGGCGAGAGTGCGTACACCTCGCGCACGGTGTCGTTGAACTGGCGGACACTGCCGAAACCGGCCGCGAACGCGACATCGGTCATCGACATCGAAGAGGTCTCGATCAACACGCGCGCGGTCTGTGCCCGTTGCGCCCGCGCCAGCGCGAGCGGTCCCGCACCGAGCTCGTCGGTGACGAGACGCGTCAGGTGTCGGCTGCTGTACCCGAGCCGCCCGGCCAGACCAGCGACGCCCTCCCGGTCGACGATGCCGTCGGCGATGAGACGCATCGCCCTGGCCACGACATCGCCGCGCATGTTCCACTCGGGCGAGCCGGGTGCGGCGTCGGGGCGGCAGCGCTTGCACGCCCGGAACCCGCGCTGCTGGGCGGCCGCCGCCGAGGCGAAGAACTCGACGTTGGCCCGCTTGGGGGTGATCGCCGGACAGCTCGGGCGGCAGTAGATGCCGGTCGTGCGCACGGCGATGTAGAACCAGCCGTCGAACCGCGAGTCGCGGCTCTGGGCCACCCGGTAGCACTGGTCGGCGTCGAGCTGGATCACACCCTCAGTGTGCCAACGTCACCCGACCCTGACGAGCGGAAATCGGACATTACAATTGGAACTCGGATGTCTGACCCGAACGCGGCGATGTGAGCGCGCTGCGGGCAGACCTCGCGGTCGAGTCGGCGACCAGACGATCCGCCACGCGACGTAGGGTGAGCCGACTCAATCACATACGAGCGGCGGGTACTGGGGGATGTCCATCTCGACGTGCTGGGGTGGTACGACGACCTTGGTCCACAGCACGACGAGGCCGATCGCGCAGCACACGATGCCGCCCGCGAAGCCGGTGCGCTTGCCGAACGCCTCGCCGACGCCGCCGAGCGCGAGGCCGCCGACGACGGAGCCGAGCTCGAAGAACATCGTGAACGAGCTCAACGCGGCGACCCGCTCACGCTCGTCGACGCGATTGACGACGATCGCCATCAGCGACGGGTAGTTGAACGCCATGCCGACGCCGAAACCTGCCGCCGCGACCCACAGCGCCCACGGCTCGGGCACCGCGGCGAGCAACAACAGCGAAGCGCCGACGAACACGAGTGCGGTGCTGCCGGCACGACCGGGACCGATGCGGTCGGGCACCTTGGCGCCGGCCACACGACCGATGAGGCAGACCGCGCTGTAGACCAGGAACAAACCGCCGGCGCCGCTCAGACCGACCGCCCTGGCGTGTTCGGGGATGAATCCCGTGAACGTCGAGAACCCGGCGACGATGCTCGCCAGCACGAGCCCCGGTCCGACCGCCGCCGGGTGCAGGATCCCGCGCCGCGAGCCCGTCGACGTGTCGTCGGCGTCGTGGACGCGATCCACCGACCGGGGAACGAGCGTCGCGAGCACGGCGGTCGACAGCGCCAGCGCCCCCGCCGTCACGAACGCCCGCTCGTAGTGCACGTCGGCGAGCACCCATTCGCCGAGCACGGGACCCACCCCGAGCCCGCCGAACACGGCGATCGAGAAGTAGCTCGCACCCTCGGCGCGGCGGTCGGCCGGCGACAGATCGGCGATCAGCGTGATCGCTCCCACGAACAGCGCCGCCTCGCCGATCCCCGTGATCCCGCGCAGGACGAGCAGCACCGGCAACGTCCCCGCCATCCCGGCGACCGAGCTGCCGGCGGCAGCGAGCACGGCGCCACCCATCATCAGCCGACGCCGACCGAATCGGTCACCGAGCCGTGTGATGAGCGGCCGGGCGGCGATCGCCGCCGCCGCGAACGACGCGATCGTCAACCCGATGCCGAACTCGCCGGCACCGAGCTCTTCCTCCACGAACAAAGGGACGGTCACGAGCGTGATCCCGATGCTCGTGAAGAACACGAGCGTCACCGCCGTCACGGCGACGAACGGAAACGTGACGACGCGTGATCGGTGCACGAGCGTCATACCAGCACCACGTCGACGGCGACGTCGAGCGTTTGCGCCCGCGACGGGCCGATCACGACGCCGCGGACCGGCGTGACGTCGGCGTAGTCACGTCCCCACGCGACCGTGACGTGACGGCGGGTCGGGAAGTGGTCGTTCGTGGGATCGAAGTCGATCCAGCCCGCCGAGGGGGTCCAGATCGAGCACCACGCATGCGAGGCGTCGGCGCCGACGAGGCGGTCGCGGCCCGCCGGCGGGGCGGTCTCGATGTAGCCGCTGACGTACCGCGCGGCGAGGCCGATCGAGCGCAGGCAACCGGCCGCCAGATGGGCGAAGTCCTGGCACACGCCTCGCCGTGACGCCAAGACGTCGGCGAGCGGGCTCGACACGTCAGTGGCTGTCGAGTCGTACTTGAACTCGTCGTAGATCTGGTGACACAGGTCGGCGGCGGCTTCGGTGATCCCCCGGCCGGGTGTGAACGACGCGTATGCGATGGCCGCCAGCTCGGCGCCGACGCGGTTGATGTCGACGAAGCGTGTCCGCGCCCGGAACGGGCCGACGTCGATCGCCTCGTCGCCGCGCAACCGGTCGACACGGGCTGCCACGTCGTTCCACGACTCGGCGTCGTCGATCGGCATCGGACCGTCGACGTGAACCGTGCTCACCGCTTCGACGACGAGCTCGTCGTGCGGGTGGTGCATACCGAACTGCGTGACCCGGTTGCCGAACGCATCGACGTGCTCGTCGCGCTCGGATGGCTCGGGCATCACGTTGACCACCGATTCGGCGACACGCTGACGTGGCGTGTCGCGCGGCAACAAGTGGGCCACGGTGTACCCATCGGTCATCGGCAACTCGTAGCGATACGTCGTGCGGTGCACGACGCGGTAGCGGCGCTCGCGGCTCACCATATCGATTGTTCGCTCGCCGCGCTCGCTCATCGACCCACCACGACGATCGGGCTCACCGGCGCCGCGAACCAGCGCTCGTTGAGCTTGCTCCCGGCGTCGGCGATCAGCGCCCTGACGGTCGGCACGAGCTCGTCACGCTGGAGTGACAATGCATCCCGACCGGCCGCCGCGATCGCGATGCCTTCCGGCCACTCGGCGTCGGCTGCGTGCTGGCCGAACCGTTCGATCGACGCCGCGACCGACCGCGGGTTCGTGGCGTCGCGCACGAGCAGCGCGAACGCCGCCTCGGGCTCGACGTCGCTGCGATGACGACGCCGGTACGCGACGAGGCTGTCGTTGGCGGCGAGAATGACCTCGAGCACCGCCGAGTCGACGGCATCGTCGCGATCGGGCCGGTCCGAGAAGCCGGACCCGACGAGGTCGAGCACGACGATCGTCCGCTCGATCCGGCGTCCCGCGTCACCGAGTCGCCACGCCGGGCCGCGAACCGTGCTCTCGTTCCACAGGCCGGCGAGCGCGGCGAAGTCGGCGAGCAGCGAGTCGAGATCGTCGACCGCCGCGGCGCCGCGCTGCAGCGCGGCCCGCGTGATCGACAGCCGCTCCAGGACCCGTCCGGCCGTCACCGACAGGTACTCACGAACGGTCGTGGCTTCCGTGAGGAGGATGCCGATCTCGAGCGCGATCGCGTCGGTCGTCTGCGCCAGCTCAGCGGTGAGCTCGCCACCCGCCGGGTCGTCCGCCACGGCCACCCGCCTCCGTCGGACGGCGCTTGCGATCTGCTGCATCCGGATCGACCACCGTCCGCCGTCGAGCGACACGAGGCCGGGATCTTGTTCCATGCGTGAGCTGATCGCCCCGATCGTGCGGGCCATCGCCTCCGCCCGTTCGGACGCGCGGTTCATCCAAAACAGCGCATCGGCGGCACGCGTCGGCACCGATCTCGCGAAGTCGACCTGTGGGAGCGCGGCCGCGATGAACGGCGTCAGCGTGGTACCGACCACCCACACGTCCTTCGCCACACACGCGGTGGGCAACGCCGGATCGTCGCCGGGCGCGAGCACCCGACCCGAACCGCCCGGCATCACCGACCCGGTCTGCCCGTCGTGGACCGCGAACATCCGGAGCACGACCTCGCCGGCACGGGTCTGGGAACCGTCGAACAGCGGTGTCGTGGCGAGTTGCGGCCGGTCGCCGTCGAGTTGCGGCAGCCGGAGCCCGACGCCCGTCAGGTGACGGGCCGCCGCCGGCCACAGGGG
>DATMDV010000030.1:0-3576 GCA_035557475.1 Ilumatobacteraceae bacterium
GGACACGTCTGTCGAAGTTCGTGGCCGGCGGCCTTCCGGTCGGGCTGGATGAGATCCGCGGTCCGGACGGGCTCGGCACCACCCTCGAGTTCGACCTGCTCGACAGCGACGGTGCGGTCGTCTCCGTGCTCGTCGGCAGCTCGCCCCTGGCGGTCGAGGGCGACGACCTCATCTGCCTCACGTTCACCGACCTCAGCACGCAGAAGGCGCAGGACCGCGAGATCGATCGGCTCAGCCGCGCCCAGGCCGAGCGGATGGCCGACCTGCAGGTCGCCCAGGAGGCCCTGACCAAGCAGGCGACGCACGACGCGCTGACCGGATTGCCCAACCGGAAGCTGCTCGTGGACCGCGTCGACCAAGCCCTCTCGCACTCGAAGCGCTCGGGGCGGTGCACCGCCCTGTTCTTCGTCGACCTCGACCGGTTCAAGCAGGTCAACGATTCCCGTGGACACGCCGCGGGCGACACCGTGCTGCGCCGGGTCGCCTCTCAGCTGGCCTCGATCCTGCGTCCGATGGACACCGTCGCCCGGATCGGCGGCGACGAGTTCGTCGTGCTCGCGCCGGACGTCGAGAGCCATCTCCACGCGGTTGACATCGGTGCCCGAATCGTCGCCGAGTTGTGCCGCCGCCCTGACCGCACCGAGCACGGCGACCCGGTTGCCGCAAGCGTCGGCGTGTCGGTCTCGGTCGGGGGACGAGGGTCGGCGGAGATCCTGCTCAACGAGGCCGACAAGGCCATGTACCGCGCGAAGTCGCTCGGCGGGAGGCGTTCAGAGGTCTTCGACGCGGCGCTCGGCCGTCAGGTTCAGCAGCGGTCGAACGGACAACGGATGCTGCAATCGGCCCTCGACGAAGACCGGGTCATCGTGTACTTCCAACCCATCATCGATCTGTCGGGTGGATTCGTCGCCGGCTTCGAAGGCCTCGCCCGCATCACCGATCACGACGGGACGATCCTGCCGCCCGCGGCGTTCATCGCCGTTGCCGAGGACAGCGGACTCATCGTGCCGCTCGGCGCGAGAGTCCTCGAGATGTCGCTGCGTCAAGCATGCGACTGGCAGGTGACCGGATCACACGGGCGGACGTTCACGATTGCCGTCAATCTCTCAGCCCGCCAGTTCGAACCGGGAGACCTCCCGATGCTCGTGCGCGCGACGTTGGAAGAGACCGGGTTGGACCCGCGGTGCCTGCACTTCGAGCTCACCGAGACCGCGATCATCGACCTTCGTCCCGACATCCTGCAGCAACTCGGGCACATCAGGGATCTCGGGGTACAGATCGGCCTCGACGACTTCGGCACCGGTTACGCGTCGCTGACCCACCTTCGGCGCCTGCCGGTCACGTTCGTCAAGATCGACCAGTCGTTCGTGCAGGGGCTCGGAGTCGACCAGGAAGACGAGCGAATCGTCTCGGCCGTTGTCGATCTGGCCGCCAACCTCGGTCTCCGGTCGATCGCCGAAGGCGTCGAGACACCCGACCAGCTCGAACGTCTGCGAGAGCTCGGCTGCGACCAGGCCCAGGGGTACCTGTTCGCGCGCCCGTTGCCGCCGAACGACGTCGAAACGGCGATCCAGCACGCTGCGTGGTGACGATCCGCGTCTCAGGATCACGCACGGGCCTGGTGCGTGCGCCGACGATCGGCGGCGACGACAGGGCGGCCATGCCCGGCGTACTTCGCGACGTACATCGCGGCGTCAGCCTCGGCGATCAGCGCATCGGCTGCCAGTCCTCGGCGCGCACCCGTCCACGCCACCCCGACGCTCGCGGTGGGGAACAGGTGGGCGGGCCCGATCGTGACGGGCGACGTGATCGCATTGGTGACCCGCTCCCCGAGCGCAAGTGCCTCGTCGCCATCGGTGACGTCGCGGCACACGAGCAGGAACTCGTCACCACCGAGTCGGCCCACGACATCGTCTCCCCGCACGACCGACCGCAGCCGGGCACCGACCTCGGCGAGCAGTGCGTCGCCGACCGCGTGACCGAACTCGTCGTTCACCGACTTGAAGCGGTTGAAGTCGACGAAGACAGCCGCGATCCCAGACGACTGGTCCGCTGACGACTCGTCGGGGTTCGTGTCGAGCATCGCCGTCAGGGCAGCGATCACCGAAGCGCGATTCAGACAACCGGTCAAGGAGTCGACGGTGGCGCGCTCCTCGAGCTCGGCGCGCATGCGGGCCGCGTCGGTGATGTCGGCGAGGCATGCGACGCCGCCGAACACCGCTCCGTCGCCGTTGATGAGCGCTCGCATGGCGAGCGTGCACAGGCGCCGCCCGCTTCCGTCCAGACGGTCCATTTGCAACTCGATGTCGACGTCGCCCCCCGAGTACAGGCGGGCGAGCGCGTCCTCGACCACGGTTGCGTCGACGACGCATGTGAGCAGCGTGTCCTCGTCGGTATCGGGGTGGGCACCGACGATCTCGTAGAGACGCTCGTTGGCGTACACGATGCGCCGGTCGAGGTCGAACTGCACGACGCCGACGGGCAGGGCCCCGGCCAGACTGCGCAAGAGCTGTTCGCTGGCCCGTACCGACTCGTGGGCCTCCATCTCCTCGGAGATATCGAACATCTCGCAGTCGACGTAGCCCGCTTCGGGGTTGTCGAGCAGGTTGTGGTTGGAGAACTCGAGCCAGATCCAGCGGCCGTCGCGGTGGCTGTGCCGGAGCCGCGACCGGCAGGTGTAGCCGGGCCGGCTGATGCACTCCATCCACATGTTGATGGCCCGCTCGTGGTCGTCGGGGTGGATGAACTCGAGTGAGCGGTGCCCGACGATCTCGGCCTCGTCCCAGCCGAGCATCGCCGTCACGGTCGGCTCGGCGACAGTGATCACGGCCATCTCGTTCTTCCTGGTGCGCGCGAGGCGGGTCGGGATCGAAGCGCCTCGGGCTGCATCTTCGAGCGCCGTGGTGGGCGAATGCGTCGCGACGACCAGCCCGATGAACACCCCGTGGGCGGTCGTGGCATCGAAGAAATGCAGCGTCGCGATGGGTGTCGCGTCGCTCACGAGGATGACAGTCGCCCGAGACGCACCCTCCGACTTCACCCGGTCCCACGCCGAGATCACCGCCGATCGATCCGCGGGTTGGACCAAGTCGAGTGCGGAACGGCCGGACGCGATGCGATGGCTCGTGAGCGGCACCGTCTCGGGCATGTCGACGAAGAGTCCGTTACCATCGATCGCCGTCACCAGAGCGTGCGGATGCTGAGCCAGCGCGGCGCGCAAAGCGGTGTCCGCGCGCGAACGCTCCACCTGCCCAGTTGGTCGACTCATACCGCACTGATCGGCCCGTACAGCGTGTTCTTGAGGCGGCGATCGACATCTTGAGGTGGGGTGCCGGATGGTTGCACGTCGGACGCGAGCTCAGCGCGCCGGCCGTCAAGATTTCGACAAACTGGCATTCGCCACTGAACTTCTCGTGAGACGTCGCGAATCGCGAGAGATCAGGTGGTTTGGCGCTGGTGCGCTGCGATTCTTGAGGAGGTGAGGTGGATGGTTCTCGGTGCCGTGTCCCTCGGTGTGGGCGTCGTCGGCGCGCCAGACGATGTCGTCGCCACGCCACTGCCATCAGTCCGCCTGCT
>DATMDV010000031.1:0-28875 GCA_035557475.1 Ilumatobacteraceae bacterium
CGGTCGGCTCGAGCACCACCTCGTAGTGGCCGGGCGGTAGCTCGATCGGCTCCACCCAGGCACGTGCCTTGGCGGCCGCGCGGGCGCCAAGCGCGGCGCCGTCGAGCCCGGCCAGGGCGAGTGGGGCGTGGCGGGCAAGACCATCGGCGCCGTTGCGGCGGGCGATGCCCGACAGACCACATTCGAACGCTCCGCCCGTCAACGTCTGACCGAGCGAATTGGCGTAGGCGCCGGCCCAGTGGTTCGAGCGGCAATAGCCCGCGGTCTCCAGCCCGCCTGCGCCGTCGACGAATGCGCGCACGACCATCGCCCGCTCGGCCGGGGTCGCCTCGATGGAGGCGCGACCGACGGCGGGGGCAACGCTGTCTACGGCAGGTGACGCGAGACCCGGCCATCCCGGATCGCGCGGCGCCACCTTCACCGACTCGACCGCCCGCTCGACGAGGGCGCGCACTCCACCTTCGTCGATCACCGTGGCCGATCCGGAGGCCGTGCGGCCGTCGTGGTGGATCCGCACCCGCACCGTCGTGGCGTCCTCTGCCATGTTCTGATGGATCACCGAGTTGGCGAACCGCGTCAAGGCCAGCCTGTGGCGGTCGGCCGCGGCTTCGACCTCGGCGTCGCCCAGCGCGGCCGTCGCCAACTCGACGACGGAAGCGGCGAGGTCCCGCTCGACGGTCATGCACGGACCCCGACACGGACGTCGCGGAATCGGGCGGGGGCCGCGGGATGACCGGTGTGACCGATCTGGCCCGGCTGACCCTTGCCGCAGTTGGGGGTGCCCCACACCACGACCTCCGACGACAGCATGTCCATCGACGACCAGAACTGCGGGCCGATGCCGGTATAGGTCGGGTTGCGCAGGAGCCGGCCGAGTTGGCCGTTCTTGACCTCGTACCCGACCTCGGTGCCGAACTGGAAGTTGAGTCGGCGGTCGTCGATCGACCACGATCGGTTGGTCTCCATGTAGATCCCGTCGTCGGTCGCGGCGACGATCTCGTCGAACGTGTGTGGTCCGGGCTCCAGCCCGACGTTCGTCATCCGGACCATCGGCAGTCGCGCCCAGCCGTCGGCACGCACGCTCCCCGCGTAGTCGAGCCCAGCCACGGCGGCCGAGTCACGCCCGGCCAGCACACCGACCCATGTGCCGTTGCGGACGGCGTCACGAGGCGCCGCCGGAGTGCCCTCATCGTCGTAACCGAACGATCCGAGGGCACCTGGGATCGTCGGGTCGATCGTGATGTTCATCAGCGCCGACCCGTACTTCATCGAACCGAGCTGGGCCAGATCGAGCCAGGACGTGCCGGCATACGCGGCCTCCCACCCGAGGATGCGGTCGAGCTCGATGGCGTGACCGACGGACTCGTGGATCTGCAGGGCCAGCTGCTCGGCGCCGAGGATCAACGTCGTGTCGCCACTCGGGCACGGCGGCGCGGTGAGCAGCTCCCGTGCCTCGGAACCGACCCGGGCCGCGTGCGCTTCGAGGTCGAGCGCATCGACGAACTCCCAGCCGCGCGTCGCGTACTGACCGCGGGCGGCCGGGTACGAGCGGCGTTGCGTCTCGCCGTCGCCGATGGCGGTCGCCATGATCCCTGCTCCGCACTCGCGGATGTGTTGATCGATGCGATGACCTTCGCTCGACACGAACCACTTCCGCGTCTCCCACGCCTGGTACATCGCTTCCGCCAGGTCGGCGCCGTGCTCGGTCATCGTCGTCGTCGCGCGTTCGAGCAGATCGCCCTTGGCGGACAGGGCGACGGAGAACGGGTCGATCATGCATTCGCTCGCCCATGAACCGGTGGCCGTCTCGCTCGGCACGAGCTCGGACGCCTCCCGCGAAACCAGCGCGCTGGCGGTGGCGATCTCGGCCGCCTTCGCACCTGCGTCGCGCACGGCACGATCGCCGAGCTCCGGAACCGCGAAGAACCCCCATCCCGAGCCGACCAGGGCCCGGATCCCGATGCCCGAATCGGCGTCGTGCGTGACGGCTTCGATCTCACCGTTGCGTGCCGACATCGACTCGTGTCGCCGATGCATGACCCGCGCATCGGCGTAGCGGGCGCCGGCGTCGAGCGCCGCCTGCACGGCCGTCTCGGCGGCGTGGAACTCACTCATGCCGTTCGACCATAGAACACGCTCACGAGCAGTCGACCGCGACGGACCGCCGACGACGCGTCGTCGCGCTCTCGGGCCCGTCCGCGAGACGAGGATCTACACCATCGAACGTCGGTCGTCGTACGCTCGACGTCATGGCCACCGCGTCTCCGTCGCCGACACCGAATCCTGACGCCATGAAGTTCACGCTCGACACCACTCTGCCGGCGATGATCAACCTCGGGAGCCCGGAGGCCGCAGTCGGCATGCCGTTCGCGGAAGCCGTATTCGCGGCGGGCGGAGTTGCGTCGATCTTCGGCGTCAACGACTTCGTCACGGTGACCCGCCAACAGGGCGCCGAGTGGGAGCCGATCGTGTCGGCCGTGATCGCCGCGGCCGAAGCGAACCTGTAGCGCGGCTCGTGGACGACACGCCAGTCTCCCGAGGGACCGGTGCGGTCGTCGTCGGCCTCGACGTGGGCGGCACGAAGACCAACGCCACCGTGCTCGACGACACCGGTGCCTTTCTGATCGACCAGATGACCGAGGCGCCGAGTCGCGTCCACGAGGGCCCGGCGGCCGCGATCGAAGCCATCGGACACGCGATGGATCTCGCCCTGGCGGTCACACACAGGTCCCGGGACGACGTGCTTGCAGTCGGGCTCGACACGCCCGGACCGGCGAGCGCCGGCGGTGTCATCTCGGCACGCGGGGCCACCAATTTCGCCGAACCCGAGTGGTGGGGATTCGACTTCCGCGCGGCCGTCGAGCGTTCGCTGCACCTTCCCGTCATCTACAACAACGACGGCAACGCGGCCGCTCTGTATGCGCACCAACGACTGTTCGGCCCTGAAGCGACGCTCCGCTCGTCGATCTCGGCGATCGTCGGCACCGGTCTCGGGGGCGGCGTGATCGAATCCGGTGCGGTCGTGCGCGGCGCGTCCGGCATGGCCGGCGAGCTGGGCCACGTCCACATCCCGATGGACGGTCTGCTCGCGAGTGGACAACCGGTTCCACGCTGCAACTGCGGGTTCGCCGGCGACGTCGAGAGCGTCGCCTCGCTGAGCGGCATCGAGAACAACCTGTTGCCGTACTGGCTCACGATGTATCCCGACCACCCCTTGGCCGCCGAGGGTTCGGTCCGCGCCGCCGCCAAGCTCGTCCGCTCGTTCGGCGAGCGCGGCGACGAGATGGCGCTCAAGATCTTCGAGCAACAGGCGATCGCCATCGGCAGAATGTTCACGATCGCCTCCAACTTCACCGACCCCGACGCGTACTTCGTCGGCGGCGGCGTGATCGAGGCCGCGCCGCACTTCCGCGATTGGTTCGTCACCAAGGTGCGTGAGCACACACTGCTGCGCGCCGAGCAGGCACTCGTCGCGACGATCACGCTGGTTCCCGACCTCGACATGGCCGGAGCTCGCGGGTCGGCGATGGCTGCGCTCCACGCGATCCGGCCGTGAACCGCAATCCTCGAGTCTCGAAAGCGCCCCTCAGCCGAGACGAATCTCGTCGACGTCGACGGCGCAGAGGGCGGCGAGCGCCTCGACGACCAGCTCGTGGTCGACACGTTCGGGCAACCCCGACACGGTGACCGCACCGACGCACCCGACACCGTCGACCACGATCGGGAAGCTGCCCCCGTGGGACGCCACGTCGCGGGCTGGGAGTCCCATCAGCTCCAGCAGCGATTGACCGTCGCGCTCGGCCTCGAGGCCGATCACATAGGACGGGCGGTGGAGCAGCTCGACCACGTTCCGTTTGCGGCGGGCCCAGTCGGCGTTGGCGGGCGAGGTGCCCGGCATCGCGTGCAGGAACACCGTCTCGCCGCCGAGCCGCACCTCGATCGTGACCGCGGCATTCCGGTCGAGCGCCCGTTGACGAAGGTCGCTGCCCAGACGCCACGCGGTGTCCTCGTCGAAGGCCGCCAGGCGGAGCCGCCGCTGTTGTTCGCCGATGCGTTCGAGGTCGCCGGTCATCGCCTCACGGTACCGAACCGAGCTCACCGGATCGTCGAGTCGGTCACCTGTGGTGCTCCGCGGCCGAGGAAGAAGATCCCCGGGAAGCCGGCGGTCTCGAAGCCGCGACTCACGTTGCGTTCGAGCACCGAATGCGAGATGCGCAGCTCACCGCTGCGGTCGTTGGAGACGAAGAAGATCGCGCCACCGCCTTCGTTGGCGGCGTTGTCGCGCATGATGCTGCCGGCGATGTCGAGCGTGAACAGGTTTCCGTCGAGGTAGATCGCTCCTCCGCTGCCTCCGCCCGGCGTGCCCGGACGAGCGGGGTTGGCGCCGGTGCCGATCGCGTTGCCGTCGGTGAAGACGCTGTTGTAGATCTGCCACGAAACGCCGATGCTCGAGATCGCCGCGCCGTTCGAGCACGTGTTGCCCTGGGAAGGGCTCCCACCGAACGTGCTCGTCGCGACGATCACCGGCAGGCCCTGGTACTGGCTCAGCACACGCAATGCGGCTCCGCCCAGGTCGGGCCCCGTCGAGTCGCACCGGTTGGCGGTGAATGTGCTCTCGATCACCTTCACCCGGCCACCGCGCACGAACACCGCTCCCCCGCCGCCGCCTTCGTACGCGTCGCCGGTGCTGTTGCCCTGTGTGAAGTGCAGGCTCTGGATCGTGAGCTGCGGATGGTCCTGGTTCTGACAGTGCGACGTGGTCCAGGTCTGCGCCGGGTCGCACGTGTTCATGTAGAGGATGCGACGTTGACCGGCACCGCTGAGCGTCACCTTGCCGCCGCCGTCGATCACGACGATCGGCGACGTGTTGACCACCTTGGCGGTCGCAGTCATCACGATCGTCACCGGGTCCGGCCCGCAGTCGAAGGTGATGATCCCACCAAGCGCGACTGCGTCGACGACGGCCTGCGACGTGCAACTCGCGGGTGCTCCGGTGCCGATCACCCGATCTGGTCGTGAGGTGTCGACCGGCCGCGCCTCGACCGGAAGCGGCACGCCTCCAGGATTTCCGGGTGTCGGGAGCGTCAGCCGTTGGGCCTGCATGCCCGCCGACGCCGGACCGTCGATTCGTTCAGGCGCGGCCGCCGCGGCGGCTTCGACGGAAGTGCCGGCATCCGGCGCCGCGGCGCGAGTGGAGATCGCGACCGAATCGAGCACGACGAGTGCGACGAGTGCGCCGAGCACGCCGACGGCGGTCGTTCGAACACTCACGACCTCAGTATCGCCGAGACACGTGCCGACCCCTCGCTCGACGTTCATCTGTTTCTGCGACGTCGACCACCGAGCTGTCGTGGCTCGGGTGGGTTCACGAGCGCCGACACCGAGCTGGGTGCGAGAATGCCGACATGGTCCTGCCCCCCGCCGACGCCCGCCTGCGATTGCGGATCAGCGCCATGTCCGGGGGTGTGAAGGTGACGGCGGAGCGTCGCTCCGATGTGCTGGTCGACAGCGGTGGGTCCGCCGCCGCCAGCGCTGACGGGGCGGTCGAGATCAGGACGGAACGGGCGTCGTCGTCGCTCGATGTGAGATGCCCGGAGGACGCCGACGTCATGATCGGTACCCGTTCGGGCCGGGTCGAGCTCGTGGGGCGACTGGGCACGGTCGGCATCACGTCGCAGAGCGGTTCGATCCGGGTCGGGACGGTGGCCGAGGCGGATCTCCGCACCGTCTCGGGAACGGTGAAGCTCGATGGGTGCGATGGGCGATGCCGCGTCTCGACCACGAGCGGACGCATCACGGTGGGCGCGACGGGCGACACGGAGATCTCCACGACGTCGGGCTCGGTGGAGATCGGCAATGTTGAGGGCGCCGTCCAGGTGCGCTCGGTGAGCGGCACCGTCACGGTCGCCTCGTCGGCCAGGGGGCCCGTCAAGGCCAGCACCGTCTCCGGCTCCATCACGATCCGCCTTCCTCCAGGCATCCGACCCACCGTGCGCTCGTCGGGTCGAGGCACGGTGAAGAGCCGCTTCGAACCCGGCGACGACGTCGTCATCGACATCGCCACCGTCAGTGGCACCGTCCAGCTCGTCCCGACCTGATGGCGGGACCGTCCCGCACACCGGCGAAATCGGTGGAAGGCACCATCGTGTTCACCGACATCGTCGGCTTCACCGACTTCACCGCCACACGCGGCGACGCCGAGGCGTTGCAGCTGCTGGCGGCCCAGGACCGTGTCGTGCAGGGGGCACTTCCCGACGGGGCGCGCATCGTCAAGGAGATCGGAGACGGCCTGTTGCTCTGGTTTCCTGATCCGACGACCGCGCTGCGCAGCGCCTTCGAGCTTCACCGCGGCTTCGAAGCGGAGTCGGAGGCGACCGGACTCCCGCTGTGGATCCGGGTCGGGATCCACCATGGCCAGGCCCTCCAGCGCGGCGACGACGTGATCGGGCACGATGTCAACGTGGCGGCGAGGATCGTCGATGTCGCTGCTCCCGGCGAGGTGCTCGTCTCGGACGCCGTCCACGCCGGGGTGGATCTCGGCGCTTGTCACGCGTGCTTCACCGAGCTCGGGCCGGTCGTGATGAAGGGGATCCCCCAGCCCATCCGGCTCTGGCGGGCGACCGACTGCTGACGAGCTGCGAACCCCGCACCGGCCCCGACCACCGCGCTGGGCTGTCATAGGCTGCGCCGATGAGCCGTTGGAATGGCATGACGGTGAAGCTGCGAGGCGGCGAAGCGCTGCGCTGCGAACCGGCAACCGCCGAACGTCTCGCTGACCTCCCGGCCGTGCTCGGCGAGCGGGGCGGCCCCGGTGGCTGTTGGTGCATGTTCTGGCGGTTGCGCAATGCCGAGTGGCGCGCCAATGGGCCGTCCCAGCGCAAGGCGGAGATTGGTGAGCGGTTGGCGGAATCACCGCCTCCCGGGGTGTTCGGCTACCTCGACGATCGACCCGTCGGCTGGTGTGCGATCGCTCCGCGCGCCGAATATCAGCGGATGCAGGCGTCGCCGACGTTCGGCCCGGTCGACGACACGCCGTCCTGGGCGGTGTCGTGCCTGTTGATCCACCGCACAGCGCGCCGCCGTGGTGTCGGGGCTGCGCTCGTCGAGGCCGCGGTGGCGATGGCGAAAGCGCACGGGGCGCCGGCCGTCGACGCCATCCCGGTCGCGCCGGGCGGCAAGCGCGGCTCGGGCGACCTCTACACCGGCACGCCGGCGATGTTCGAGCCGCTCGGATTCACCGAGATCGCCCGACGCAAGCCCGAACGCCCGATCGTCCGGCTGACGCTGCGCTGATGGCCGGCTCAAAGAGTGTCGAGTCCCGCGCCGGCGTCGATCTGACCAACCTCGACCAACCGCTGTTCGATGGAGCCGGAGCAACGAAGCGTGATCTGGTCGACTACCTCGACAACGTGCGCGACCGGATCCTGTCCGAGCTACGCGACCGCCCGCTGTCGGTCATTCGAGTGACTCGTGGTCAAGCGCCGTTCATGCAGAAGAACGTTCCGAAGTACACCCCGGAATGGGTGGCGACGGTTCCATTGTGGGCGGAGGCGTCGAAGCGAACCGTCTCCTACGCGCTGTGCAACGACCGCCCGACGTTGCTGTGGTTCGCCAACCAGCGTGCGATCGAGTACCACCCGACCTTGGCGCGGACTGACCGGCTCGACCGCGCGACCCACTTGGTCCTCGACCTCGACCCTCCGAATGAGACCGGGTTCGAACGGGCGGTCGCCGCCGCTCACCTGGTGCGCCAGGCACTCGCCGACGTCGGGCTCACCGGAGCGGTGAAGACGAGCGGAGCCAAGGGAGTACACGTCTTCGTGCCGATCGACGCGCAGGCGACGATGGAGGACACGGCGGCAGCGACCCGAGCGATCGCGGCGCGCGCCGAACGGCTCGACCCGAAGACGGCCACGACGGCGTTCGTGAAGGCCGACCGCGACGGCAAGGTCTTCGTCGATGCGACACGCTCGGGGGGAGCCACCGTCGTGGCGGCCTACAGCCCACGGGCCCGTCCCGGCGTGCCGGTGTCGTTCCCCGTCGATTGGGACGACCTCGACGATGTCGCGCCGGGCGACTTCACGATCCTCAACGCGGCCGCACAACTGGGCGATCGAGACCCGTGGGCAGAGGCGCTCGCGGTCTCCCAGCGGATACCTGCCGACCTGATCGCCGAGGGCCACGAGATCCCCGTCGCTCGCGTCGCCGCCATGCACGAGGGCAAGCGCCGCGCCAGAGCCCGCCGCGACAGCGCGCAATAGTTCCGGACGAACGGCGGGTCCCGATCCGCTCAGGCGGTGACCAGGTCGACCAGCTTCGTGACCGTGTTCCAGTTGCGGACCGTGGTCGGAACCTTGAGCTGCCTTCCGACGTAAACGGGCAGCTTCGACCGACCTATGCCGTTCGGCAGGTGGAAGTACAACTCGCCCCCATCGACGACGACATCGTCGGGGCTGAAACGCTCTCGATCGAGCGACCGAACGGCTGCCGCCGGAGGCCGTTCCGCCATGAACCCGATGTGCAACTTGGAAGTGTCGACGTCCGTGAAGGGATTCCGCCGAACGACACCCTTGAGCTGCGCAGACGTTCGCAACACGACCGTCACGTTCATCCCGAGGTCCGCCTCGATCGCCCGCTCGACGGTGCCGGCGTCGACGGGCCCGTCGCTGGTGAAGATGACGTTTCCACTCTGGATGTAGGTCGCCACGTCGTCATAGCCGAGCGCGTCGAAGACATGGCGAAGATCGTCCATCTTGACCGTGCCGCGACCTGCGACGTTGACGCCCCGCAGCAGCGCCACATACCTCGTCGTTGTCATTTCTGGGACTTCGTCATTCGTGGACCCCGATCTCGCTCATGATGTCGGCACTGCTGTTCTCGTGCTCTGGTCGTCGCCGACCGCAAGACTCACCGGCGTCGGGACGGCGGTACCGTCTCGTCTGAACGTGGTGAGCACAACCGTGTGCTGATCACGGAAGCGTTCAAAGGTGTCCATGACCCTCCTCGGTGCTGATGCGCCAGCTCGATCCTGGCAGCACCCATGACCCGGGTACCAGCGATCGTCATCGCCGTCGCGATGACGGCGGCATGCGACAACCCGTGGGGTCCCGACGCTGAGGAGTTGGCGACCGACTCGACAACGGACGTGCTCGTTCCCGATGATCCGCGATTTGCGGACTCGTGGGAGTTCACCCTCGAGGAGGGGCCCGACAACTACACCGTCCGATCGAACTGGGATCCGAGTTACAACCCCGACCTCGACCGGACGTCGGTCGTCACCGGGTTCCAGATCGGCGACCCGGCAGCCTGGACGGGAGCGGTCGATGCGGAGGACGAGGCGTCACAGGCTGCGTTCGTCGACGTGCTCACCGACTCGGCTGCACCGGGGCCAGGCGGACCGTGCAGTATTGCGAAGGCCGACCCGCGAATCGTCTCGTGCAGCTACGACGTCGGCCAGGTCGACTCGCTGCCTCTGCTCGTGCGGCGATTCACGACCGACACGGGCGACACGACGATGATCATCTTCGGGGCGACGGCCGCGGCGATGGACTACCTGACGGGATCGTTCACCGCGTACCCGGTCGCCGACGCCGCCGAACGCTGGCTCACGAGCTAGACGGCGATGAGTTGACGCCGTCGGCGCGGTCTACTTCTCGACGAACGCCGGAAGTTCCGGCCGAAAGGAGCGTTAGCGATGCCTGGCAACGAACCAACCGCAGAACGCAATCTCGACGGGTACGGTGCGCCGCCGATCGAATGGACACGAGTCCGCGACGTGCTCGATGGAGACATCACCCAAGCGCCCGAAACCGGAGGCCCCGGTCGCCACACATCGTGGCTGACGACGGTCAATCCCGACGGCAGCCCGCACGTGATGCCGGTGGGCGCGATCCACGTCGAGGGCGCCCGGTACTTCACGTCCGGGCCGGCGCCACCCGATTCGACCCCGACCCCGCGTAGATCACTCGAAGGAGAAATCACATGACCGACGACGAAACGCGCATTCGCACCCTCATCGAACAGTGGGCCCAGGCAGTGCATGCCGGCGATCTCGACGGCGTGCTGGCCGATCACTCCGCCGACATCGTGATGTTCGACGTCCCTCCGCCCTACGACGGCGTCCGGGGCATCGACGCGTACCGCGCGACGTGGCCGCCGTTCTTCGAATGGCAACGTCAGGGAGCCGTCTTCGAGATCGTCGATCTCGACGTCACCGCCGGCGACGACGTCGCCTTCGCGCACGCGCTCCTTCGGTGCGGCACCAGCGCGGAGTTCGACAAGGAACCGGCCAACCGCCTACGGCTCTCGATCGGTTTGCGCAAGGAGAATGGCCGATGGACCGTCGTCCACGAGCACCACTCGTTCCCGTCGCCGTGATGGATCAGTAGCCGCGCTGGCGGTCGACGACGTTGAGCAGCGGCTCGCCATCGAGGTAGCGGCGCAGGTTGTCGGCCACGAGCCGACGCCCGAGGTCGTGGCTCGAGCGGTCGCCCGTGCCCGACACGTGCGGAGTGAGGAGGATCCGCGGGTGCTGCAGCAGCTCAGGGCGGGTTGGTCGGCCCTCGAGCTCGCCTGCCTGCACATCGAGAATGGCGCCGGCGATCTGGTCGTCGTTGATCGCCTCGAGCAACGCGTCCTCGTCGACCTCCTCGCCGCGGGCGACGTTGATGAGCACGGCGTGCGGCGGCATGGCGGCGAAGACCGAACTGTCGATCATCCCCCGGGTCTGGGCGGTCAGCTGCGAGCAAACGACGAGGAAGTCGCTCTGCGCGGCGACCTCGAGCAGCCGGTCGGCGGACAGGACGACGTCGGCGCCGTCGACGTCGATCTCGGGAGTGTCGATCGACCAGCGCGTGGCGACCACTCGCATGCCGAGTGCCTGCGCGATGCGGCCGACCTCGCGCCCGATCCCGCCGAACCCGATCACACCCATCGTCGAGCCATCGACGGTGCGCATCCGGTAGCCGCGGCGGGTGAACCGTCCGTCTCGCTTCTGGCGGGCTGCCTCGTCGAGCCCGCGGGCCGCGAACATCACCGCCGCCACGGCGTACTCCGCGATGGCCCGGGCGGCCACCGTGCCGCGGCCCGAGGTGAGCGTGACGTCGGACGTCCACAGGTCACTGCGGTGGAGGTTCGAGACGCCCGCCTGGGTGTGGTGCGCCCAACGCAGATTTGGAGCGCGGCCAGCAATCGAACGGGGAACCGGATACCCGACCACGAGGACGTGAGCTGCGCCGAGCAGGCGGTCGCGGTCCTCCCGCGAGACGCTCACCGCCGGTACCCGACCGGCGGTGAGGTCGTCGTAGCGCTCGCTGTCGAACGCCGCGTTGCCGTCGAGGACGACGATCCTCGGGTCGATCGCGGCGTACGACAGGTCGCTCCCGAGACTTGGCGCCATGACAACGACCGTCACCGGACCCGACTCGCGTTCGCTCATCCCACCATTTCACTCGCCAAACGCGCGGTCAACGGCGCTTCCGGCTTGTTGGCGCAGGGGCGTCGGTCCGGAGGATCGCGCGTGCCGTCGTGGTGGCGATCCATGTCTCCACCGCGTCGAGGTCGAACCCGTGGTCGTCGATCAGGACCAGCGCCACCCGAACGTCGGCGAGCGTGGCGATCGTGGTAGCGGCGGCAGGCGTGTCGATCGACGGGTCGAGCGCGTGGAGCGCTGCTAGTCGCTCGGCGACGGCGCGGGCGCCGGCACGGTGTCGCCGTCCGCCTTCGTCGGCGATATAGACGAGGTCGGGCTCGGCTCGAGCGCCGTCGAAGCTGGCGCGGACGATGTCGCTGCAGCGCTCGAGGATACGACGGGTGACCCGTGCTGGGATCCCTGCCACGACGGCAGGGTCGCTTTCGGTGGGGATGGTCGAGGCGATCTCGCCGACGCGGGCTTCGGCATCGACGAGGTCGTTGAGTCGCCGCACGAGATCAGCCTTCGAGCCCACGCTGTCGTACACGGTCTGCACCGACACGCCGGCCTCGGCGGCGATCTCCTTCAGGCTCGTCGCCGAGTAGCCCTTGGCGGCGAACTGCCGCCGCGCGGCGCCGAGGATCTCGGCGCGCGTTTCCTCGGCCTGGACGGCACGTCGACCGCGCAGCCCGCCACGCTCGACAGATTTCTCAACTTTTTCCTTGACCATACATCAACTCACTTGTATATAGTTCCAGTCACTGGATAATAGATCCATTCAATCACTTCGATCACCGGAGGACAACATGTACACATCGACCATCCCCAATCCGACCACGGCGTCGCTCACCGCAACCGCGGCACGCCCGGCGCTTGCCCGATCGGGACTCATCGGCGGAATCGGAGGTCTCTGCTTCGTCGCCAGCGTGGTCGTGCAGAACGCCCTGCGCGCCAACTTTCCCGCCAACGACGCCAGCGCCGAGCGAGTGATGTCGTACTACGCCGACCACCGCAGCGTGACGCTCGCCCTGGCAGCCCTGTTCCCGATCGGCATCGTGGGGCTCGCCACGTTCGTCGGCACGTTCATCGCCCGGGTTGCACGCGGAGCCGGACGCGTCGCGGCGATCACGGGCTTGATCGGCGCGGCGGGCATCATCGGCAACTACACCATGCTGCTTGCCACCGACACCGCGATCGCCGGCTACATCCACCGCGGCGCAGCGAACCTCGCCGTCGTCGATGGGCTGTGGGTGTTCCACAACGCCGTGTTCGGTGTGCTGATGGCTTCGATCGGCGTCGCCCTCGCCGGCTTCACCGTCGCCGGCACGGCCAGCGGGTTGCTCGCCCGGCGATGGAAGCCGGCCGGGTTGATCGGCGCCGCGTTGCTGCTCGCCGCTGCCGCGACCACGCCCGCGATCATCGACGGCAGCGCAACCATGTTCGTCGGCGTGCTCGGCTTCGCCGTGTGGGTCGCGTTCGTCGCGTCGACCTCGGTCAAGCTGCTGCGCGCTCGGCACGACTGACGATCCCAACCGAAGGGCCCACCCCGCGTTCGGGGGTGGGCCCTTCTTGCGTGCTGGGCCGGAGCATTCGCGCGGACTGAAAGCCAACTCTCACACCGCCCACCTGCAGGGTCGTATATGGCCCAGTTCGGGTTCACATCGGCGGTTATCGTCCCTCAACAAATTCCGGCGAGGGAGCGCAGATGAACGCACGCGACGCAATGGAGTTCATCAACGAACAGGACGACGCGACCGTGCAACGCTTCGTCGATCGGTTGGAGTTCCGCGGTAGAGATCCGGTCTTCGTCGGCTATCGCGAGACGTACGTCGACAAGATGGCGCTGGACGACAGCGCTGACATCGTCGAGATCGGTTGCGGCACGGGAGTCGTGGCGCGTGCCCTGGCCAGCCGCGGCGGGTTCTCCGGACGCGTGATCGGCATCGAGCAGAGTCCAGCGCTGGTCGAAGTGGCGAACCGCTTGGCCGCCGAGGATGGAGTCGGTGATCGCATCGAGTTCCGGGTCGGCGACATCCACGCGCTCGATTTCCCCGACGCGAGCGTGGACGCCGTCATCGCCCATACCACCATGAGCCATGTCACCGATCCGGCTGCGGTCCTCGCCGAGGCCGCTCGCGTCCTTCGCGCCGGCGGCACCTTCGCGGCCTTCGACGGCGACTACGCGTCCTGGACGTTTGGCTACGGCGACCCGATCGTCGCCAAGGCGATGGAGGACGCCCTGATCGCCGCCATCGTGTCCAAACCGCGCGTGATGCGCGACATGCCGCGCCTGCTGCGTGACGCCGGACTTCGACTGGTCGACGTCGATGCACACGTGTACGCCGACGTCGGGCACTCGACGTTCTTCCTCAGTGCGGCCGAGTCGTACGCGCCACTCATCGTCCGCTCCGAGATGATGGCGGCCGAGGTCGTCGAGAAGTGGATCGCCGAGCTCCGTCGGGCATCCGAGGACGGCATGTTCTTCGCCGCTTGCAACTACTACGCATATCTCGCGAGCCGCTGACCTCGCGTGCTCATCGATCAACGTCACCGTCGCGTGTCTCCCCCACCGCGTCGCGACTCGTCCTTCGACGACCACGCGCCAGCTCGGTGGCAAGGGCGTCGAGGTGCTGTTCCCAGAACCGGCGGAAGTGCGAGACCCAGGCGTCGACCTCTCGCAACGGCGCCGCGTCGAGCCGGTAGTGCCGACGCGTACCATCTGGCCGCACGTGCACGAAACCGCTCTGACGGAGCACCTTGAGGTGCTGCGAGACCGCCGGCTGCGAGATGCCGAACTCGTCGTGGATCGCATCGGTGATGACACCGGATGTCTGTTCACCGTCGACGAGGAGCTCGAGGATGCGACGGCGAACCGGGTCGCCCAGGACGTCGAAGGCGTGCATGCGACGGATGGTGGGGTCAGCTGCCGGTGTACGCGGCGGTCGTGCGGTCGGCGGCCGCGCGTGCCTCCTCGGCGGGGGTCCCGGCCTCGATCGAGGCCCTACACCAGTCGTCGCTGCTCATGCGCATGAACGTGATCAACTCAGGTGACGGCGCCGACTCGTCGTGTTGCACCGAGGCTCGCGTCACCAAGTGCTCGGCGAGGCCGAGGAACGCGAGATCCCAGCCGACTCCGACGGCACCTGGTCCGAACTCGATCCACCGGTCGTCGTCGGTGTGCGCCGAGTGCTCGAGCCGAAGGTGCGTTCCGTCGTCATCGGCACCCGTGAGGACGACATCGATCCAGCTCACCTCGCCGCCGTACTCCCACGTCGCCGCCAGGTGCCGCGGCGGCTCGCAGTCGGTGATCGTGCCACTCGCGTTGCCCTCGAGCTCGTACCGTCCACCGAGACGCAGTTCGCCCCTGACCGGGAGCAGCCAGCGCGGGATTCGTTCCGGGTTCGTCAGCGCGTCCCAGACGTCGTAAGGCGGAGACGGAAAGTCGCGCTCAGCGATCACGATGCGCGTCGCCTTGCCGTCGCGTTCGCCGCCCGCGACCTGGCGGGTAATGCCTCCGAGGTTCGCGAAGATGTCCATGACCCAATTGTATGAGTCATGCCTTATATAAGTCAAACCCGGTGAATGGCCACCGACGCGACGTGCCGCAGACGTTCGTCAGGTCGGATGGTCCGGGGAGACGAAGATGCAGAAGGGGTGCCCGGCCGGATCGGCGAACACGTAGAGAGGCTCGTCGGCGTCGGCTGACCGGTCTTGCAGCACGGTCGCGCCGAGGGACAGCGCACGGTCGTGTTGCACCGCCAGCTCGTCGATGTCGGCGACGGTGAGATCGAGGTGCAGTTGCTGGGGAACCCCTGGGTCCGGCCACGTGGACGCCGGAAGGTCGGCGACGCGTTGGACCGCGAGGCGCGCCTCTCCGGTGCGGTCCCTGAGCACGAGCCACTCGTCACCCCGCGGGTCAGGCTGTCCAGGTGGTGGGGTCTCGTCCCCTGCCCGGTACACGAAGCCGAGGAGCTCTCGGTAGAACTCGGCAACGGCGCGGGCATTGGTCGCGTCGATGGCCACGGCGCGGAGTGCTGGAAAGGTGTCTGACATGGCGCCGATGATCGCGCGTCGACCGCCGCACGGAGGGCTCGGTTCGACCGATCGATCAGTGCCCGCTCATGCGGTGCTCGACCGTCGCCGACGGTTCACACCGTCGCGGTGGCGACGGAGCATCCCGGCACCTCAGCACGGGTCCGGTAGATGCTGCCGCCCCGCTCTGGATCGGCGGTGTTGTCGGCGGTCACGATGTAGAGGTCGCGTCGGTCGGGCCCGCCGAAGCACAAGCTCGTGACCATCCGTGCGGGCACCTCCACCCGGCTGACTTCCGAACCGTCTGGCGCGAACCCGCGGACCGCCCCCGAGCCGGACACGTCGGCCACCCACACCGTTCCGCTCTCGTCGACAGCGAGGCCGTCGGGCGAGAGGTCGTCGAGATGCACGAAGAGACGGCGGTCGCTCACGACGCCATCGTCGTACTGGTGGACCCAGATCCCGCGGGTCGTGTCGGCGTGGTAGAGCAACGTTCCGTCGGGCGAGAGCCCGATTCCATTCGTCAGCGCGACATCGTCGTAGAGCTCGGTGGCCGTGCCGTCGGCGTCGATCAGCCAGCACTCCCCCGCCGTGCGTGGTCCGTCGATGGAGAACGGATCGGAGCGCATCGTGGCGCAGATCACCCGTCCCGCGGCATCGACGAATAGATCGTTGAGCCCGGGCGCGTCAGGCGCGAACACGACCCGTGTCTGACCGTCGCGGACGTGGCAGATGTTCCGTCCGGAGATCACCAACCCGCCGTCGGTGTGCAGCGCGATGCCGCCGACACCGCGACGCTTCGGCACGACGGTGTCGATGGCTCCGTCGGGCCGCCGGCGGTGGACCCCGCCGTTGTGCACGTCGGAGAAGTACAGGTTGCCTTCGCCGTCGACGCGGGGACCCTCGACCAGACCGTAGCCGCACGCCAACATCTCGATGTCGCTCATCAAATCCTCCCAGCCGGACGACCTCAGTCGGCGCCAACGACCATCCGACAGTAGGAGTCATGGAGGTCGTTCGATCGAGTCCGACATCGATCGGACGCGATGAGGGCTTCCATCCGGAGGTGCGGCCAGCCCGACGTGTATGAATACACGTGGGCTGCTCGTGGGTGACTCAATGGACTCGTTGAGTGCCGACGTTGCCCGTCGCACCTCCAATCCATCCGGGCCGATCCACTTCCTCGTCTGGTCGCCCCGACCGGTGTGCTTCTCGAGATCGTCTCGACCGACGTCAACCGCACCATCGACGAACTCGTGCAGCTCGCCACCAACACGACGGCGATCTCCGCAACCGAATGGGACGACACCTACCCCCTCCCGCCGTAGGGATTGGACCGTCCGTCGACCGTTTGCGAGGCTCTCCGGGTGTCGCCGTGGAGCCGGTATGCGCTCGTCCTCGTGGACCTCCAGCAGGACTTCTGGACGTCCGCTGTGGCGGCCACGTCCCCGGAGCTGCCGGACCGAGTCACCGCGCTGCTCGAGCACAGCCGCGCCGAGGGACTCATGGTGGTCCACGTGCGGGCCCGGTTCCGGCCCGACCGCAGCGATTGGATGGCGCGCTACCGGCTGCGCAACTGGATCCCGTGCATCGATGGGACGCCGGGGGTCGAGACGCTGCCGTTCGCAGCGGAACTGCCCGGCGAGGCGGTGGTGATCAAGCACAGTTTCGATGGGTTCCTCGGCACCGACCTCGACGAGGTCCTGGCCGGGCGCGGAATCCGGGGACTGCTGATCGCCGGGCTGGTCACGTCGACCTGCGTGCTGTTCACCGCGTCGACGGCGACGCAACGCGGCTACCTGGTGTCGGTCGTATCCGACTGTTGCTCGGACCGCGAGGAACCGCACCGCGCGACGCTGGCTGCCTACCCGTTCGTGTTCGACACGGTGCTCTCGCACGAGATCGCCGGACGGCGAGACGGCTGGGACGCCGATCTCGATCGGATGGGCACCCTGGGTCCGTGATCGCGTCGAAGTGACGATGATCGCGAACTCGTGGCTGCCAACGTTGGCAATCGACTCTTGCTAACGTTGGCAAGAGTCGTTACGGTGACTTCGACACACACGTTCCATCGCCCGACGCGTACCGCGCGGGCCGGCAAGGGGGCCGGGGGCGATGGCGTGGTGGCTGCACGTCATGGGTGGCGCCACGTCAGTTGGAGTTGGAATGGGGGCAATCTCATGTACGCACGATCGAGGTCGAAGATCGTCGTCGGCGTCGCTGTGGCAGGGGCACTCGTTGCCAGCGCCGAGTCGGCGACCCAGGTGACAGCCGTGTTCGGCGAGGCGGTGATCAACCCGGTCGAGAGCAACATCGCGGCCAAGCCGTGGGCGTCGGCGGCCGCCAGCAGCGGCGGTGCATCGGCCGGTTTGGCGATCGACCAGGACGAGGCCACGGCATGGGTCGCCGAAGGCGCCGTGGCCGGCCAGTGGCTGTCGCTCGACCTCGGCGGCATGTACGACAACATCCGCAAGGTCGAGGTGGTGTTCGCCGATCCGGCGGCCACGTACCAGTACGAGATCGAGGTCTCGGGCGACGGTGCGGCGTGGGAGTCGGTGTTGGATGCCTCGTCGAACCTCGAGCCGTCGAACGGCACGATGGCGCTGCTGACGCGGTCAGGTACGCGCTACGTGCGTGTGGCGTTCTCTGATGCGTCGGCGGGCGCGGTGATCGGTGTGGCCGAGATCCGCGCGTTCAACTACCTCCGCGACGACTTGATCCTCGGCGCCGACCTGTCGTACACCGACCAGCGCACCACCGTCGACCAGGACCAGTTCGGCGCCCAGTTCTGGAGCCACCCAACGGGACCCCTGCCAGAGTGTTGCGAGGGCTGGGGCGGCGGTCCGCACGTGCTCGACATGGTGCAAGAGATGGGGATGGAGTACATCCGGTTGCGGATCTGGAACGAGCCCCGCTTCGAAGGCTGGGAGCCCGGCAACCCGCCGTCCGGTACACCGTTCCCGATCCCCTACCAGGGTCCCGAACGCTCGAAGGAGGTCGCCAAGTGGATCAAGGCCGAGCGTGGGATGGGCCTCGGGATCGACTTCCACTACTCGGATTCGTGGGCCGACCCGAGCAAGCAACCCAAACCACGGGCGTGGGCCGAGCTGGAGTTCGACGACCTCGACGACGCCGTGTACGACTTCACGCGCGACTACATCCAGCAGTTGATCGACCAGGGCACGACGCCTGACAAGGTGGCGGTCGGCAACGAGATCATCAACGGGTTCCTCTACGGATCCGAGGCGTCGATCATCGGCACGACCAACCCGGCCTACTTCGTCGACCAGGCGGAGATCTACCAGTCCCAGCCCGGCGGCGGACTGCTGTGGACGTACTGGAACTCGAGCGACCCGCAAGAGCAAGCGCTCTACGACGAGCAGTGGGACCGGTTCTCGACGCTGGTCGCTTCGGGGATCGAGGCCGTTCGCGACGTGTCTGACGCCAACGGCGAGGACATCGAGGTCGAGATCCACGTGATCATCGACAACAACCGGCTCGCCAAGACGTTGGAGTTCTGGAACCAGTTGCTGTCACGCCTCGCGACCAAGGGTCAGACCGTCGACGTACTGGCCCACTCGTACTACCCGCAATGGCACGGCACGCCGGAGCATTACGAGTCGAACATCAACGCCGTCGCCGCGGCCCATCCTGGCCACAAGATCGACATCGCCGAGACGTCGTATCCGGCCGCCGGCGGTGGTGGCGCACCGCTCCCCAACTCTCCGTACCCGCGCACCATTCAAGGCCAGGCTGACGCCATCCAACGGGTGTTCTCGATCGCCAACGACCTGCCCGACAACCGTGGTGTCGGGGTGCTCATGTGGGAGCCGCTCAACTGGGAGGAGATGGTCAACTGGGACGCGTGGCCCGTCGTGCAGCCGAACGCTTCGATGGACGTGTTCAACAAGTCGCATGCGACGCACGTCGTGCAGGGTCGGGTGTACCGCTCGGTCGCCGTCGGCGACCCGCTGATCCTGCCCGCGACAGTGCGCGTGCTGACCACGGCTGACGGCTCGGTCGCCGACGTGCCGGTCGAGTGGGACGCCGTGCCAGATGGCGCGACCGATGCCCCGGGCGAGCTGGCCGTCTCGGGCTCGACCGAGTTCGGCGACGTGACGGCACTGGTCAGCGTCGTCGAGGCACTGCGCGGCGACCCGGGTGGTCCGGCCGACGGCACCCAGGAGCTCATCGCGACGTTGGAGGCCGACGCCGGCGCGCTCGTGATCAGCGTCGACCCGGACGATCGCACTGTGGTGTTCCCGCCGTTCGAGCTGGCTGCCGACGGCGAGTCGTGGGTGACCGCCGGCGACTTGCGACCGGTCACCGTGACCGATACCCGGCCGGGTTCGCCCGGTTGGGTCGCGTCCGGTCAGTCGAGCGACTTCACGTCGCTCGGTGGCGACGTGTTCACCGGCGCCTACCTGGGTTGGACCCCCGACATCGTGTCGCAGCCGGTCGGCGCCGGTGTCGTGGCCGGCCCGACCGTGGCACCGGGCTTCCCGACCGGCGACGGCCTGTCGCGCTCGCGGACGCTGGCCTCGGCCGGCGCGGGTGACGGACGCGGGACGACCGTGCTCGGCGGCGGCCTCGCCTTGCAGGTCGACACCGGCATCGAACCAGGTGTCTACGCGGCGACCGTCACGTTCACCGCGCTCTGAGGTTCAGCACACAACGACCCCGAAGGAGTCCATGGCTGGCGTTCCGCACCGAAGCCTCGTTGGCGTGGCCGTCGCCGTCGCCGCGCTCGCCCTGCCTGCGCCGGTGTCGGCGCAGGACGACGACGTCGACCCGGTGTCCGACCGGCTGACCTGGGGTGTCGCCCCTTCCGGTCCTGACGGGCAGGGCGGAGAACGCACGTGGTTCGAGTTCCGGCTCGACCCGGGGGCCCGGCACGACGACTCCCTGGCACTCACGAACTACAGCTACGAGGACCTGACGTTCGACGTGTACGCCAAGGACGCGTTCACGAACGCATCCGGCGGTCTCGACGTGCTGGCCGCCACGGGACAATCACGAGGTGCAGGGACATGGATCGGCGTGGCGCCGCAGGTCGAGGTGCCGGCCCGGTCCACCGTCGACATCCCGTTCACACTCCAGGTGCCGACGGGTGCGGAGCCGGGCGATCATGCGGCCGGAATCGTCGCCTCGCTCACGCACGAGGTCGTCGACGGCGACGGTAGCCGAGTGACGATCGATCGCCGGGTTGGGGCGCGGGTGTACGTGCGAGTGCTGGGCGACGTGCACCCGGAGCTCACTGTCGAGCGTCTCGACGTCGGCTACCGGTCGACCGGCGGGCTCGGTACGCGTGGCGACGCCGAGGTCGCGTTCCGGGTGACGAACACCGGCAACATCCGGCTCGGCGGGGTGACCGAGCTCGACGTTGCTGGCCCGTTCGGGATGTTCTCGGCGACCCAGGACGGTCCGAACGTGCACGAACTGCTCCCCGGTGAATCGTTCGATAGCACCGCCGTGATCACCGGGCTCACACCAAGCGGTCGTCTGCGGGCGACCGTCACGATCGACCCCGAGCCCGCGGACGGCGCCGAACTGAGCGTCGAGCCGGCGCCCGACGTGGCGAGCGCGACGACATGGGCCGTGCCGCGTCCGCTCATCGTGCTCGTCGGTCTGGCGGTCGGGCTGCTCGTGCTGAGACGCCGAATCGTCCGCCGTCGCCGGCGTGCGCCGACGGAAGTCAATGGCGACGATTCCCGCGATGACGACACGCGCGACGGCCAGGTCGACGACCGCGACGACCACGCCGAATCGTCAGCGGTCGCGGTTCAGGAGCACGCGTAAGATCGGCGAAGTGCCCACTCCCGCCCCGATTCCGGCGCGTCCCTCGGGGCGGGCGCCGACGTTGCACGACATCGCTGCACGGGCGGGGGTTTCGGTTCGCACGGCGTCGCGGGTCGTCAACGACCGTGCCGGTCCGGCAGCCGCGACGCGGGCCCGTGTACTCGAAGTGATTGCCGATCTGGGATACCGGCCGAACCTGATGGCACGCGGGTTGGTGACCCGCCAAAGCTTCACGTTGGGTCTGGTCGCCACCTACCTGATCGACCCGTTCTTCGCCGAGTTGGCGCGTGGCATCCAAGTCGCCGGGGAGCGTTATGGCTACTTGGTGTACTTGACGAGCTCGGAGGGCGACGCCGACAAACAGCAACAAGTCATCCAATCGCTCGTCGATCGGGGCTGTGACGGACTGATCGTTTTCCCCGTGCGCGGCACCCAACAGCAACTTCGCGAGCTGGCCGATCGGGCCGTGCCGGTCGTCACCATCGACTATCTGATCGACCACCCTCGGATCGGTTCGGTCGAATCAGCGACCGAACGCGGGTCTCACATCGCCGTCGAACATCTCCGATCGCGGGGCCGTCATCAGCTCGGCATGATCTCGAGCCCCAGCAGCGAAACCGTCGACGAACCACGCGAACACGGCTTCCGGGAAGCGATCGCCGCCAACGGTGCCACCGACCCGCGCGACCACGTGGTGTGGGCCGATGAGACGATGGAAGGCGGCGCCCACGGCGTCCGCCGCCTCCTCGACCGCTTCGCCGACCTCGACGGCGTCCTCGCCTACAACGACATCATGGCCATCGGCGCGATGCGCGCCCTCGAAGACCTCGGCCACCACGTCCCCAACGACATCGCGGTGATCGGTGTCGACGACGTCGCCGTCAGCGCCCTCGTCCGACCCGCACTCACCACCATCCGACTCGACCGAGAACAAATGGGCGCCCGCGCCGTCGACATGTTGATGCGCATGCGGGCCGACCCCAACCTCTCCCCCGGCCGCGAAACCGTCGACGTCACCCTCACCATCCGCAACTCGACCTGACCCAGACGTCAACTCAGCTGCTGCACTGTGGTGGGCCGACCGGAGCGCCGCGTTGATTCCTATGTCGCCGGTTGGATCGGCCTCGAGGAGTTGGCGAATTCGAACAGCTCGTCGACGAGCTCGTCGAGATCGACGGGGTCGGTCGGTTCGCGGTCGAGGAGGAACTCTGCTCCGGCGAGTCGTTGTTCCATCATCCGTCCGACATCGCCCGGATCGGTTTGGACGATCCATCGTCGGAAACGGCTCGCCAGGTCCGTGTTGTTCAGCCGTTCGAGGACGACCGACGTGGCCGACGCGCCCCACCACCGCAGGATCGAGAGGTCGGCCTCGCGCAGCCATCGCCACGGATCGCTGAGCTCGGCTGCGTTGATCTCGGCAGTTGCGTCTGACAGTGCCAGGGCCACGAGCCGAAACCACGACACCGTGGTTTCGAACCAGCCCTTCGATGCGTCTGGATCGACGGCGAGCGCCTCCTCGAAGTAGTCCGCCGCCAGCGCCCACTCGTGAGCGCTGAACGCGAGGTGTCCTCGGACCTCGGCGGTCATCGCCAGGCCCGTACGACTTCCTGAGCTCCTGACCAGGGTCTCGAACGTTGGGAGATGTTGGGCGGCCAGATCGGGTCGTACCACCGCGAGGTTGCGCATGACGGCGTGTTCGGCAACGCATCGGGTCGCGACTGGGGCGTCGTGCAGGAGTTGCAGGCTGGCGAGGAGTTCCTCGGAGCGTCTGCCGCCCGCAGCGTGGCCCTCGACTCTGGTTTGAGGGGCGTCGGAGAAGCGGTGACCGGGGGCGTGCCAGCCCGCATCGATCATCTCCCAGGCTCTGCGGTTCACTTCGCTGACCGAGAGTTGCTCCATCTCGAGAGAAAGCGTCAGCTCGCCGAGGAACTCCGGTTCGTCACCTATCGCCGCGACGGCGTCAGCGATCAGGATCCACAGCTCCTTCTGCTCGCGTTCGCAGTCCGTCATCCCGAACGAGGCGACATCGAACGCCGCGTCCCAATCGTGGTGATCGACGAACCACGTGCACGCGACCAGACAGTCCGGCAACAGTTGCGCGATGCGTTGTCGCGCAACGGCCTCGTTGGGACCGATGGTGGCGAGCGACAGCGCGGTGATCGTGCTTGCGATGTGGCGCGCGTGTCGTTCGCGGACGTCGTCGGCGGTGCCGTCGTGTTGGAGGTGTTCGCGACCGTATGCCCGCATCGTTTCGAGCAGGTGGTACCGGGACGTACCGTCGGATCCGGTGGTTCGCTGCACCAGCGACCGGTCGACGAGCTGCGGGACGACGTCGATGACATCGAGATCCGACAGAGGAGCCCCGCCGGCCACAGCTCTCGCGGCGACGAGATCGAAGCCGGCAGGGAAGACGGAGAGCCGATCGAAGACAGTCCGCTCGATCGCGCCGCAGAGCTCGTACGACCAGTCGAGGGTGCCGCGCATCGTCTGGTGACGCTCGACTCGGGTTCGTCGACCGCCGACCAGCAGACGAAAGCGCTCGTCGAGAGCGGCGGCCAGCTCGACCGGGCTGAGCGCTCGAACCCGTGACGCGGCCAGCTCGATCGCCAGCGGGAGCCGATCGAGGCGTTCGCACAACTCGGTGATCGCCGCCGACTGCACGTCGTCGATGACCAGATGCGGGGCCTCCGCCCTGGCCCGTTCGATGAACAACCGTTCGGCGTCGGCGAGCGGGAGTGACGGCACCGGAACCAGGCGTTCGCCGGTCACCATCAACGGCTCGCGACTGGTGGCCAGGATCGCGACTGTTGGGCACGCGCGCACGATGGTTTCGATCGCTTCGCCGGCGGCCGTGAGCACGTGTTCGCAGTTGTCGACCACGATGAGCAGCCGTTTGTGCTTCAACGTCGAAACGATGCCGCTGATCACCTCGCCCTCGGTCGATGCCCTGAGGCCCAGGCCGGCCGCGAACGCGAGCTCGACCGCACCGGCGATGGCCACCGTTGCCAGCTCCACATACCAGCAGCCATCGGGAAACGTCGGTGCGGCCGCGGCGGCAGCTTCGATCGACAGCCGCGTCTTGCCCGTACCGCCGACCCCGAGCAGGGTCACGACGCGATGACCGACGAGCTCGGCGACAATGTCGGCGATCTCCGTCTCGCGTCCGACGAACTCGTTGAGCTCGGTCGGCATGTTCCCGGCCCGCGCCAGTGGCGTCCGCAACGCCGGGAATCCTTCGGCTCCGAGTTGGAACAGTCGAATCGGAGCGGCGATGCCCTTCAGGCGATGCTCGCCGAGGTCGGTCATCTCGAGTTCGTCGGCCAGCTCGGCGGTCGCCGCTGACAGCAGGATCTGGCCGCCGTGGCCGGCGTCCATCACCCGCGCCGTCCGGTTCAGGGTCGGACCGTAGTAATCGCCGTCGCGCAACTCAGCCTCGCCGGTGTGCACCCCCATCCGCACCGGCAATGCCAACGATCGCTGGGCTCGCACGGCGGCAGCCAACGCCTGGCGAACAGACGTGAACACCGCGCACATCCCATCCCCGGTGTGCTTGAACACCCAGCCGTCGCACGACTCGACCGCGGTGCGGATCACCTGATCGTGAGCCGCCAACGCGGCCGCCATCGCTGTCTCGTCGCGCTGCCACCGTTCGGTCGAACTCTCGACATCCGTGAAGAGGAACGTCACGGTGCCCGTCGGCAAGTCACGGGGTGACTCGACCTCGACGTCGCGCTCGGTGTCCAGCCCTCCGAGGATGCTCGCCTCGAGGTCGCGAAGCTCCGACGTCGGCTCGATACCGATCTCTTCGCGCAACTGGGTCCGAAGCCGCTGGAACGCGCGCAGCGCCTGGGTCACCCGCCCATCGGCCGCCAGCGCTCGCATCAGCAGACCAACCGGCCGCTCGCGATACCGGAACGAAGCGAGTTGCGGCTCCAGCAGTGACACCGCCTCCTGGTAGCGACCCAACTCGATCAATGCCTCCGCCAAGTCCTCGACGGCGACGGCGCGCCGCTCTTCCAGCCGACTCGCCACACCTTGCGCCCACTGCTCGTCGGCGAACTCGCTGAACGCTTCGCCGCGCCACAGACCCAGTCCACCGCTGAGCGCGTCACACTGTTCCTGCGGTCGCATCGTGCGAGCACTGGCGATGAGCTCCTCGAACCGGGCCGAGTCGAGCCCGTCGTCATCTCCGAGGACCAACCGGTATCCACGCTGCTCCGTGACCACCCGGCCGCCGAGCACCTTTCGCAAACGCGATATTGCCGTTCGTACCGTCGAACCGTCGACGCTGCCGCCCGCCACGTGTTCCGCGATGCGGTCCGCCGACACCGTCTGGCCCGGCGTGGCCGCCAACATCGCCAGCAAACGACGTACCTGGGGCGTCAACGACACGACCCCGCCGTCACCATCCCAGACCTCGACCGAGCCGAGGACGCCGACCTCCACGTCAACTCCCAGCCGATCCATGGCGGCCAACCTGTCGTCGGCATGTCACAGCGCGGTCACCGTACCCCGTCGCCTCGGTGACCATTCAGTGACGGCCTGCGCAGATGATCACCACAAACGATTCAGCCAACCCGGGCTGGATCGCGGACGAGAGGAGCAGCCGCTTGAACGAGATCATCGTCGGGGTCGATGAGAGTGCGACCGCCAGAAATGTCGCCCTCCAAGCCGGCGCCTTGGCCGCCAGCTGCGGCAAGCCATTGCACATCGTGATGGCCGTGCCCTCTCCGTCCTCGGTCGAGGTGCGCAGCGCGGGTTCCGAGCACTGGCACATCGACTCGATCAACGCGGCCGATCAGACGCTTCGGGCTCTGGCCGGCGAGATCCGCAGCGCCACGCCGATCACGCACGCTGTCATCGTCGACACTCCCGCCCAGGCACTCTGCAGCGAGGCCGTCCGACTCGACGCATCGATGATCGCGGTCGGCAACAAACAGGTCCAAGCGGAGGCCGGAGTGCTCGGCTCGATCGCCGGCGACGTCGCCAAGCAGGCTCCCTGCAACGTTCTCATCGTCCCCACCACCTGACAACGAGCCTCGACGGCACCCACGACCCGGACGCGATCCGAATCATCTCCCCCGTCGAGTCGGAGGCGGTCACATGCTGTTCAGGCGGCGACTGTCAGGAAGCTCGAGGCACTCCGTTCGTCGCTCAGCACCGCGACGAGCCGGTTGTGGTCGGCGATTGCGCAGGCGTTGAGGAGGTCGCGGCGCTGACCGGTGCTCGCCCGGCGGACCGCGTCCCAGTCCTCGACGGTGAGCACAACTGTTTGGTGGTCGTCGTCGCGGGGTGCGATGACGATCAGTTCGCGGCCGCCGACGTGGCCGTGGCCCCGGAGGTGGTGGGTGTCGTCCCACAGCAGATGGTCCGGGGGCGATCCGATCAGCTCGGTCAGGAACTCGCTGGCCCTCGCCCAGCATTCGATGTCGGATCGCACGGCGCGGCTGGCGTCACTACTGGTGTTGGTGCTCGTCGTGGAGTGCTGGTTGGTGGCTTCAGCGATCATGGCTCGATTCCCCTTCGGTCTGGTCCCTCCCTTTGATCGTGCGCCCGGCCGCTGACACCGTCCTGTCATCACGATGACGTCCCGCTGTCGGGCTCTGCGCACCGCCGTCTGACCGGGCACTGGAACGCGACCTCGTATGCATCCCACATGGGATCGAGTGGCTGCCGCGCGGCCAGGATTAGACGATTCGGCTGACGACCAAGACGATGAGGAACGCGGTCAGGAGCACGATGGCGACCGCCGCGAGGCCGTCTCGGCTGGCTCCCTCCCGGCCATCACGTTGAGTCGCTTTGATCATTTCGCTGGACCCCGGTTGTCGCACTTGTCACACGGATTCTCGATCAAGACCCGAGGCGTTTCAAGAGTCATGACGTCGATGGCAAGCCGGTACTCGAACGCCAGAGGCGCTCGTCGTCGTCATGTGCGAATCGACGGACGCGCGAGACTTGCGACGAAAGGTCTACGGGGTGATGCACGATGGCTGAGTTCACGACACTGATCGACGGTCTGTCCTTCACCGAGTGCCCGCGTTGGCGCGACGGCCGCCTCTACCTGTCCGACTTCTACACGCACCGGGTTCTCGCCGTCGCGCTCGACGGCTCCGCCGAGACGATCGCCGAGATCCCGAATCAACCGTCGGGCCTCGGATTCATGCCGAACGGTGACTTGTTGATCGTCTCGATGCGCGACCGCAAAGTGCTTCGCCGCAACGCCGACGGCACGCTCGTCGAGCACGCCGATCTCTCCGCGCTGGCGCCATGGCACCTCAACGACATGCTCGTCGACGGTGACGGCCGAGCGTGGGTCGGAAACTTCGGTTTCGACCTGATGTCGGGAGCCCCGGCGACCACCACGGTGCTGATCCAGGTCGAGGCCGACGGCGCGGCCAGTGTTGCCGCGGACGGACTCGGCTTTCCGAATGGGATGGTTCTCACGCCGGACGGCACCACGCTCATCGTGGCCGAGTCGATGATGAACCGGCTCAGCGCCTTCGATGTGGACGGCGGCAAGCTCGGCGAACGCCGCACCTGGGCGTCATTCGGTGATGCTCCGACCACGACGAATGTCGCCGAGGCGTTGGGCCAGGTCGCTGTTGCACCGGATGGCATCTGCCTCGACGCCGACGGTGCGGTGTGGGTGGCAGATGCCTCGCACGCCCGATTGATCCGGGTCGTCGAAGGCGGCGAGATTCTCGACGAGCGCACGAACGACGGCGTCGGGCTCTTCGCCTGCATGCTCGGCGGGGACGACGGTGGAACACTGTTCGCGTGCGCGGCTCCGACGTTCCACGAGGACGAGGCGGCGGCCAACCACCGGGCGTCCATCGTCTACACGAGCGTGGACGTGCCGCACGCGGGCTTGCCGTGAAGGCTTCGTGTGCGTTCAGGCGGCCGTCTGTAGGACGTTGACCAGGTTGTGGCCGAGCGCTATCGCCCAGCCGGTGCCGTCAGCAGCGATCGGCCATGACCAACCGGCCCGGCGCTCGACGTGGCTCACCGTGTGGAGCCGGCCCGCGTACTCAACGACGTCTCCTGGCTGAAGTTCATCGGCGAAGATCTTCGTCATCTCCGGCCCCCTTCCCAATAGTGCGGTGTGTCAACAGTTCGTACGTCGAAGCGTCCTGATCGGTTCGACAAGAGATTCGACTGCAGCCCCGCTCCGGACTCATCGCTGTTGTCCGAAGATCTCGCGGAGCACACGAATCCAAGTGGCGTCGCGCGTCTTCCGTGCAGAGGACTCGGGACGGAGTTGCTCACTCGCCGTCGACGAACAAGCAGAACGGATGCCCCGCTGGGTCGAGCATGACCCGCATGCGTGTGTGGTCGCGATCCGGTGGCTGGTGCACAGCCTCCGTGCCACCACTCCGAAGAACGAGCTGCGCCGCGGCGTCGACGTCGTCGACGAGGACCTCGAAGTGCATCATCTTCGCTTGGAGCCCTGGCCGCTCGGGCCAGACAGGGGGCTCGTACCAGTCCTCAGCCTGGAGGTTCAGGCCGACACCCCCGTGTGGATTGCGGAGCTGCACCCAGCCCGCGCCGTCGCGCGCTGCGATGTCCCAGCCGAACAGGCGCGAGTAGAACGCGGCGAGCACCTCGGCGTCGGCGCAGTCGAGCGTGATCGTGGT
>DATMDV010000032.1:0-14893 GCA_035557475.1 Ilumatobacteraceae bacterium
ACGCCCGGCAGCGGGAACGTCGCCGAGCCCGGCTTGGTGGTCGTCGCGCCGGGGAGCGGGGAGATCATGATCCCGCCGGTCTCGGTCTGCCACCACGTGTCCACGATCGGGCAGCGGCCGCCGCCGATGTGCTCGTGGTACCACATCCACGCCTCCGGGTTGATCGGCTCACCGACCGTGCCGATCAGCTGCAACGAGGACAGGTCGTGCTTGGCGGGCTCTTCCGGGCCCCACTTCATGAACGTCCGGATCGCGGTGGGGGCGGTGTAGAACTTGGTGACGCCGTACTTGGCGATGATCTCCCAGAACCGGTCGTTGCCGGGATGGTTGGGCACGCCCTCGTACATCACCTGCGTGGCTCCGTTCGCCAGCGGGCCGTACACGATGTAGCTGTGGCCGGTGATCCAGCCGACGTCGGCGGTGCACCAGTACACGTCGGTGTCGGGGTGCAGGTCGAACACGTACTTGTGCGTGTACGCGACGTGGGTGAGGTAGCCACCCGACGTATGCATGATGCCCTTCGGCTTGCCGGTGGTGCCGCTCGTGTAGAGGAGGAACAGCAGCTGCTCGGCGTCCATCGGCTCGGCCGGGCAATCCGGATCGGCACCCTCCATCAGCTCGTGGTACCAGTGATCGCGGCCGTCGACCATCGTGACGTCGTTGCCACCCCGCTTGACGACGACGACGTGCTCGATCGTCGGCGCGTTCGACACGGCCTCGTCGGCGGCGGCCTTGAGCGGGAACACCTCACCGCGCCGGTAGCCGCCGTCGGCGGTGACCAGCACGGTTGCCTCGGCATCGTTGATCCGATCGGCGAGGGCCTGCGCCGAGAACCCTCCGAACACCACGCTGTGCGCGGCACCGATGCGCGCGCACGCGAGCATCGCGACCACCACCTCGGGGATCATCGGCATGTAGATGTTGACCCGGTCGCCCTTGGCGACACCGAGGTCCTTCAACACGTTCGCGAAGCGCTGCACATCGGCGAGCAGTTCGGCGTAGGTGATCGTGCGGCTGTCGCCCGGCTCGCCTTCCCAGTGGAACGCGACCTTGTCACCCCGCCCGGCCTCGACGTGCCGATCGAGACAGTTGTACGCCACGTTGAGCTCGCCACCGCCGAACCATTTCGAATACGGCAGGTCCCACTCGAGGATGGTCTCCCACGGTTTCGACCAGGCGATCAGCTCCGATGCCCGTCGCGCCCAGAAGCCTTCGTCGTCGGCCGCGGCCTCGTCGTAGAAGTCGGTCCCCGTGACCAGCGCCTGAGCCTTGAACCCATCGGGCGGTGGGAAGCGCCGCAGCTCGGTGGACAGGTCGTCGATCGTGTCGTGCTGTTCCTCCGCCATGTGGCCCCCTTCCGTGACGGGGTCGACTCTAGGCGCGACCGGCGTTGGGCCTGCCGTCGTGTCGGCACCACGACAATGTCGCCGCAGCGGGTCGCCCGCGAGTGCCATCCTCTTGTCCCGAATCGTCTACCGACCACGGATTCAGCCCACAGAACGAGCAAGGAGCCACACATGACCGACGACCTGTCCCACCGACTCGTCGAGCTCGAGCGCGAACTCGCCGACGTACGCGCCCAGCTGGAGGAGATCTCCGCACCGGAGCCGGTTTCGTCCCGGCGCAACCTGTTGCGCGTCGCCACCGCCGCCGCCGTCGGTGCGGCCGGGGCCGGCATCACCTCGCGAAGTGCGGCAGCGGCTCCCGGCGGACCTGCGATCCTCGGCCAGCACAACGTCGCCGACGCCGTCACCAGCTTCGAGAACAACGCGGCGTTCACCAACATCTCCGGGCCGGGCCCGATCGTGATGCAGCTGTCGTCACCCGGCGGCCACCTCCAGTTCGTCGGGGCACCCGGCGACACGGTGCTCGGCACCTACCCGACGGGCACGCTCGCCTACAACGCGTCCTCGGGGCTCGAGCTCTGGCAGATCAACGGCACCAGCCCGGGCACCAGCCCGACCCTGCTCGCGCGTCCCGGCACGGCGGGGGCACTCACCCTGCTGCTCGAACCGATCCGCGTCTACGACAGCCGACCAGGCGCCGAACCCGACCTCCCCAACGACGGCCGCATCGATACCGGGCAGGTCCGCACGATCGGTCTGCTCGACAGTGGCGCCGAGGGCTTCGTCGACAACATCGACGGCGTGATGATGAACCTCACCGTCACCGACACGCTCGGCTACGGCTTCCTCACGGTGTTCTCGGCCGGGATCTCGGTGACGCCGAACGTGTCGAGCATCAACTGGTTCGACAACGGCATGACCGTCGCCAACCACGTCGTGTCGGCCGTCGATCTGGCGCTGCTCAAAGTCGCGTGTGGCGGCGGCGGGTCGACGCACTTCATCATCGACGTGATCGGCGTGTACGGCTGACCCGGCGCACGGGGCACGTCAGATCTCGACCTGCGTCCCGACCTCGAAGACCCGATCGGGCGGCAGGTTGAAGAACCGCGACGCGCTGGCGGCGCCGCGGTTGAGCAGCACGAACAACTCCTCACGGTATGGATGCATCCCCGGGACCTTGCCGGCTCCGACCGCCTCGCGGCCGAGGAAGAACGTCGTCGTACTGAGATCGAACTGGTAGTCGGCGATCGCGTCCATGGTGGAGAGTGCGTCGGGGACGTCGGGCTCGTCCATGAAACCGAACAGCAGCTCGATCTGGTGAATGCCGGGCCCGATGAGCGCGCACGTGACGCGCTGATCGGGATCGACGCGCGGCACCTCGGCCACGCTGACCGACAGCAGCAGCGTCGTCTCGTGCAGGACCTTGTTGTGCTCGAGGTTCGCCACCAGTGCCGGAGGGGCAGCTCCCGCGTCCTTGAACAGGTACACCGCAGTGCCGGGTACACGGGCGACCTGAGCCTCGAGCGCCTCGCGTCCGACCTCTTCCATCGGTCGCTCGCCGCGACGGATGCGCGCCGCCACCAACTCGCGGCCCTTGCGCCACGTCGTCATCTGAACGACCAGCGCGATCCCGACGGCGATCGGGAACCAGCCACCGGTCGGGATCTTCGGCACGTTGGCGGCGAGGAACACGGCGTCGACCAGCATCAGCGGCACGAGCACGAGCGAGGCCTTGAGCGTCGACCAACCCCACCGGTCGCGGACCACGCGATAGAACAACAGCGACGTGATCAGCATCGTCGTAGTGACCGCGATGCCGTACGCGGAGGCCAGGTTGCTCGACGTCCGGAAGCCGAGCACGAGCCCGATGCAGCCGATCATCAGCAACCAGTTCACGAGCGGCACGTACACCTGACCGATGTGCTGGGCCGACGTGTGGAGGATCTTCAGTCGGGGCAAGTAGTCGAGCTGCACCGCTTGCGTCGTGAGCGAGTAGGCGCCGCTGATCAGCGCCTGGGCGGCGATCACCGATGCCATCGTCGCCAGCACGGCGAGCGGTGTGATGCCCCAGCTCGGTGCCAGGTTGTAGAACGGGCTCCCGACCGCTTCGGGCTCTTCGGTGAGCAACGCGGCCTGGCCGAAGTAGTTCAGCAGTAGCGCCGGCATCACCATCACGTACCAACTGAGCTGGATCGGGCGCCGACCGAAGTGCCCCATGTCGGCGTACAGCGCCTCGCCGCCGGTCACGACGAGGAAGATCGAGCCGAGTGAGAGGAACGCCCGCCACGGATGGTCGGCGAACATCTCGAGGCCGTAGGTCGGGGAGATCGCCCGCAGCACCCCCGGGTGGCGAGCGATCTGACGCAGTCCCAACACGGCGAGCACGAAGAACCACAACACCATCACCGGGCTGAACACGCGGGCGATGCGTGCCGTGCCGCGCTTCTGTACCGAGAACAGGATGACGAGGATCGCGATCGAGACAGGCAGGACCCAGTCCTTGAAGGCCGATGTCGCGACCTCGAACCCTTCGACCGCGCTGAGCACCGAGATGGACGGCGTGATCAGACCGTCGCCATAGAGCAGCGAGGTGCCGAACACCCCGAGCGTGATGACGCCCGCCGTGATCCCCTTCGCCGATCCGCGTCGCGGCATCACGAGCGCGGTGAGGGCGAGGATCCCGCCCTCGCCACGGTTGTCGGCGCGCATGACGAGCGCGAGATATTTGACCGACACGATGATGACGAGCGCCCAGAACACCACCGACGCGACGCCGTACGTGGTCGCCCGTTCGACTGCCAGCTCGGAGTGGGAGAACGCCTCACGGAACGCGTAGATCGGGCTCGTCCCGATGTCGCCGTACACGATGCCGAGCGTTCCGAACGCCAGAGCCGGCAGACCTGCATTCGCGTGCGGTTCGTCCCTGGTCACCGGACTGGCACGCTACCGTCCGACCCTTCCCGTCGTCCGCCATCCGGTCGGTGCGGGCGCCCACGATCGCGCGGCGGTGCGGTCCCCGAATGAGATCCGCTTTGTGATGTCGGGCTCGGCCCGACCGTTCCCGTCCTCCGGTGGGCCGAGCCGACATCAGCGACGTCATGGACGCCGCATCCCTGTTACGGGGATCCTGTGGAGATCCGTCCCTTCGGACGGGCCTCCAACACCTCCGGGGAGGTGTCTGACGAGACTTCATCGTCAGTTCGGGGCCGGACTTGAACCATCGGATCCGGCCGCCCATTCGAGGACCAGAAACGCACCGAGACCGTCGGCGTCGAGCAGCGCTTCGGCCTCGCCGATCCGGCTCCGCATCCGCACCGCGGCGACATCGGGGGCCGACGCGCGCTCTCGCCAGATCCGCTTGCCGTCGTCGACCAGGGCGTCGATCCCCCATTTGCGCAACCACTCGGCCTGGACGGTCCGCGATCGGGGGACGGGCAACTGGTCGACGGCGACATCCGCCGAGATGTCCTGGGTCCCCGGGACGCGGAGGTAGTGCTCGCCGCGCTCGTTCCGCCGATAGGTGCGCAGCCACTCGCGGTAGGGCCGATCGGCGAGGAGCGCCGTCGTCGACCCGTAGTCGATCGCGACGACGCACCCATCGCGGAGCGACGCCACCGCCGACGTGACCCACGCGGTCGCGGCGTCCTGCACCGGCGCTCGCGCTCCGTGCACGGCCGTCGCCGGCAGCGCCCCGTCACCGCGAGGCAGACGGTCACCGAGCACCTCGACGAATGACCCGTCGGCACCGGTCGACACGAGCGCCTCACGCCAGTCGCCGTCGTACACGGCGATGCGGAACGGCAGGTTGTCGAGCAACTCGTTGGCGAACACCACCCCGGCGATCACCTCGTCCGGCATCGTCGCGACCGAGTCGACCTCGGGCGGGTGCAGCTCGCGTTGTGCCGCCGACATCTCGACCGCGATGTAGCGCAGCGCGTCGGCACAGGCGGGATGCGCAGCGACGACCGACCTGGCGAGCGTGCCCGGTCCCGCACCGGCGTCGACGAACGTGAATCGATCCGGCCGACCGAGACGCGTCCACTCGGCGTCGAGGAACCGGGCGATGACCGCACCGAACAGCGGTCCGACCTCGGGCGAGGTGATGAAGTCGCCGCGACGCCCGGCCCGTCCGACGCCGCTGTAGAAGCCGTGCTCGCCGTAGAGCGCGAGGCGCATGAACTCGTCGAAGCGGATCGCGCCGCCTGCGGCGTCGATCGCGGCGCGGATCTCGTCAGCCGCCGAGGGCACCGGTCAGGTCCTGCAGGTCGCCGAAGCGCAGGACCAACCCCGGGAAGATTCCGAGGACGAGCGTGGCGGCCGCCGTGATCCCGAGCGCCGCCCAGATCGGCGCCGGCGGAGTGATCGTGGTCGTGTCGCCGTCGGGCACCGGCCGCATCCACATCTCGCGCAGTACGCCCATGTAGTAGCCGACCGCGATGACCGAGTTGACGGCTCCGACGACCGCGAGCGACGCGGCGGCCCACCCACCGGCGTCGAGCATCGCCCTGAACACGTTGAACTTCGCCCAGAAGCCGCCGAACGGGGGGATGCCGGCGAGCGAGGCGAGGAAGATCGTCATCAGCGTGGCGAGTCCCGGCGAGTAGCTGAAGAGGCCGCCGTACGACGTGATGTTCCCGCTGCGGGTCTTGCGGGCGACGGCGATGACGATGGCGAACGCACCGAGGTTCATGAACGCGTACACGATCAGGTAGAAGACCACGGCCTTGAGCGCCGAGTCGGCGCCGTCGCCGGTGCCGACGACGGCGAGCGGCATCAGGATGAAGCCACCCTGGCTCACGCTCGAGTAGGCGAGCAGGCGCACGATGTTGGTCTGGCGCAGGGCGATGACGTTGCCGACCGTCATCGTGAGCGCCGCGAGCACCCAGAGGAACGGCTGGTACACGCTGTCGGCGGCCGGGAAGGCGATGAAGATGAGCGGCACCAGGGCCACGAAGCCGGCGGCCTTGGCCGCGACCGACAAGAACGCGGTCACGGGGGTCGGCGCTCCCTCGTAGGTGTCGGGCGCCCACGTGTGGAACGGCACTGCCGAGATCTTGAACCCGAAGCCGGCGATCACGAACACGATGCCGAGCACCTGCATCGCCATCAGTTCGTCGCCCAGCTCGGCACCGATGTCGACCAGCCGCGTCGATCCGGTCGTGCCGTACAGGAAGCTCATGCCGTACAACAGCACGGCCGACGCGAACACGCCGAGCAGGTAGTACTTCACGCCTGCCTCGTTGCTCTTGCGGTCGCGCTTGCGCCAGGCAGCGAGCATGTAGGCGGGGATCGACAGCAGCTCGAGGGCGACGAAGATGCTGACGAGATCGCGACTCGACGTCATCATCACCATGCCGAGCACACTCGCGAGCAACAGCACGTAGAACTCGCCCTGGTAGTAACCACCCTCCTCGAGCTCGGTCTGGCTCATCAGCACGACCACGTAGGCGGTCAGGAGGAACACCGCCTTGAGCACGAGCGCGTACTCGTCGATCACGTACCGGCCGTCGAACATCGACCGCACGTCGTCGCCGACGACGGCGAGCGTGACGACGGGGAGGAACGCGCCGAGCAGCACGAACCCGGTGAGTGTCGCCATCGCCCACTTCTTCGACTCGTCGACCCACAAGTCGATGAACAGCACGAGGTTGATGCCCACGACGAGCACGAGCTCGGGGGCGAGCGCGTGCCAGTCGATCACCGGCGACACGAAGTCGCCGACCTGGGCGAGGATCGTCGAGATCACGGACCGATGGATTCCCCGAGGCGACCAACCAGCTCGGTGACGGCGGGATCGATGAAGTTGAACAGCAGGTGCGGATAGACGCCGAGCACGATGATCGCGATCAGGATCGGGATCCAGGCGATCCACTCGACGAGCGTGACGTCGTGCAGATCGTGGTCGCCGTGCTCGTGTTCGTCGTTGGGCGCGGCGCCGACCGCGTGCGCGGCGGGACCGTGTCCGGAGAACTCCTCGGTCGGCTCACCGAACGCCATCCGCTGGTACAGCCACAACAGGTACGACGCCGCCAGCACGGTGCCGATCGCGGCGACCACCATGAACGTGCGGAACGTCTCCTCCGGCAGGCCGAACCCTGGGTTGTAGGCCGACAGGATCGCCGGGAACTCGCCCCAGAAGCCGGCGAGACCGGGCAGGCCGAGGGACGCCATCGCGCAGAAGCCGAGGATCCAGGCCAGCTTCGGGACTTGGGTGAGCAACCCCGACATCCGTTTGATCTCGAGCGTGTGGTAGCGGTGCTTCACCGAGCCGGCGATGAAGAACAACATGCCGGTGATCAACCCGTGGGCCACCATTCCGAACAGCGCGGCGTTGATGCCGAACGTGGTCAACGTCGAGATGCCGAGCATCACGAAGCCCATGTGGGCGACCGAGGAGAACGCGATCAGACGCTTCATGTCGGTCTGGGCGAGACAGCCGAGGGCGCCGTAGATGATGCCGATCACGGCGAGCAAGCCGATCCACGGTGCCCACTCCACGGCCCCTTCCGGCAGCATCGGGATGGCGATGCGCACGAAGCCGTACGTGCCGAGCTTCAGGAGGATCGCGGCGAGGATCACCGAGCCCTGCGTCGGCGCCTCGGTATGGGCGTCGGGAAGCCAGGTGTGGAACGGGAACATCGGCACTTTCACCGCGAACCCGATGAACATCCCCGAGAAGATCCAGACCTGGACGTCCTTGTCGACGAGTGGTCCGGCCTCCACGAGGTGGGCGAAGCTGAAGCTCTGGGCGTCGGTCTGAAAGAACAGGGCCAGGAAGGCGACGAGCATCAGCGCCGAACCGAACATCGTGTAGAGGAAGAACTTCAGCGACGCGTATTGCCGGTTCTCGCCGCCCCACACGCCGATCATGAAGTACATCGGCAACAGCACGACCTCGAAGAACACGAAGAACAGGATCAGGTCCTGGGCGATGAACGTGCCGGCCATCCCGGTCTGGAGCACCAGCATCAGGATCAAGAACGCCTTCGCGTTCCCCGCCTCCGGCATGTTGTCCCACGTGTAGACGATCACGAGGAACGTGATCACCATCGACAGGAAGTAGAGCGGCAGGCTGATGCCGTCGAGACCGACGATGTAGTTCGACTTGATGACCTCGATCCACTCGGTGTCGACGAAGAACTGCATCTTCGCCGACTGGTCGTAGTCGAACTGGGTGAGCGTGTAGATCCCGACCCCCAACGTGGCGCCGGCCGTGACGAGCGCGATGACCTTGTGCCAGTACTCCTCCGACTTGGGGACGAAGAGCATCACGAGCACGCCGGCGAGTGGCAGGAAGGTGCCGACGCTCAACAGCCAGTTCTGGTCGGTGATGGTTTCCATGGTCTGCGTTGCCCCTACACGTTGAGGATGACGAGCACGATGGCCGCCACGGCAGCGGCTCCGAAGAGAAGCGCGCCGTACTGGTTGACCTTGCCGGACTGCACGGGCTGGAGGGCGTGACCGCTTTCGGACGCCATCAGACCCGAGCCGTTGACCGCCCCGTCGACCACCCGCTGGTCGATGTTGCGGTAGACCCACTCACCCGAACGGCGCCCGAACTTGCCGGCGCCGTTGACGATGCCATCGAGCACGTGCTGGTTGGTCCAGTACGCGGCCCGGGCGATCGGATGGGCGATGCCGTGGACGATGACCTTCTCGTAAAGGTGATCGAGGTAGTACTTGTTGACGAGGAAGGTGTGACCCCAACGAGCCGGTGCGAAGCGGGTGGTGAGGCCCTTGAGGGCGAACCGGTCGCGGCTGAAGATGCCGATGCAGATCCACAGGCTGAGCAAACCGCCGAACGCGACGAGCAGGATCGAGGGCAGCGCCTTCGACCACTTGAACTCGGCGTGCGACAGCGAGGGCGCGAAGCACACCCCGCCGTGCGGGACGTCGAATCCGCAACCCGACGCGCCGTGCGCCTCTTCCTCGGCGCCTGCTTCTTCGGCATGCGTTTCCTCGGCCGCGACCTCTTCGCTCTCGGCCGGTGCTGTCTCACCCGACGCCGTGCCGTCGGATCCGACCGCGAGCATTGCCGTCGCCTCCGCAGCGGGCACTTCGACGCCACGCGGCTCGACCCACTCGGCGAACTTCTCGGTCTTGAACGGCGTCGCCGGGGCGTTGAGGTAGCCGGCGAACACGGCGCAGGTCGCGAGGATGATGAGCGGCGCGGTGATCCGCCACGGCGACTCGTGTGGACGCTCATGATGGTCGCCTCCGGCGACGACGGCTCCGCCGAACCCGTGTACGTCCGCGGCATGTTCATCGGTGTGGTCGTCGACGTGCGCCATCTCGTGCTCTTCACCGTGCTCGTCGCCATGGTGCTCACCGGCCGCGGCGCCGCGGGGTTTGCCGAAGAACGTGAGATACGTCGCGCGCGTCATGTAGGCGGCCGTCATCGCCGCGCCGATCAGACCGACGACGAAGAACACCGGGTAGCCGTTGTGGTCGGCGTTGTCGATGATCTCGTCCTTCGAGAAGAAGCCCGAGAAGAACGGCACGCCGCACAACGCGGCCGTCGCCAGGATCCACGTCCATGCCGTGATCGGCATCTTCTTGAACAGTCCGCCCATGTCCTTCTTCATGTCGAACGAGTGGTGCGAGCCGGAGTGGCTCACCGAGCCCGCACAGAGGAACAGGCAGCACTTGAAGAACGCGTGGGTGAAGAGGTGGAACACGGCCGGCGTCCACGCCCCGACACCGAGACCCATCATCATGTAGCCGAGCTGCGACACGGTGGAGTAAGCGAGGACCCGCTTGATGTCGTTCTGGACGAACGCCAGCGCGGCCGCGATCACGATCGTGATGCCGCCGATGACGGCGATCAGGTTGACACCGCTGTCGAGGATGTCGAGCCCCTCGAAGAACACGGGATAGAGCCGGGCAACGAGGAACACCCCGGCCACGACCATCGTCGACGAGTGCAGCAGCGACGACACTGGCGTCGGGCCTGCCATCGCGTCGGGCAGCCACGTGTGCAGCGGGAACTGGCCGGACTTGCCGATGCAGGCGATGAACAACGCGATCGCCGCCCACAACAGGACGGTGTCGCTGCCGTCACCGGACAGCGCCCAGCCGGAGATGGCGTGGATGCTGAAGCCGTTCGAACCGCGTTCGGTGGCCCACGCGTTGGCGCCGAAGAAGAGGATGGCCGTTCCGACGAGCAGCCCGACGTCGCCGACGCGCACGGTGAGGAACGCCTTCACGGCGGCCCGGCTGTTGCCCGCGTCCTCCCACCAGTGCCCGATCAGGAGGAACGAGCACAGGCCCATGATCTCCCAGCCGAGGATCAGCTGCACCATGTTCTCGGCGAGGACCATCACGAGCATGCCGGCCGAGAACAAGGTGATGGCGGCGAAAAAGTGCGTGTACCGGCGGTCACCCTTGACGTACTCGGTCGAGTAGATCTGCACCAGCAGCGAGATGAACGCGACGAGGAACAGCAGCACGATCGCGAGTCCGTCGATGTGCTGACCGAGCCCGAACTCGAACCCACCGTTCTGCCACCAGACCCACTTGCGGATCACCGGTTCGATGAACGGCTCCGAGTGTCCCGCCTCCTGGGCGGCGGGGAACACGTTGCGGGCGAACCCGGCCGCCGCGGCGAGCGCGCCCTCGCTCTCGCCGTCGTGCGCCGAATCGACTCGCTGGATCCATTGGAACGCGGCGCCCGTGGCGATCACCAGCGACGCGGCCATGGTGGCGATCCCGACCTCGCTGCCCTGCATCGGCAACCGCTTGCCGACGAGCAGGATGACGGCGAACCCGATGCCCGGGATGAGTGGGATCAACCACGCGTTCTCGAGAAACCACCCCGACGTCAAGACGGCCGGCATGTCAGCCCTTCATCTCCGACAGGCCGTCGAGCGAGATCGACTGCCGGTTGCGGTAGATCATCAGCACCATCGCCAACCCGACGCCGACCTCGGCGGCGGCAATCGCGATCACGAACAGCGCGAACACCTGGCCGTCGGTCGTGCCGTTCATCAGTGCGAAGGCGACGAGGTTGAGGTTGACCGCGTTGAGGATCAGCTCGATCGACATCAGCACGAGGACCGCGTTGCGGCGGGCGATGACGCCGTAGACGCCGATGCAGAAGATCACCGCGGCGAGCAGCAGGAAGTTGGCGGCTAACACGTTCGGTCCCGATCAATCCTTGCGGGCCAGGACGATGGCGCCGATGGCGGCGGCGAGCAGGACGAACGAGAGGGCGAGGAACGGCACCAGGTAGGGGCCGATGAAGTTGTCGCTGAGCTGCTCGGTCGGTGCCGGCCCACGGTCGACGATGACCGAGTCGTTGACACCCGGCAGCTCGTCGACGCCGTCGAGCACCGACCACGCGAGGACGCCGAACAGCAACACCGCGACCGGGATCCCGAGCGCCCACGTCGGGTTGTTGACGTCGCGATCGCCGCCGATCTGGGCGCGCGTCAGCATGATTCCGAACAGGAACAGCACCATCACCGCCCCGATGTACACGAGGACCTGTGAGACGGCGACGAACTCGGCGGCGGCGAGGATGTACTGGGCGGCGACGCCGGCGAGCACGAGCACCAACCACAGCGCGGCGTGCACGACGTCGTTCGTGCTCACGACCCTGACCGCAGCGACGATCATCATCAGCGCGATGACGCCGAACCCGACGTTCTGGGCGACGTTGACATCGCCGACGGCGACGATCGCGCTCACTTCTTCTTCTCCGCGCCTGCTTCGAGCTCGGGGGCCTCCGGCACCGTCTCCATCCACTCGCCGAGCTTGGCCTTGTCGTGCAGCAAGTCGGCGATCCGCGGCTCGCTGTACTCGTACTCGGGGCTCCAGAACAGGGCGTCGAACGGGCACACCTCGACGCAGATGCCGCAGTACATGCACAGCGCGTAGTCGATGTCGAAGCGGTCGAGGTGGTTGACCTGCCGCGGCTTGCCGCCGGCCCGGCGCGGCGGGGCAAGCTGCTTGTGGCCTTCGATGTAGATGCACCAGTCGGGGCACGAGCGGGCGCAGAGCATGCACGCCGTGCAGTTGCCCTCGTGGAGGGCGATGACGCCGCGGGAGCGGGTGGGCGGGGATTCCTTCTCGTGCGGGTACTGCACGGTGTTGGCGCCGTTCTTGAACGTGCGCAGCATCGTGCCGAACGTGACGCCGAGGCCTTTGATCAGGCCGGGAACCTTCGGTTTAGCCATCAGACAGCCACCTTCAAGATCGCGGTCACGGCGATGTTGGCGAGCGACACCGGGATCAACACCTTCCAGGCGAAGCGCTGGAGCTGATCTTCCCGGAACCGGGGGTACGTGAACCGCACCCACATGATGATGAACGCCAGCAGCATCATCTTCGAGAACATGATGAGTGGACCGACGACGTTCATCCAGTCATCGACCGAGTCGACCGTGGTCCAGTCGAACCACGCGAACGGAACGCCCCAGCCGCCGAGGAACAGCACCGACGCGATCAGCGCGAACACGCCGGCGGTGGCAAATTCACCGATGAAGAAGATCAGGAAGCGGAAGCCCGAGTACTCGGTCATGTAGCCGGCGACGAGCTCGGACTCGGCGATCGGCATGTCGAACGGCGCCTGGGTGAGCTCGGCTTGGATCGAGATCATGAAGATGACGAAGCCGACGAACTGGGTGAGGACGAACGGGAACCCGACACCGTTCCATCCGAAGATCTCGCCGGTGTTCTGGGCGACGACGATGTCCTGCAGGTTCATCGACCCGGCTTGGATGACCACGCCGACGATCGCCAGCACCATCGGCAGCTCGTACGCGATCAGCTGTCCGGCGGCGCGCAGGCCGCCGAGGTACGAGTACTTGTTGGCGCTCGCGTACCCGGCGATGAGGATGCCGATCACCGACACCGACCCGACCGCCATCGCGTAGAACGCGCCGGCCTCGAAGTTGGTGAACCACGCATCGGGACCGAACGGCACGACCGCCACGAGGAGGAACGTCGACGTGAGAACGACGATCGGCGCCATCTTGAAGATCGTGAGATCGGCCTTCTCCGGCGCGATGTCTTCTTTTTGCAGCCACTTGCCGACCTCGGCGACGAGCTGCAGTGAGCCGTACGGTCCGGCCTCCATCGGCCCCAGCCGGCTCTGCATGAACGACATCATCTTGAACAGGAAGACGTAGACGATCGTCCCGGCCGGCAACAGCACGGCGACGATCCCACCGAGGACGCGCAGCAGCGACTGCCCCCAGTACGGGATCTCGATCGCGACAACACTCACGCTCATCGATCGATGTCACCCAGGATGAAGTACAAGCTGGCGAGGATCGTGATGATGTCGGGAACGTAGACACCCTTCAGCACCCACGGCGTGACGGAGATGTTGTTGAAGCTCGCCGAGCGGATCTTGACCCGGAACGGGCCGAGGTCGCCCTTGCTGACGACGTAGTACCCCATCTCGCCGAGCGGGTTCTCGGTCGACACCCAGGCCTCGCCCTCGGGCACCTTGATGATGCGCGGCACCTTGGCCATGATCGGGCCGGCCGGGATGCCGTCGAGCAGCTGGTCGACGATCTTGGTCGCCTCCCGCGTCTCCTGCAGACGCACCCAGCAGCGGGCGAAGCTGTCGCCGTCGGGATGCGTCCAGACCTTGAAGTCGACCTTGTCCCACGCCATCGGGATGACCTGGTCGCGCCGGAGGTCCCAGTCGACCCCACTGGCGCGCAGGTTCGGACCCGAGAGTCCGTACTGCTTGGCGATCTCGGCCGGGATCACGCCGATGCCACGGGTGCGGCTCTGGAAGATCTCGTTGCCGAACAGCAGATCGTCCATCTCGTCGCAGAAGTTGCGCAGCTTGCGCATCACCTGCTTGGTCTCGTCGATCCAGCCCTTCGGGAGGTCTTCTTTGAGCCCACCGATCCGATCGAAGTTGGGATGGAAGCGACCGCCGGTTGCACCTTCGATGAGGTTCAGCACGTACTCGCGATCGCGGAACGCGAGGAACACCGGCGTGATCGCCCCGAGCTGCACGCCCAGGTCGCCGAGGAACAGTCCGACGTTGGCGATCCGTGACAGTTCGAACAGGATCGTGCGGATCCACTGCGCGCGAGGCGGCGCCTCGACGTCCATCAGCTTCTCGGCGGCGAGGATGAACGGCACCTCGTTGGCGAAGCTGCCGAGCCAGTCGATGCGGTTGATGAGCGTCGTCACCTGCGGGAACGTGCGCACCTCGGTGAGCTTCTCGTAGCCGCGGTGCATGTACCCCGCCGACGGCTCGGCCCACACCACCTGCTCGCCATCGAGCCGGGCGATGATCCGCAACGTCCCGTGCGTCGCCGGATGCTGGGGCCCGATGTTGAGCGTCATCCCCTCCGTCTCGAGCTCCACGTTCAACCGCGCATCAGCCGCCTGCGCCGCAATGTAAGAAAGCCGCTGCCGATCCGAGAGCACTGTCATCAGCTCGCGTCCCCCTCGTTCGCAGGGTCGGACCCGTCTGCAGGCGCAACGTCATCCTCGACCGCGTCAGAAGATGCAACGTCAGCGTCGACCGCGTCTGCAGATGCAACCGCGTCACCAGACCCGTCCGAAGGTGCAACGTC
>DATMDV010000033.1:0-3432 GCA_035557475.1 Ilumatobacteraceae bacterium
CACCTCGACGCCGACGTTCTTCGACCTCGTACAGATCCTCGCCGAAGCGCACCTGATCGGCGTCGAGCCGGCAGGCTCCGGCCCCGGCATCCGGATCGAGATGTTCGAGACCACGCGCCAGTTCGCCCGCCACAAGCTGAACGAATCCGACGGTGCCGATCTCGCCCACCGGCGACTCACCGAATGGGCCGTCGATCTGGTGGACCGAGCCGAGCCGGCCTTGTTCGGACCGGACCAGGGCGAGTGGCTCGACCTCCTCGACCGGGAGCTGCCGAACCTGCGAGCCGTCCGGCGGCGGCTCGCCGCGCCGGGAACCGATGACGCCATCGATACGGGTCTGCGTCTCGTCGGCGGCCTGCAGCGGTTCTGGGACATCCGATCCCGATGGAGCGAGGGCGTGGCGTGGCTGAGCGACGCGTTGGCGCGGCCGGGCGGTGCTGCCGCCAGTCGGGGGAAAGCGCAGAAGGCGTTGGGCGTGATGAATCGCTGCCTCGGGAACCTCGACACGGCCGAGGCGGAGCTCGAACGCGCCGTCGCCCTGTACGAGGCGGCCGGCGACGAGCCCGGCATGGCGTCGTGCCTCAACAACCGCGGTGTGATCGCCCTCGACCGAACGGAGTACGAGCGCGCAGATGCGCTGTTCCGCCAGGCGCTCGCGATGTGCGAGACGCACGGCGACGAACGACTCGTGGCGATCGTGCTCAACAACCTGAACCTGACGACGGTCGAGATCGGTGAGCTCCGGGAGGCGTTTCGCCTGTGTCGTCGAAGCCGCCGCTTGCTCACCGAGCACGGCAACTTCTTCACACTGAGTTGGGTCGACGACAACCTGGCTTCGGTGCTCACCATGGCCGGCCATCCGCGCTGGGCCGTGCCGATTCACGAGCAGGCGATTCGGCGGAGGCTGACGCTGGGTGATGAGAACGGGCTCGTGTGGTCCCTGGAGGCGCTCTCCGCGGCGTGGACCGCGATCGGCGAGACCGAGCTGGCGGGCCGCGCCCTCGGGTTCGTTGCCGCCCACCGCCGGCGGCTTGGCGCGGTTCCGGTGCCGTACCTGAACGCGCTGACGGCGCGGCGCTCGGACGCGCTCGTCGCCCAGGTTGGCACGGACCGGTTCGCCGCGCTGTGGGACGAGGGAGCCGCCCTCGATCCGGCGGCGGTCTGGGGGTGGTTCACGGCCTGAGCCCACGCCGTCACACACGTGGCGCACGTCGCGCACGTGGGAACTGTGGGCGACATGTGGGTGACCTTCATGGCCTGGAGCAGGCCGTTCATCGAGAGTCGTCGCTACCGATGGTCGTCAGACCCAAGCGAAAGGACACCCGATGTACACGTCGCCCTCCCCCTCCCCAGTCGGCGTCAAGGCCCCGTACCGCGTGGCGCCCGACACCTACGTGATCCCCGAGCTCGTACCCGGGCCGCCCGGCACGTACGTCTCGCTCAACTCGATGGTCATCACCGGTGCCGAGCCGGTGATCGTCGACACCGGCAACGAGCTGTCCCGGTACGACTGGATGGAGGCCGCCTTCTCCATCGTCGATCCGGCCGACGTGCGCTGGGTCTTCCTGTCCCATGACGATCACGACCACATCGGCAACCTGACGGCCGTCCTCGGCGCCTGCCCGAAGGCCACGCTCGTCACCAACTGGTTCACGGTCGAACGGACCGTGCGCGCGATGGAGCTGCCGCTCGACCGCATGCGGTGGGTCAACCCCGGCGAGTCCTTCGACGCCGGCGATCGGACCCTTGTGGCCGTGCGTCCGCCGATCTTCGACTCGCCCACGACCCGCGGCCTGTACGACTCGAAGACCGGCGTCTACTGGGCGGTGGACAGCTTCGCGTCCCTCCTGCCCGGCCACGTGACAGAGTCCGACGACGTCCCCTACGAGATGTGGAGGGACAGCTTCACGTTCTTCGCCCAGATGGTGAGCCCGTGGGTGCCGATGACCGATCCAGCGCGATTCGTCGAGACCGTCGACGAGATCGCCCGGCTCCACCCCACCGCGGTGGCCGGCGGCCACACGGCGCGACTGCGTGGCGACCGGTTCCAGGAGGCGCTGACCTTCCTGCGGGACCTCCCGACGGTCCCGATGGCCCCGCCGCCGGGGCAAGCCGACCTCGACGCCATCCTGCTCGCCGCCACGACGGCGAACGACGCCAACCGCGACGACACCATCGACAACGACGACGAAGACACCGCGCTGGTCGGCGTCGGGGCGTGACGTGAGCGCCATGGAAGTCGGACTCGCCATCGCCCAGATCGGGCACTTCGCCAGCCCTGACCAGGTCGTCGGCATGGCCGTCGGGGCCGAGGAGCGCGGGTACGCCGCGCTGTGGGCGCTCGACCGTCTCCTCGCCCCGGTGGCACCCCGTTCCGCGTATCCCGGCAACCCTGAAGGTTTGCTGCCCGCGGCGATGACCGTCGCGCTCGATCCACTCGTCACCCTGGCGACCGTCGCCGCGTCGACAACCACGATCCGGATCGGCACCAACGTGCTGGTCGCGCCGTGGTACCGGCCGGCACTGCTCGCCCGGTCGCTCGCATCGCTCGACGTGATGAGCCGGGGCCGGTTCGACATCGGGCTCGGCCTCGGGTGGTCGACCGACGAGTACGACGCCGTCGGCGTGCCAAAGCGCGAGCTGGCGAGCCGACAGGACGACCTCCTCGATGCGCTCGAGGCGCTGTGGCGACCGGGCGTCGAAGCCGTCAACTACGAGGGTCGCGACTTCCGAGTCGTACCCACGAGCTTCCGGCCCCGCCCCGTCCAGCAGCCGCGGCCACCGATCCTGCTCGCGGCGTACACGCCTGCAGGACTCGAACGAGCCGGACGTCGTGCGGACGGCTGGACCCCCACCGGGCTCGACATCTCGACGACGGCGGCGATGTGGGGCATGGTCCTCGCGGCCACCGAGGCCGCGGGACGCGATCCAGCCGACTTCTCGATGGTGGTGCGCGCCAACGTGCACCACTCGTTGGTGCCGCTCGGAACAGATCGCGCCACGTACCACGGCTCGGTCGACCAAATCGCGACAGACGTGCGCGGCGCCTTCGAGATCGGCGCCCGGCAGGTGATCCTCGACCTGCAGTCGTCGACGAGCGAGGTCGAGGAGTACCTGGATCTCGCCGACGCCATCACCGCCGCCGCCGGAGTGGGCGTCGCCGCGTGACCGAACCCATCACGAACACACCGATCACGAACATCCCAACGTACGAAAGGCATCGAAACCATGACACGCACCATCACGCACCGGATCGCAACCCTCGGCCTCGCCGCCATTGCCGTGACCGCCGTCGGAGGCACTGTCTCCAGCGCCAGCGACGAGGCGACGAACTGCCAGACCTGGCGCCCACGCATCATCGTCAACGACCGCTACCAACACACATGGAATCTCGACGACGCGATCGGCGGGCGGTACCAACACGCGTTGAGT
>DATMDV010000034.1:0-8571 GCA_035557475.1 Ilumatobacteraceae bacterium
GCACGCACACCGAGCAACGAGAACGGTCCTAAGTGGCGAACGACACGTAGGGCTCAGTCGCTGCATTCTGGGAGGCGCGCGAAATGTGAGACTCGGAACATGTCGAGGGGAGGCACAGCCTCGTACGAACGGCTCGCTGAGCCTCACGTGCCCGAGCTCGTGAGGGCAGCAGTTGCCCAGGCCACGGGTCTCGGCTTCGAACTCTGTGTCCGGCCAGAGATCGGACGACTTCTCGGGACGCTGGCGGCTGGGCTCCCGGCCGGATCACGCGTCGGTGAAACCGGCACTGGCACCGGTGCGGGCCTCGCCTGGATGGTCACCGCGGCGAGCCCATCGGTCCGGTTCCTCAGCTACGAGCGCGCTCCTGACCGTGCGAAGGCGGCACAGAGCCTTTTCGGGCATCTTCCAAACGTGGAGGTCGTGCTCGGCGACTCCTCGGAGTTGTTCACCCGAGGACCGTTCGACCTCCTCGTACACGATGGCGGTCCAGGATCGGGCAAGATGCCCGGCTCGACTGGCGTCGATCCCACCGTCGTTCTCCGACCGGGCGGCACGATGACGATCGACGACGACACGCCGGCGACGTCGTGGCCCCCGATGTTCGACGGTCAGATCGATGAAGGTCGGGTTCACTGGCTCTCGCATCCGGCCCTGGAGTCCACCGAGGTTCGAGTCGCTCCTGACCTTGCCGTCGTGGTGAGCCGCTACTTGCGGTCCGATGCCTGAGCCCGCGCTCGGCCGGGTGAAGTCGAAGGTGACGCTCAGGCGCGCGCGAGGATCCGCACAATGCCGTTCGATCCGTCGACCTCGATGAGGTCACCGGTCCTGATCGCCGACGTGGCACCGACCGCACCAACGACCGCAGGGATGCCGAGATCGCGAGAGACGATCATCGTGTGGCTCAGCTCGCCGCCCATCTCGCACACGACGCCAACGGCACCGACGAACAGCGGCAACCACCCCGGATCGGTGATGGGTGCGACCAACACCTCGCCCGGTTCGGGCGGGCCATCGGCGTAGGCGTCCATCACGACACGTGCATGACCGGCCGCGACGCCTGGACTGCCGGCGGCGCCCGTGAGCTCGTCCCGGTCGGCGATGTCGTGGGTCGCGGCCGACTTGAGCGGCCACTCCTCGACAGCCGGGACCTCCCCGGCGATCGCGAACAGTGGCTCGTGGTACCGCAAGTTGTTCCGCGATGATCGGCGCCGGCAGCGGCGCGACGTCGACGCATCACTCACCGATCGGGTCGCGCTTCGAAAAGGCGTGTTCGGATCGACCGATCACGACTGGTGAGTTCGTCGATCAGGATCCTGGGCGACGACCCGAGCGTTCCCACCTGATGGCGAGAACCAGGGCGATGGCAATCGCGATGATGGCGATGGTCCATCCGGCCGCGTTCATGACAGCGCTCCTGGCTGGTCGGGCTCGGGGTAGCTGAGTCTCAGGCCCATTCCGGATCTCCTCATCGAAGGGGAGTCCACCCGTGCCAACACGCTAACGGGATGACACTGAGCGCCAACCTCGACGACAGCCTCTGGAGCTGCGTTCCAAATCGCCCCAGTCTGGTGAGCTGACGGGTGACGCCGGCCGTTCACAAATGAGATGACGGGGGTACTGATCGGGGCATGACTCGATCACCGAGAATCTGGCACCTGGAGCGCCGGGCACCCGTGCGTGCCGATGCCGAAGGCCTGTTCGTGCCCGCATCGGACCTGCCCGACGCCACAGTCGGAGACGTCGTGGTCGTGACGGGCCACGATGGCGGCGAGGAACGCACCGCGACCATCGCCGAGACGAGAGATCACGGCCGGGAGCACTTCTTCCGCCTCGATCTGCAGGCCTGAGTCCGGACTGCGCGCCCAGTCGGAAGGGCGGCCTCGATCGCAGTGTCGCGCCGGTCATGGACCATCTCTACGGGGCCGCCGGACCTCGCTGGGGGAGGTGGTGACCGGCCGGGGATCAGGCACGACCAGATCCGGCGACGCGGGCCGCGCCGGACGGATCGGTGCGTCAGGCGAGCCCGTCGAAGTGACGGGCGATGACGCGACGTCGGCCGAGATGGAACGGCTCCGGAGGCGTCACGATTGGGCAAGATCGATCCAATCGTCGAATGCTTCGCCGACGTGAGCTTCCAGGCAGTCCGAAACGGCGGTCAGTTGATCGGCGAACTTCGACAGATCCGGTCAAACTGGGACGAGGCGCTCGTGGCACGTCGACACGCCACCGTGTGGCGCGCTCTCGATGTGATCATGCGTCAACCCGTCATCAGCTCACAGGTCCTCCGGGCGGAACTCGGCGTCTCCAACCCGACCGCGGGATGACAGCCCGGTGCAAGCACCGTGTGATCGGGCTCATCGAGGGTGGCGGAAATGAGAACACTCCCTTCCTTCACCACCACCCGAACCCTGCGCCTGCTGGCCGCCCCGCTCGTAGTCGCCGCGGGCGTCGCCGTCGCACCGGCCGTCACGACTGCCGACGGCGAGACGCCCATCACCTGTGGCACGGTCGTGACCGCCGACGTCCGTCTCCGCGCCGACCTCGTCGATTGTGCCGGCGCCGGCCTCGTCATCGGTGCTCCCGGCATCACGGTCGACCTCGCGGGACACGTCATCGACGGCACCGGATCCGCGACCGGGATCGACAACAGCGCCGGCCACGACGACATCCGCATCACACGAGGCACCGTCCGCGACTTCCAGTTCGGCATCCATCTCTTCGAGACGAGCGGTGCGCGCGTCGACCGCCTGACCGTCGAGTCCAACATCATCGGCGCGATCATCGAACGGTCCACCGCCACGGAGCTCGACCGGGTGACGGCCACGAGCAGCGACGGCATGGGGATCGAGATCACCTTCAGCGAGGGGATCACCGTGCGCCGCAGCACCGTCGCCGCCAACGGCCTCTACGGGATCTTCGACATCGCATCCATCGGCAGCCGCTACGAGCGCAACACGATCACCGGCAACGCCGGGTCCGGCCTGGCCCTCTGGCAATCCGATCAGGTCGTCGTCGAACGGAACCACGCCGCCGGCAACGACACCCACGGCATCGACCTCACCGGTGTCGCCTCCGCCGTCGTCGAGCGCAACGAGGCCATCGCCAACGGCGAGCACGGCATCTTCATCGACCAGCCCGGCACGACCGTCGTCCGCAACCGGGCCATCGCCAACCAGGGCATCGGCATCGCTGCACCCGCCGGCACGATCGACGGCGGCCGCAACACGGCCACCGGCAACCTCGGCGGCGACTGCACCAGCGTGGCCTGCCGATAAGAGCCGGAACCTTCAGCGCGGCCGAGTTCGGAACAACTCTCGCTGGGGCGCACGCCGAAACTGTTCGTTTGGCTGCCTCCGCGAGCCAATCCTGAGGACCCGCGCCTGGGCGCGGGTCCTCAGCGCGGGCGTGCGGGCGCGGGACCGAATCTCCTTTCTTCAACCAACGGGTTGACAACGGTCCAGACTCGGCGTAGGTTGTTCTCAACCATTCAGTTGAACAAGGAGGCCGTCCTGTGGACGACGACCAGTTGTCCCGAGTCTTCGCCGCTCTCGCCGACCCGACGAGGCGCGACATCGTGGCCCGTCTCGCGGCGGGTGACGCCACGGTGGGGGAGCTGGCCAACCCCTACGACGTCTCCATCCAGGCGGTGTCCAAGCACATCAAGGTGCTCGCCGACGCCGGCCTGATCAGCCAGACCAAGGACGCCCAACGGCGACCGTGCCACCTCGAAGCGGAGGTCTTCGAACTCATGACGAAGTGGATCGAGCGGTACCGCCAACAGGCCCAGGAGCGCTACGAGCGCCTCGACGCCGTCCTCGCCGAGCTGCGGGGCGACGAACGACCAACCACCAACCACACCCAGCCCGAACAAATCCAACAAGGAGCAGCGTCATGAACGCCACCAGCAACCGCTACCAGGTCTCGATCGAGGCCGACCCCGCCCTGCCGATCATCCGCATGACACGCGACTTCGACGCCACTCCGACCCAGCTGATGCGGGCCCACACCGATCCCGAGTTGTTCGCCCGCTGGGTCGGGCCGAACTTGATGGAGACCAAGATCCTCGACTGGGATGCCACCACCGGCGGCCGGTGGCGCTACGTCGCCGGACGCGACGGCGAGGAGTACGGCTTCCACGGCAGCTTCCACGACATCGGCGAGGACCGCATCGTCCAGACCTTCACGTTCGACGGTCTGCCCGATGACGTCGCCCTCGAGACGCTGTGGTTCGAGGACCTCGGCGACGGCCGCACCCGGCTCCACGCCCAGTCGCTCGTCGACAGCTTCGAGGGTCGCGACCAGTGGCTCGCCAGCGGCATGGAGACCGGCGTCGACGAAGGCTATGCCAAGCTCGACGCCCTCATCCCCGAGCTCTGATGACCAACCCGGTCGACGAGCACCGCCGCATCGCCAGTGCGTTCACGGCGACAGTCGAGCACACTGCCCCGGCAGCGTGGGACAACCCCGCGCCGCCGCAAGGCTGGGTTGCTCGCGACGTCGTCCGCCACCTCGTCGAGTGGTTCCCGGCGTTCCTCCAGGGGGCGCCTGGGATCACACTGCCGGCTGGTCCATCGGTCGACGACGACCCCGCCGGCGCCTGGCGCGTCCAGACCGATGCCGTGCAGGCGCTGCTCGACGATCCAGCCACCGCCGAGCGCGAGCACGACTTCCCGCACATCGGCACCATGTCGCTCGGGCAAGCGATCGACATGATCTACACCGCGGACGTGTTCCTCCACCGTTGGGACCTCGCTCGGGCAACCGGCCAGGACGAGACGCTCGACCCGGACAAATGCGCCGCGATGCTCGAGGGCATGCTGCCGATGGACGCGGTGCTGCGCCAGAGCGGCCACTACGGGCCGCGCGTCGACGTCCCCCACGACGCGGACGTACAGTCCAAGCTGTTGGCGTTCATCGGCCGCACCCCGTAGACAGGATCAGGCGACTGGCGGCGTGACGTCGAGCGCGAGAATCGAGTTCAGCGCGGCCGTGAGCTCGTCATGCGCGAACGCACCCGTCGACCGCCAGCCCACGATGCCGTCCGGCCTGATCAGCGTCGCGCCGTCGCGCGTGATGCCGTAGGCCTCGAGGAATCCGTCGGAGTCGATCACGTGCGCTTCCACTCCCGGCGGCGCCCAATCGTCGCCCGCCGCGCGGAGCAGCACGAACGAACGGCCGAACAGATCGAGCGTCGAACGGTCCGGACCGAGCGCGACATGGGGAGCGCGCGTGCCGGGCCGCCCACGCGTCTCCGCCGCCGGCATGTACCGCGCGCCGTCATTCGCGCCGCCGATCACGGCGTTCGAGTTCATGACGAGCCCGATCTCCATCGTCAGGTCGTCGATGAACGGCTCCGCGTCGTCGGTGCCGCGCTCCGGCACGACCCGAGTGGCGTAGCGCGTGTACGCCTGCTCGACGGTCAGCTCCGAGAGCGGGCGGCGCTCGGCCTCGTACGTGTCGAGGAGGCCCGTCCCGGCCTGGCCGCGGATGACCGCGGCGAGCTTCCAGGCGAGGTTGCGCGCGTCCAGGATCCCCATGTTGCCGCCGTAGCCCCCGTTGGGCGGCACGACGTGGGCGGCGTCGCCCGCCAGGAACACGCGTCCGTCGCGCATGCGCGTGGCGCAGTTCGCCTCGGCCCTCCAGTGGACGATCTGGAGGACTTCTGCAGCGATATCCGGCGTCCCGATCGCCGTCTGCAGCATCGCCGCCGCGCGCTCCTCGGTGATGCCGTCGCCCACATTGACGGCCTCGTCGGTTGTCACGTCCGCGCCCACCGAGTTGATCACGAGGAAGCCGGCCTTACCCGCGCGGTCGAGCCGGAAGAAGCCGCGCAGCTCCGGGTTGTGGACGTAGATCACGCTCTCGTGGCGGTCTTCCAGCAGCGGCGTGCAGTCGGCGCGGAAGTAGATCGTGATGCTGTTCGACAGGATCCCGTGGCCCTCCATGCCGATGCCGAGCCGCGTCCGCATCGGACTGCGGTTGCCGTCGGCGGCGATCACGTAGCGGGCGCGGACCGTGTGCTCCTCGTCGGACTCGAGGTCGTGCAGCGTCACCGTCGCACCATCGTCGTCCTGTTCGAGCGCCGTCGCCTCGACGCGATTGCGAACGGTCGCGCCGAGCGCCACCGCCCTCTCACGCAGGATCGGCTCGAGCACGTCCTGGTCGATGAACACACGCACCGTCGGACTGAATCCCTCGACGCCCTCGTTGAGCTCCTTCACGAACGTGGCGAGCTGCTTGCCGGCCAGCGACTCGACGGCGATGATCCCGCCGATGGGGTGGTAGGTCTTGGCCGACGCCTCGCGCACCGTCCGCTCGAGCCCGACCTGGCGCAGCATCTCCGTCGTGCCGAGCTGGAAGTGCCCCGCACGCGCGTGAATCGCAGTGCCGGGATGGCGTTCGACCACGAGCGAGGGGACGCCCAGATCTCCGAGCAGCAGGGCGCTCGTCAGCCCGACCAGGCTGCCGCCGACGATCAGCACCGGTGTTTGCTCCTGCACCACGTTCCCCTCCTCGCCGTGCGGTGCGGCGACGCTATATCGCGCCCACGGGTATGTGGCAACTGAACAACGGTGAACCTGACTCCTGAGCAGGATCGATCGGACGCAGCGGGGTGACCTCACGTCGCGCGGTATCGGACCAGCGCGACTCGGATGGCGCGTTCGGAACATCAGGCGTGCCAGGAACGGCACTTATCGGATGCCTCGCGGATGGCGCAGTGGAGCATTATCGGCGACGCACTGTCGAGCACTCGCTGCGCGCACTTCGCATGGTTATCGAATGATCAAACCGCGTGATCGACTCGGCGATACCAGGCGCCCTCGAACCGGCGATCTGGAGCAGCCGCAGATCAGACGATCTGGTCGCGACGTCGGATTGCGGGGTGCGCCCAACGCGGGCAACATTCGCTGGTGTCGGCAGTTGGGCCCCGAGTGATGACGACGCTTCTCAGTGTCGAAGGCACATTGGCGTGAGCCCAGTCCGGCCGGCACACGGCGGTACGGTCCCTCGGGTGAGAGGTCGGAGGTCGCAGCCTTTCCGAAGTGTTTGGTGGTGTCTAATCGCCGTGGCGCCAATCACCGCCGCGTGCGCCACCATGCGATCCGAGACGGTGGGTTCCTTGGACCCGCTGGTGCCGGCAGCCACTTCGACTTCGTCAACGGTGGAGGTGGTGAGGACCACCGTGGTCGCGTCCCTGGATCCCGATGTCCTCACCGACATCTCGATGACGTCGATTCCGACGGATGTCATCGTTCCGACGAGTGGCTCCTCGTTGGACGAGCAGACCAACCCGATCAACGGTCGCCGCGGCGGCCGCCGTCCGCTCGACGAAGAGTTCGCGTGCTTGCCAGGGACGCCGGCAACCTGCCTGGTCCGAACGCTCGACATGTTGGGGTTCGACGTCACCAGCGGCTCGAGCACCGGCCTCAACCGACGCGTGCAGCGGGCGACCGCCGTCGTTCAACTCGACGCGGGGCTCGAGATGACCGGTGCGGCCGACGATGAGCTGTTCCGCTATCTCGGGATCGACGACGAGGCGCAGAGCCGGCCCGACGAGACACGTCAGATCGGCACCTCGAGCAACGACCGGCCGATCATGGCCATGCGATACGGCGACGGGCCGAAGACGGTGCTCGTCGTCGGTGAGACGCACGGCGACGAAGAGGCCGGCCGTCGAGTCGTCCTCCGCGCGCTGTCACTGGCGTTGCCCGATGGCATCACGCTGTGGGTCATCCCCACCATGAACCCGGACGGCAACGAGCTCGACACCCGCTGGCTGCCCAACGGTGCCGACCCGAACCGGCAGGCGCCGATCGAGCGCGAGCAGCAGGCCGTGTACGACTTCGCGCTGGCAGTCCAGCCGTCGTTGGCCGTCTGGTACCACCAGAACTACGGCTGGGTCGGCGGCTCGGGCGCGTCGATCCAGCCGGCGAAGATGTACCAGGAGATGACGGGACTGGGGACGTTGAAGCGCAGCGGCGACTGCGCGAGGGGGTTCATGTGGTGCCCGATCGATCTCGCCCTCGGCAGCAGCTCGATCCTCGTGGAGCTGCCTGACGTCGTGACGCCCTTCCAGGTCCAGATCCACGCCACCGCGCTACTAACCGTCGCTTCGGGCTGACGCTGAGACCCGCATCCATGGAGAACTCTCATGAGATGCCTCGGCTGCAACGTGACATCGTCAGCGAGATCCGCTTGATGCAACCGCGGTTACACGGCACTGGAGCGGATGGGTCGGGTCCGTTGGGTCTTCTTGGCGTATCGCATGCCGCGCGAGCCGTCGACGCCGAGGATTGCGGCGTGGCTCGGTCACGTCGACTGTCCGAGTTCGCCGGCTCGAAACCGCAGCAACCTTGCCGCGGTCCGCGAGGCACGCTGTACGCGGTGCCATTCAGGATCCGGCCTGCGGCGGTTGAGGATGCCGACGCCATCGGCGCCGTCCACGTGCGGTCGCGGCTTGCGGCCTACCGAGGTGTGATGCCCAACGAGTACCTCGACGGCTTGCGTGCTCAGGATCGAGCCGATGGCTGGCTCCGGCATCTCACCGCTCTCCGACCCGACCAGAAGGTG
>DATMDV010000035.1:0-9049 GCA_035557475.1 Ilumatobacteraceae bacterium
GTCGACGAGTGGCACCGCCGGCGGCTCCCACGCGTACGAAGGCGGCTGCTGACGGAAGTTGGTCGGCAGGTACGACAGGTACGTGCGGGCGAGCTCGATCGCGGCCGCGTCGTCGGCCACGAGGTTGTCGCCGCAGCCCGAGACCGACGTGTGCATGCGAGCGCCGCCCATCTCCTCGAGCGTGACCTTCTCGCCGATCACCTCCTCGGCCATGCGCGGCGAGCCGAGGTACATCGAGGCGTTGCCGTCGACCATGAACACGACGTCGCAGAAGGCGGGGATGTACGCCCCGCCGGCCGCCGAGGGCCCGAACAGGCAGCACACTTGCGGGACCCGCCCCGACAGCCTGACCTGGTTGTAGAAGATGCGGCCGGCGCCGCGGCGGCCGGGGAACATCTGCACCTGATCGGTGATGCGGGCCCCAGCGGAGTCGACCAGCCACACCACCGGTGACTCGTCGCGCAGCGCGGTCTCGGTGAGACGGATGATCTTCTCGACCGTACGCGCCCCCCACGATCCAGCCTTCACGGTGGGGTCGTTGGCCATGATGCACACCGGACGCCCCTCGACGAGGGCCCGCCCCGTGACGACGCCGTCGGCCGGGAGATCGTCACCCGGCGCGGTGGCGTTGGCGAGCAGTCCGTCCTCGACGAACGTCCCGTCGTCGACGAGCAGCGCGATCCGATCGCGCACGAACAGCTTGTGCTGGGCGGCGAGCTTGTCGGCACCCGTGGCCAAGTTGCCCTTGGGAGCGCGCTCCATCGCGTCGCGCAGGCGCTTCACCGCCGCTTCGTGATGCTCGCTCACGCCGTCTCTCCCGCGAGGGCGCCGACGCACAGCTGCTCGACCTCACGAAGGTCGTCGAGCAGGCGTTCGAGGTCGGCCTTGCGCGCCTCGGCGTCGGCGCGTTGGCGGCGCACGACCGGGAGCAGCGACTGGAGCTGCGTCGTGTGGCCGGCGATGTCGTACAGCTCGATGATCGCCTTCGACTCGGCGACCGACAATCCGATCCGCCGGCCCCGCAGCGCCAGCGCCAGGCGAGTGCGATCGCGCTCGTGGAACACCCGCCGCTGACCGTGACGTGTTGGCTCGACGATGCCGTGCTCCTCGTAGAACCGGATCGTGCGCAGGCTGACGTCGAACTCGTCGGCCAGCTCGCGGATCGTCCACGTCCTCATGCGGTGCGCGTTCCTGCCGCGTCCTGGAGGTCGAGCAGGTCGACCGCCTGCTCGCGCAACTTGAACTTCTGGATCTTGCCGGTGACGGTCATCGGGAACTCGTCGGTGGTCTGCACGTAACGCGGGATCTTGTAATGGGCGATACGGCCCTGGCAGAACTCGCGCACGTCGTCGGCCGTGAGCTCGGCGCCGGCGCGAACGGTGATCCACGCCATCACCTCCTCGCCGTACTTGAGATCGGGCACGCCGATCACCTGCACGTCGGTGATGTCGGGATGCGTGTAGAGGAACTCCTCGACCTCGCGCGGGTAGATGTTCTCGCCACCCCGGATGATCATGTCCTTCGACCGGCCGACGATGTTGACGTACCCCTCGTCGTCCATCACGGCGAGGTCGCCGCTGTGCATGAAGCCGTCGTCGTCGATCGACTCGGCAGTGCGCTCGGGCTCGTTCCAGTAGCCGATCATCACGGAGTAACCACGGGTGCAGAACTCACCCGTGGTACCGCGCTCGACGGTGGTGCCGGCGTCGGGGTCGATGATCTTGATCTCGACGTGCGGGTGCACCCGACCGACCGTGCCGGTCCGCTTGTCGACCGGGTCGTCGGTCGCCGACTGCGTGGAGACCGGCGACGTCTCGGTCATCCCGTAGCAGATCGTGACCTCGTCCATGTTCATCCGCTCGATGCACTGCTTCATCACCTCGATCGGGCACGGTGAGCCGGCCATGATGCCGGTGCGCAGGCTGGTGAGGTCGTACGACTCGAACGACGGGAGGCCGAGCATGGCGATGAACATCGTCGGCACGCCGTAGAGGCTCGTGCAGCGTTCCTCGGCGACCGCGGCGAGCGTGGCCTCCGGATCGAAGGCAGGCGCCGGCACCACCATCGTGGCGCCGTGGGTCGTGCAGCCGAGGTTGCCCATCACCATCCCGAAGCAGTGGTAGAAGGGCACCGGGATGCACACCCGATCTTCGTGCGTGTAACGGCAGCCCTCGGACACGAAGTAGCCGTTGTTCAAGATGTTGCGATGGCTGAGCGTGGCGCCCTTCGGGAAGCCGGTGGTGCCCGACGTGTACTGCACGTTGATCGCGTCGGAAGGATCGAGCTGGGCTTCGATGGCGCGCACGCGCTCGATCGGCACATCGGCGGCCCGCGCCAGCAACTCGGACCATGCGGCGGTGCCGAGATGGATGACCTGTTCGAGATCGGGCAGGTCGGGCCGGACTTCGTCGACCATCGCAACGTAGTCGGACGATTTGAAGTCGGTCGCCGCCACCAGGCCGCGGCACCCTGACTGCTGCAGCGCGTAGCGCACCTCGTGGGTGCGGTAGGCCGGGTTGATGTTGACGAGGATCACGCCGATGCGCGCCGTCGCGTACTGCACCAGCACCCACTCCGAGCAGTTCGGGGCCCAGATCCCGATGCGGTCGCCGCGCTCGAAGCCGCTGGCCACGAGTGCCCGCGCGAGCTCGTCGACGCGTTGGTTCAGCTCGGCATAGGTCCAGCGCACGTCCTGGTGGCGCACCACCAATGCCTCGCGGTCGGCGTACAACTCGGCGGTCGCGTGGAGGTCATCGCCGATGGTCCGCTCGAGGAGCGGCACGTCGGTCGGTCCGACTGCCTGCGAGAGGTCGGAGTGCGACATGGATCCACCTGTTCGACGGGTTCGACGCACCGGCGGTAGCGGGTGACGTTTACGTGAGCGTAAGGTACACGACGGACCGAAGCCGGGGGAAGCGCTCGAGCACGCGGGAGAGCACCGGAAGGGGCACGCGATGGACTACGAACTCGACGACACGCACGAGCAGTTCCGCGCCGTCGTTCGCGACTTCGCGATGAAGGAGATCGCGCCGCATGCCGAGCGGTGGGACGCCGAGCACAAGTTCCCGGTCGACGTCGTGCGCGGCATGGGCGAGCTCGGCCTGTTCGGTCTGCCGTTCCCCGAGGAGTACGGCGGCGGTGGCGCCGACCTCACCACGCTGTGCATCGCGATCGAAGAGATCGCGCGTGCCGACAACTCGCTGGCCATCACACTCGAGGCAGGGGTGTCGCTCGGCGCCGCCCCGATCCACCACTTCGGCACGGAGGCGCAGAAGCAGGAGTGGCTGCCGCGCCTGTGCGCCGGCGAGGCGCTGGGCGCGTTCGGACTGACCGAACCCGACGCCGGATCCGACGCCGGCAGCACGCGCACCAAGGCCGAGCTCGTCGACGGATCATGGGTGATCAACGGCGAGAAGGCGTTCATCACCAACTCGGGCACCGACATCACGGCGCTCGTCACGGTCACCGCCCGCACCGGGCCCGGTGAGATCTCGGCGATCATCGTGCCGTCCGGTTCGCCGGGCTTCGACGTCCAACCGCAGTACCGGAAGATGGGCTGGCATGCCTCCGACACGCACGGTCTGACGTTCGACGACTGCCGGGTTCCCGAGTCGAACCTGCTCGGCGAGCGCGGCCGGGGCTTCGCCCAGTTCCTCCACATCCTCGACGAGGGTCGGGTCGCGATCTCGGCGTTGTCGGTCGGCACGATCGAGACCTGCCTCGCCGAATCCGTGAGGTACGCGTGCGAACGCCAGACGTTCGGCCGGCCGATCGGGTCGAACCAGGGGGTGGCGTTCCCGATCTCCGACATGGCGGTGATGGCCGAGAACGCACGGAACCTCACGTACAAGGCGGCGTGGCTGCGCGACCACGGCAAGCCGTTCAAGAAGGCCGCCGCGATCGCCAAGCTCTACTCGACGGAGGCCGCCGTCGCGGCCACCCGCATCGCGACGCAGGTGTTCGGCGGCTACGGCTTCATCGACGAGACGCTGGTCTCGCGCATGTACCGCGACGCCAAGATCCTCGAGATCGGCGAGGGCACGAGCGAGGTGCAGCGGCTCGTGATCGCCCGCGAGCTCGGCCTCCCCGCGATCTGAGCGGCGCCACAGTCAGGCGGTGCGGACCGTGACCGCACGGTCGAACCGGGTGGACGCCAGCCGCGCGAGCAGGCGGTCGGACGTGCACACGATCTCGAGGTCGCCCCCCAGGTCGCGCGACCGCCCGGCGGCGGCGAGGAGCAGGCCGAGGGCGGTGTCGTCGAACGACACGACGCCGTCGAGATCGACGACGATCGTCTCGCCGGGATGGTCGAGCACCGCGCGCGTCAGCACGTCCTGGAGGATTGGCACCGAGCCGAGGTCGACGAGACCACCAAGGGCGATCGTCGGCGTGTCGCCGACCAGGGCGACGCGCACCTGAAGATCCACGTGCGGCAGGGTAGCTGGCCGCGCCGAACGGTCAGGGCGGCTCGAGTGCCATCGTGACCGACGCGCGCAGTTCGGCGTCGCCGATCGCGCCGCCGATGATGGGCACATCGGTGTTGTTGACGTAGCTGACGGTGACCGTGACGGTCGACGGACCAACGGCGACATCGACACCAACCGGGCTGATCGTGATCGCCCGGTCGACGGCGGCGCGCGCGGCCGCCGCCGGCACCGACGACACGGCGGCGGCACGCGCCCCTTCGCGTGCGGCGAGCTCGATCGCCAGCTGGTCACGCGCGACGAGCGCCACCTGCACCAGCCCGAGGACGAGCACGACGACCAGCGGGAGGCACAGCGCGAACTCGACGGTCGCCTGACCGGCATCGCTCAGACCCGATCGATGACGGAATCGATGACACGGTCGAAGAGGCGTCCGATCTTGCCGGCGCCTCCGCCGGCCGTGGCCCAGCCAACCACGAGCAGGGCGACGAGCGCGGCGGCGAGCAGCACCAGCGCGTACTCGGTGGTGGCCTGGCCGCGATCGGATCGCAGGCGAGACGCCGGGTCGGGTTGCGCGAGGCGGTCGAGCTGGTGCAGGCACGCCGCGTGGAGGCGGGCGAACAGCAAGGTGAGGTGGTCGTGCATCGGAGCTCCTGTGCGATGGGTGGGTTCGGATCAGCTGGATCACGCGGTGTGTCCCCGCAGTGACGAGATGGTCCCCATCACGGCGGGGACGACGGCGAGCAACGCGAACGACGGGAGCGTGCAGACGACGAGGGGGAACGAGAGCCGTACCGGCAGCCGCCGCGCCTCGGCCTCGGCCAGACGGCGGCGTGCCGCGTGGGCCTGGTCGGACAGGCTGTCGAGCAACGGCGCGAGGGGAAGGCCATAGCGCTCGGCGGCGGCGATGCCGTCGGCGATCGGCCGAGCAGCGGGGCCGAGCTCGTCGACGAGTGCCGTCAGCGCCTCCCCGAGACCCTGGCCGCGCTGGAGCCGGTGGACCGTCGCAGCGAACCCGGCGCGGGTGGCGGCGGGCGCGTGCTCGGCGGCTTCGAGCACCGCCTGCGTGGGTGACCGCCCGGCGCGCACGATCAGCACGAGGAACTCGATCGCGTCAGGGAGCGCCGCGGCGATCGCCCGGCCGTGTGCGATTGCGCGCCGGTGCCGGCGCCGGGCCAGCTCGACGGACGACGCGCCGGCTGTCGCCGCCGCCACCGCGACGCCGGCGAGGGCGACGAGGGCGACGAGCGCGATGGTCGCGATGAGCGCCACAACGAGACGGGTGCGCCGGCGCTCCCGAGTCCAGTGCGTGGCTCCAGCGGCGGGACCGCGGGAGGCTGGCGCCCGCGCCGCCGGTCGATGCGGGGCCAGGCGGCCGGCGAGCAGCACGATCACGACCGCGACCGCCGACCAGGCGACGACGTTCACGGTGACCTGCCGATGATCCGTCGCATCCACCACCAGCCGAGCGCGTTGAGCGTGGCTCCCGCGCCGAGGCATACGACGCCGGATGATCCCACCACCGCGGCTCGCGAGGCCGGGCTCGTGGCCAGGAGCAATGCGAGTGCGGCGAGCGGAAGGACGGTGAGCACGATCGCCGACAGCCGGGCCTGCGCACTGTGGACCTGGCGCTCGGCGAGGTCGGCGGCCCGGGCGCGCAGCGTTGCCGCGGTCCGGTCGAGGGGTTGGGCGGCGGGCCCACCGAGGTCGGCGCAGGCGCGCACCACACCGAGCGCCAGGTCGACGCTCGCGCCGTGCCAGTCGACCCGCCGAGTGGCGCCGGCGACGGAGTCGCCCCGGTCGAGCGCCAGGCCGATCGGCGCCACGATCGGTGCCAGCGCCGGGCCCGGCGCTGCCGACCGCAACGCCGAGGCGAGTGATGAACCCGATCGCACGAGCCGGGCGAGGTCGTCGCACCACGCGGCGATCTCGTCGTCGGACAGACGGGGGCGGCGCACGAAGCGGGCGCCGGGCCAACATGCGCGGCGCGGCACTCCTCGGGCAACACCACGCCGACAGAATCGGGCAGGGACGATCGACCGTCGTACGCCCGCGCCCAGCATCGCGACCAGCGCGCCAGTCGCCGCCGGCACGATCGACATCACGATCGCCCGGCTGGCGATCATCACGACCGCCTCCGTTCGAGCTCGCCGACGACCCGCGAGCCGCTGACGAGCGACCGTGCCGCGGGCGGTCCGTCGCCGGCCACCACCTCGACCACGTCGACGATCTGACGCGCCGCGCCGGTGGTGCGGGCGACGTGGACGATCACGTCGATCGACCGCGACAGCTGGGCCCGGATGGCGGCCAGCGGCCAACTCGGCGCCGCCTGCATCACGAGCGTCTCGAGCCGCAGGAGGGCGTCGATCGGACCGTTGGCGTGGCATGTCGCGAGCGACCCGTCGTGGCCCGTGTTCATCGCCTGCACCAGTCCCGTCACCTCGTTGCCTCGGACCTCGCCGACGACGAGCCGGTCGGGTCGCAGCCGCAGCGCGGTGCGCACGAGCTCGTCGAGCGGGATCGGACGGATGCCGTCGGGCGTTGCGGGTCGGGCCTCGAGCCGCACGACGTGGGCGTTGGCGGGCTGCAGCTCGGCGGTGTCTTCCAGGACGATGATGCGCTCGGCCGGTTCGGTGCGACTGAGCAGGGCGGCCAGCAACGACGTCTTGCCGCTCGACGTGGCGCCGCTGACGACGACGTTGCAGCGGGCGCTCAACACGTCGGTGAGCAGCTCGACGACTGCCGCCGACGTGAACGCCGAGAGCGGAAGTGGGCGCTGGCGGAAACGCCGGATGGACACCGCCGCGCCGTCGACGGCGACGGGACCGATCACTGCGCAGACGCGCGATCCGTCGGGGAGCCGGGCATCGACGATCGGGTTGGTACGGTCGAGCCGGCGGCCGAGCGGCGCCAGCACCCGTTCGAGCACGACCGGGATCGACGAGGGCGGCAGCGGTTGGGCGGCGTGGAGCTCGCCCGCCCGCTCGATCCACACCTCGCCACCGGCGTTGACGAGGATCTCGTCGACATCTCGGTCGGCCATCAGCGCGTCGAGGCCGTCGAGCCCGGCGAGTCGGGCCACGGCGGCGGCGACGAGCCGCGACTGGTGCGCCTCGTCGGCGAGTGGCGCGACGGCGCGGACGTGACGTCGCACGACCGTGTCGACGTCGCCAGGGATCTCGGCGACCCGGCGGCAGAGCGTGTCGATCAGCTCGAGGTCATTCATGCGGCGTTCCGGAGCTCGCGCTGGATCAGGCGCGGGAGGCGGGCGGCAAGGAGCCCGGCGTCGACGGCGCGGGCGACGGCGGGATCGAGCGCGATCGTGGCGACGACCGGCGCGTCGATCGCCGCCTCGACATCGCGGGCACGAAGTGCCCGCCCCGCCTCTTCCACGAGCACGACACCCGACGGCCGCGCCTCGAGCGCGACGGCGCGTCGCAGCGCGAGGTAACAGGCCCGGGTGACGAGCAACGAGCGATCAGCTGCGTTCACCAGGTGCTGAGCCGGCGGACGGGTGCCGGCATCGACGACGACGGTGGCCGGGTGCGCAGCGAGCGCGGTGCCGAGTGTCTGCCAGCGCTCGGCTTCGGCGGGCGCCCGGACGAGACCGGCGCACACCACCGACACGTCCGACGTCACCGGGATCGCGAGGTCGATGAGCCGGTTCGGCGCGGCGTCCGACAGGACCCAGTCGTGGACACCGGGCAGCGATGGCTCGGCGAGCCCGTACACCGACGGAAGGTCGCCGTCGAGGTCGACCAGCAGGACCGGCGGCTCGACGGAAAGACCCATCGCGGCGACCACCACGGTGGTGCCGCTACCGCCCTTGGCGGCCCAACACAGCGTCAGCATGACGACCTCGATGCGATCGACGATCACAGGAGGAAGTCGGACTCCCGACCGTACCGCCCGCCACCTCGACCCGCCACCTCCCACCCGAACTGTCTGCTTCAGATGAGCCGCGGGGCAGTTTGGAGCAGACAGTTCGGGGGTTGGGACCGCTACGGTGCTCGGCGGAGGTGTCCGGGCACCTGGTGGGCTCCACCGCCTTCAAAGCGGCTGGGACAGGCGATCCCTGTCCGGCGGGTTCGATTCCCGTCCACCTCCGCCAATGCCCCCCAGGTCAGCAGCAGGAACGGATCATCGGCAGGTCGCAGTCAGACGAGGCGTACGCCGTCGGCTGCTCGGAGGACGATCGACGTTCGGATCTGTTGCGATGAGTTGAACCCGCGTTCGTCGATGAAGTTCCGGATTGCGCCGACAACGACGTTGTCGCCGATCATGGCGAGGTCGAGGGTCGGGACGATGCGCCACGTGGGGAGTGGCTGTGAGATGGACTTGAGCTCCCAGCGCCACTCGAGCGCCCCGGTCTGGCCGTCGAGGCGGCCGATCACCATGTCGCTGAAGAGTGTGAGCATCACGACGAGATCACCGTCCGGGGTGAGCAGACTGCGCTGGTCCGAGAACCCGCTCACGCCGAGGGTCTCCTCGAGGTGGCGCGACCACAGGATCGTCCCATCCGCCGAGTTCAACGCTGTTGCGATCCCCAGATTGACCGCAAGATCAGCCGTCGGCCCGGAGTAGATCTCGCTCGGGCCTTGACAGGTGGAACGGATCCCGATGGT
>DATMDV010000036.1:0-4775 GCA_035557475.1 Ilumatobacteraceae bacterium
ACCGGCTGGGGGATCTCCTGGATCGTGTTCATCATCGCCGTGCACACGTCGAGCAGCTCCCGGGCGTCGTCGAGCGAGGCGTCCTTCATGTCGCCGAAGTCGTGACCCGCCGAGAACACCGGCCCGTTGGCAGCGAGGATCACGCCGGTCGCATCGCTCTTGCCGACTTCCCGGAGCGCCTCGGTGAGCTCGCGCATCACGTCGGCAGCGAGGGCGTTGCGCTTCTCGGGCCAGTTGAGGGTGACCGTGACGATGCTGCCGTCACGGGTGACGTCCACATGCTGAGCACTCATGACCCAAGCGTACGATCCCGGGCCATGGGTGACTCGATCCCGGCCGGCGGTATCCGCGAGATGGCCGAGCGGCACTGGAACGGCGAGGGCGACCTGGTCGGCGACGAGCACCCGGTGCGGCCGGCACTCGGACGGGCGGCCGAGGAGATCGCGCCGGGCATCCTGACGTTCATCTCGGTGGCGTCGGTGAACGCCATCGACTCGGCGGACGGGCTCGTGATGCTCGACACCGGCGGCCAGTTCGACAGCGACCACCTGTACGACGTCGTGCGCGCGTGGCGTCCCGACGACCCGCTCACCGCAGCCGTCTACAGCCATCACCACATCGACCACGTCTTCGGCACCCGGCGGTTCGAGGCCGAGGCGGCCGCGAACGGGTGGGCGCCGCCGACGGTGTACGCCCACGAGGACCTCCCCGACCACTTCCGCCGCTACGAGCGCACGCTCGGCTGGAACGCGGCGATCAACCAGCGCCAGTTCGCGCTGCCTGTCGAGAACTTCACGTGGCCCGACACCTACCGCTATCCCGACGTCACCTACTCCGACCACCTGACGTTCACGCGTGGCGACCTGACGTTCGAGCTGCACCACGCCCGCGGCGAGACCGACGACGCCACATGGACGTGGGTCCCGGAGCTCGCCGTGCTCCATCCCGGCGACCTGTTCATCTGGGCCGTCCCGAATGCCGGCAACCCGCAGAAGGTGCAGCGGTTCGCCAGTGACTGGGCGGTCGCCCTGCGGCAGATGGCTGCGTGCGGTGCCGAGGTGATGCTGTCGGGCCACGGGCTGCCGATCTTCGGCGCCGGTCGGGTGCAGCGGGCGCTCACCGACACCGCCGAACTGCTCGACTCGCTGGAGACCCAGACCCTGACGCTGATGAACCAGGGCGTCACCCTCGACCGTGTGCTCCACGAGGTCGAGGTGCCCGAGCATCTGCGCGACCTGCCCTACCTGCAGCCGGTGTACGACCATCCTCAGTTCATCGTGCGCAACGTCTGGCGCCGCTACGGCGGGTGGTACGACGGCGAGCCCGACAACCTGCTCCCTGCGCCGCGTGCCGAGCAGGCTCGGGTGTGGGTCGAGCTGGCGGGCGGGCTCGAGCGCGTGCTCACCCGGGCCCGCGAGCTGGCCGCGGCCGGCGACCATCGCCTCGCCTGCCACCTCGTCGAGTTCGCTGTGCTGTACGAACCGGCGTCGATGGAAGCCCACGAGGCGCGTGCCGAGGTGTACGCGGCGCGCAGCGTCGGGCAGGTTTCGTCGATGGCCCGCAACATCCTCGGCCACGCGGCCCACGCCAGCCGCGCCGGCAAGCGCGATCTCGCCGCCCGAGACCCGATCTCGTGAAGTTTCGGCGTCCCTACGACGCCGAAGCTTCACGAGATCGGGGTGGGGAGGACCAGGTCGACGATCTGGCGGGCGACCGATCGGCCGAACGGTTCTCCGGTCATCAGCCGCCGGTAGAAGATCGGGCCGGCGAGCACTTCCGACGTCAGCACCGGATCGAGATCGGCGGGGAGCTCGCCGGCGGCGATGCCCTCGACGAGCAGGTCGACCATGATCTTGCGCCGGGCACCGACGAACTGATGGTGGAACCGCTGCACCGTCTCGTCCCGCGCCGCCGCGTCGATCAGCGCCGGCATGCACTTCGACCATCGCGACTCCCCGAGCGCTTCCACGAGCGCCTCGAGCAGCGCCACGATCCGCTCGCGCGCCGAACCTTCGGTGGGCGGCGGGATCGGCCGCTTGAGCGTCTCGAGCGCATCGCGCAGGAGGTCGAGCTTGCCCTGCCAGTGCCGGTAGATCGTCGCTTTGCCGACTCCGGCGCGGCGGGCCACCGACTCGATCGTCATCGCGCCGTACCCGATCTCGCCGAGCTCGTCGAGCGTGGCTTCGAGGATCACCCGCCGCGAGCGCTCGACCCTCGGGTCGACCTCGGGCGGGATGTCGTTCACGTGGCGATCCCTCCCGTGACGTCGGCGGCCGACCGTTCGGCGGTGGCTTCGGCCGCCCTCCGGCCGTCGCGGCGACCCGACATGTACACCGCGATCGCGCTCAGCACCGCCACGACGGCGCCGGCCGCCATCGTCGTGTTGAGCGCGTCGGTGAACGCCACGCCGGCGTGTTCGACCAACGCCGCGGCCTGCGGACCGGACAGCTCGCTGGCCACCTGAACGGCGGCGCCGACCGACTCACCCGCCGCCGCGGCTGCCTCGGCGGGTACTCCCGACACGTCGACGCTGCCGCGATACGCCGACGTCGCGATCGAGCCGAGCACAGCGATGCCGAGCGCACCACCGACCTCACGCGACGTGTCGTTGACCGCCGAGCCGACGCCGGCCCGGTTGAGCGGCACCGACGACATGATCGCGCCAGTTGCGGGAGCGGCAGTGATGCCCATCGAGCCGCCGAGCACGATCAAGCCGGCCAGGATCTCCCAGTACGACGAGTCCGGTCCGACGAACGTGAACAGCACGAAGCCCACGGTCATTCCGATGAAGCCGGCGACGACCATCGCGTTCAACCCGAACCGCTCGCCGAGTTTCGCGCTGCGGGGAGCGACGAGGATCAGCATGAACGCGAACGGCATCAACGCCAGGCCCGACTCGAGCGGCGAATAGCCGCGCACGAACTGCACGTACTGGCCGATCAGGAAGAAGAACCCGAACATCACGAAGAACGCGAACGTGATGACGCCGCTCCCGGTCGAGAAGCCACGCTCGCGGAAGAACGACATCGGCAGCATCGGATGCTCGGTGTGGAACTCCCACCAGATGAACGCACCGAGCGCGATCGCAGCAACGACGAACCCGCCGACGACCGGTGTGCTCGACCAACCCTTGGTGGGACCTTCGATGATCGCGTACAGCAGCGCGGCCAGGCCCACGAGTGACAGCACGGCCCCGACCGGGTCGAGTGGCGTGACCTCTTCGTCCTTGCTCTCGGGGGCGAGGATGACGACCACGACCAACACGACCGCGGCGGCGATCGTGTTCACGAGAAACGTCGAACCCCACCAGTGCGACGGGAAGATCCACCAGTCGGTCAGGAGGAAGCCGACGATCAGCGGGCCCAGCGCGCCCCCCGCGCCCGCGAAGCCCGCCCACAGGGCGATCGCCTTGCGTCGCTCGTCCGGCGGGAAGATCGAGGTGAGCAACGACAGCGTCGACGGCATCACGAACGCGGCGCCCAACCCCATCACGCTCCGGCTGACGATGACAACTGTCGAGGTGTCGGCGAACGTGCCGATCGCGCCGCCCACCCCGAACACGCCGAGCCCGAACACCAGCGCCCGCTTACGGCCGAACCGGTCGCCGAGCGCACCAGCGGTGAGCAGGAACCCGGCGAACACGATCGCGTACGAGTCGAAGATCCATTGCAGGTCGGTAGCGGTCGCGTCGAGGTCGCGCTGGATCGAGGGGATCGCGGTGTTGAGCCCCGACACGCCCATCACGACCATGACCAGCGACAGGCACATCACGCCCAGCAGGAACCACCGCCTGGCGTAGATCGCCGGATCCTCGTGGAGCGGGCGAGCGTTCGGTGCGACTTCGGGGGACGTCATCGTGGGGGGATCCGATCGTCGGGAGGCGTTGCGTGCGTCGAGTAGTGAGACGCTGCCGTTTCACAGCGAAACGTAGGCGTCTCGCAGCGTCTCGTCAACCCGGGCTGGACACGCCATCTCGTGAAGTTCCAGTGTCCTGAGGACGCCGAAACTTCACGAGATGCGGTGATTCTCGGGCATGATCGGCGGATGCAGTTCGGGATCATGTTCGCCAACACCGGTCACGGGGCCCCGCCGCAGGGCGCGGTCGCGATCGCCGAAGCCGCCGAGGCCGGCGGCCTGACAACGCTGTGGACGGTCGAGCACGTCGTCGTCCCGTCGGGTTATGCGTCGAAGTACCCGTACGACCCGAGCGGCAAGATGGCCGGCGGCGCGGAGGAGTTCGACCTCCCCGATCCGCTGATCTGGCTGGCATACGTCGCCGCCCGCACGACCACCATCAAGCTCGGCACGGGAATCCTGATCCTGCCCCAGCGCAACCCGGTCGTCACGTCGAAGGCGGTGGCGACGCTCGACCACCTGTCGGGCGGGCGGGTCGTCCTCGGTGTCGGCGCCGGTTGGCTGGCCGAGGAGTTCGCCGCCCTGAACGTGCCGTTCGACGACCGCGGCAAGCGGCTCGACGAGTACATCGCCGTCATGCGGGCGCTCTGGACGGGCGACAAGGCGTCGTTCGACGGCGACTACTTCCACTTCGACGACTGCATCTCGAGGCCGCGCCCGGTCAACGGAACGGTGCCCGTCGTCATCGGCGGCCACACCCCGGCCGCGGCCCGCCGCGCCGGTCGTCTCGGCGACGCGTTCTTCCCGATGAGCGCTTCGATCGACGCGCTGGGCGACATCGTCGCGATGATGCGCGCCGCGGCATCCGAAGCCGGCCGCGACCCCGACGCGATCGAGGTCTACACCGGAGCCATGGAGCG
>DATMDV010000037.1:0-19117 GCA_035557475.1 Ilumatobacteraceae bacterium
AAGATCATGAGCGAGATGCGCGAGGGAATGTGGGCCGTCGTGCAGCAGGCGATCAGCACCCTCACCCACGTCGACTTCGGTGAGTACGCCGCGACCCGGCTCGACCACTGCCGCGAGTTGTGCGCCGATCCGCGGTTCACGACGTGGCTCGAAGCGGCACGCCAACGTTGACCGAGGCGTGTCGCGTCTACGTTTCGTCGGATGCGTGACCGGGCTCGAGTCGTGATCGTCGGCGGCGGCGTCGCCGGCACGAGCATCGCCTACCACCTCGCCCAGCTCGGTTGGGACGACGTCGTGCTGCTCGACCGTGACCAGCTCACATCGGGCTCGACGTTCCACTCGGCGGGGCTCGTCGGCCAGCTGCGCAGTTCGGTCACGCTCACGCGGATGATGATGTACGGGTCCGATCTCTACCGGCGTCTCGGTGCCGAGACCGAACACGATCCCGGGTGGCGGGAGGTCGGGTCGTTGCGTCTCGCGTCGTCGCCGGCGCGTCTCGAGGAGCTCACCCGGCAAGCCGGCTGGGCGGCGACGTTCGGGCTCCCGCTCGAGCTGATCTCCACCGCCGAGGCCCTTGCGCTGTTCCACGGACTGTTCGACCCGGCGGGCGTGCTCGGCGCGGTGCACCTCCCGACCGACGGGCAACTGAACCCGTCGGACCTCACGATGGCGCTCGCTGCCGGGGCTCGCACGCGCGGCGTCGAGATCGCGACCGGCACCCGCGTCACGGGGATCGGAGTCGTCGAGTCCGGCAGCCGGCGTCGAGTCACTCATGTCGACACCGACCGGGGACGCATCGAGTGCGAAGTGGTGGTCAACGCCGGGGGGATCTACAGCAACGAGATCGGACGCCTCGCCGGTGTCGACGTGCCGATCGTGCCGATGGCCCACCAGTACGCGATCACCAGACCGAGCCGGACGGTGCCGCGCGACCTGCCGACGATGCGCGACCCCGACCGCCTCGTGTACTTCCGCGAGGAGGTCGGGGGGATGATCGTCGGCGGGTACGAGCGCAACCCCGATCCGTGGTGCCTCGCCGGCGACATCCCACCGACCTTCAACAACACGCTCCTCGACCCCGACTGGGATCGCTTCGCGCCGATCGCCGAGGCCGGACAGCAGGTGGTGCCGGCGCTCGTCGACGCCGAGGTGGTGCAGCTCATCAACGGGCCCGAGGCGTTCACGCCCGACGGCGAATTCATCCTCGGCGAGAGCGAGGTCGCCGGGTTCTTCGTCGCCGCCGGATTCTGCGCCCACGGCATCGCCGGCGCCGGTGGGGTCGGCAAGGTGATGGCCGAGTGGATCGCCGGCCGGGAGCCGCCGATGGACCTGTGGAAGATGGACGTCCGGCGCTTCGGTCCGCAGTACCGCAGCCGCGCCTACTGCCTCGCCCGCACCGACGAGATCTACAGCACCTATTACGACATCGTGTACCCGAACCACGAGCGCCGCGCCGGCCGCCCGCTGAAGACGCCGCCGGCGTACGCGCGCCATCACGAGCTCGGGGCCGAGTTCGGCGAGAAGAGCGGCTGGGAGCGCGTCAACTGGTATCGCAGCAACGACGACACCGCCCACGAACACCTCCGGCCGCGTGGATGGGCGGGCGAGCACTGGTCGACGGCGATCGTCACCGAGCACCTTGCGACCCGTTCGGCGGCCGGCCTGTTCGACGAGTCGAGCTTCGCCAAGATCGAGGTGACCGGCGCCGGCGCGGCAGCGTTCCTCGAACGCGTCTGCGCCAACCACGTCGACCGCGCGGTCGGGGCGATCACGTACACGTCGATGCTCAACAGTCGCGGTGGCATCGAGTGCGACGTCACCGTCACGCGGCTGTCGCTCGAGCGGTTCCTGATCGTCACCGGTACGGCCTTCGGTCGTCACGACCGCTCGTGGATCGAACAGCACGCCCCGACGGACGGGTCGGTCGTCGTGCGCGACGTGACGTCGTCGATGGCGTGTCTCGCGCTCTGGGGTCCGGCGGCGCGCGACATCCTGTCGACGGCTTGCGCCGACGACTTGACGTTCCGGTACATGCAGGCCCGCCACGTCACCGTCGGCGACGTCCCGTGCTGGGCGCTGCGCGCCACCTACGTCGGCGAGCTCGGCTGGGAGCTGTATCCGACGATCGAGTACGGCGTGCGGTTGTGGGACACGCTGCTCGAGGCCGGTCGACCGTTGGGCCTGGTGCCGGGCGGCTACCGCGCCATCGACTCGCTGCGGGTCGAGAAGGGCTACCGGGTCTGGGGATCCGACATCACGAGCGAGACCGATCCGTACTCGTCGGGGCTCGGGTTCGCGGTGCGGACCGGGAGGAAGTTCCTCGGCGAGGGCGCCCTGCCCGCTGCGTCAGGCGGACCGTCGCACCTCGTGTGCCTCGTTCTCGACGACCCGCGTTCGGTCGCGCTCGGCAACGAGCCGGTGCGCGACGGCGATGGGACCGTCGTCGGACGCATCTCCAGCGGCGGTCTGGGGTACTGGCTCGAACTGTCGATCGCGTACGCGTGGCTACCCTCAGCACACTCAGCCGTTGGCACCCACCTGACGGTCGAGGTGTTCGGCGAGTCGGTTGGTGCAGTGGTGACCGCGGAGCCGCTGTTCGACCCCGCCGGCGATCGCATCCGCGCCTGACACCATCTCGTCAAGTTTCGGCGCTCCTACGACGCCGAAACTTCACGAGATCAGGTTCAGATGCGCTCGAAGTAGCGGCGGCGCTCCCAGTCGGTGACGGTCTGGTTGAAGGCCAGCCACTCGGACTCGGCGTGGTGGAGCACATGGTGGTGCACATCGTCGCCGAAGCACGCCTTGGCGGTCGTGCTCGTACGCCACAACTCGATCGCCTCGGGAAAGTTCCATGGGATGCGCTCGAGGTCGACGGCCGTGTAGCCGTTGCCGGAGTACGGAGGCGGCGGTTCGATCCGGTTCTCGACGCCGTACAGCCCGCCGGCGATCATGGCCGCGAACGCGTGGTAGCTGTTGGCATCGGCACCAGGGATCCGGCTCTCGATCCGCATCCCGTTGCCGTGGCCGACCACGCGGAACCCGAGCGTTCGATTGTCGATGGCCCAGCCGACGCCCGTGGGCGCCCAGCTACCGGGTTGGAAGCGCTTGTAGCTGTTGGGGTTCGGGGCGAAGAGCAACGAGAACTCGCGAGCAGTCGCGATCAGCCCGCCGAGGTACCAGCGGAACAGCTCACTCATGTGGTGCGGATCGTGCTGGTCGGGCGCGGCCGGCATCAGGCTGCGCGACATGTCGGCTGACCACAGGCTCGAGTGAATGTGGCAGCTGGAACCGGCGTCGTCGAAGTGTGGTTTCGCCATGAACGTGGCCGACCGACCAGCGATGGCGGCGAGCTCCTTCACGGCGTTCTTGAAGATCAGGTTCGTGTCGGCCATCTCGACCGCCCCCGTGTACGTGAGGTTGATCTCGTGTTGTCCCTTGCCGGCCTCGCCTTTCGAGAACTCGACCGGGAACCCGGCGCCGCGCAAGCCGCGACGGATCGCGCCGATGATGTCCTCCTCCTTCGTCGTCTGCAGGATGTGGTAGTCCTCGAGGTACGGCGAGTTCGGTGTGAGCCCGCGGTAGCCCGCGGCGTTGGCGTCGTCGAACGTCTCCTTGAAGAGGAAGAACTCGACTTCGCTGCCGATCATCGGGATGTAGCCGAGGGCCGCCGCCTTGTCGGCCTGGTCCTGGAGGATTCGACGCGGCGACACCGAGACCGGCGCGCCGGTGTCGACATCGACGAGGTCGACGAGCACCAGAGCCGTGCGGTCGAGCCACGGCAGGTAGCGGATCGTCGAGGGATCGACGACGCCGCGCATGTCGCCGTAGCCCTGGTCGTAACTCGCCCAACGGAACCCGGGGATCGGTGTGTTGTCGATGTCGCAGGCGATGAGGTAGTCGCAGTTCTCCGTGCCCTCCTCGGCGACCACGTCGAGGTAGAACTCGCCGTCGGTGCGCTTGCCGACGAGACGGCCCTGGTGATCGGAGAAGGCGACGATCACGGTGTCGATCACGTTCTCGCGGATGTCTGCCTCGAGCTGGAGGGCGCCGACGTGTTGGTTCTTGGACATGGTCACTCCGGAGTCGTGTACGCAGCGGTGATGCCGCCGTCGATGAGCAGCGACTGCCCGGTCATGTACGACGAGTCGTCGGATGCGAGGAACAACGCCCCCCTCGCGATCTCGATCGGCTCGCCGAACCGACCCATCGGCACGTGCACGAGACGACGTTGACGTTTGGCGTCGTCGGACAAGAACTTGGCCAACAGCGGGGTGAGTACGGGGCCTGGGCACAGTGCGTTGGCACGGATGCCCTGGCGGGCGTAGATGACCGCGATCTCGCGTGTCATCGAGAGCACGGCCCCCTTCGACGCGGTGTAGGCGATCTGCGGGGTGGCGGCACCGACGTGGGCGACGAACGATGCGACGTTGATGATGCTGCCGCCGCCGCTCGTCAACATCGCCGGGATGCCGTGGCGGCAACACCGGGCGAGGCCGGTGACGTTGACGTCGAGCACGGTCGTCCACGTGGCATCGCTCGTGTTCGTCGGGTCGTCGTCGTCGCCCGGCGAGATGGCGGCGTTGTTGTAGAGCACGTGCAGCCCGCCGAACGTCGACGTCGTGTGTTCCACGGCGCGCCTGACGCTTTCGTCGTCGGTCACGTCGAGGGCGACGTACGACGCCTCACCGCCGGCCGTGTGGATCACGTCGACCGCGTCCGCTCCGTCGGCCATGTCGGCGACGACGACCTTGGCGCCCTCCTTCGCGAACAGTTCGGCCGCGACCCGTCCGAGCCCGTTCGCGGCTCCGGTGATCAGCGCGACCTTGCCATCCAGTCTCCCGGCGTTCGACATCTCTCCCCTTTGAAGGAACCTACTGGACGGCCGTGTAGACGGTCTTGGTCTCGCTGTAGTGGTCGAGCGCCTGCATCGACAGGTCGCGGCCGATGCCACTCTGCTTGAACCCGCCGAACGGCGTCGAGTACCGCACCGACGAGTTGGAGTTCACGCTGAGCGTGCCGCTCTGCACGGTGCGGACCATGCGCAACGCGCGGGCTCCGTCGCGGGTCCAGATCGATCCCGAAAGCCCATACGGCGTCGCGTTGGCGAGGCGGGCGGCGTCGGCCTCGTCGTCGAACGGGAGGATCGTGACGACCGGACCGAAGATCTCGTCGTTGGCGACTCGGCTCTGCTCCGATGCCCCGGTCACGACTGTCGGCGGGTACCAGAACCCCGGCCCGTCTGGTACCTCGCCCTGGAACGCGATCTCGCCCTCGCCCTCGAACGACGCGACCTTCGATCGGTGGGCGGCCGAGATCAAGGGGCCCATGAACACGTCGGGATCGTGCGGCCGGCCGACACGGACGCCCGCCGCGACGTCGGCGACGAGCTCGACGAAGCGGTCGTGCACCGATCGTTCGACGAGGATCCGGCTGCGGGCGCAGCAGTCCTGTCCGGCGTTGTCGAACACCGAACCCGGCACGCCTGCCGCGGCCGCTTCGAGGTCGGCATCGGCGAACACGATGTTGGCGCTCTTGCCACCGAGCTCGAGCGTGACGCGCTTCAGCGTGTCGGCCGCGCACCGCATGATGTGCTTGCCGACCGCGGTCGACCCGGTGAAGCCGACCTTGGCGACGGCGGGATGGTCGACCAACCGCTGCCCGGCCGTCGCCCCGTCGCCGACGACGACGTTGAAGACGCCCGCCGGGATGCCGGACTCGAGCGCCAGCTCGGCGAGCCGGAGGCTTGTCAGCGGCGTCAGCTCGCTCGGCTTCAGCACCACCGTGTTGCCGCACGCGAGCGCCGGGCCGAGCTTCCACGACGCGATCAGCATCGGGAAGTTCCACGGCGTGATCAGCCCGACCACGCCGAGCGGCTCGTGCAACGTCATCGCCAACCCGTCGCCCCAGGGGAGTGTGGTGCCGGTGTGCTTGTCGACCGCGCCCGCGTAGTAGTGGAGCACGTCGGCCACCGCGCCCGCCTCCCACTGTGCGCCGCCGATCGGCTTGCCGACGTTCGACGCTTCGAGCTCGGCCAACTCGTCGGTGTGGGCCTCGACGGTGTCGGCGAAGCGCCGGAGCAGCCGTGAGCGATCCTGGGTGCTGATCGCCGCCCAACCACCGAACGCCCCACCGGCGACGGCTACGACGCGGTCGACCTCGTCCGCCGGCGCCAACTCGAGCGTGGCGAGAACCTCCTCGGTGCTCGGATCGACAACGGAGTGGTTCGGCATTCCGGTGATTATGGTCTCCACGGTGCGCCCGCTGATCGCCCTCCCCGCTCGGTTCGCCGACGAGGCGGCGACGTGGCGGGTGCCGGTGTCCGCGATCGGGGTCACCTACCAGGACGCGATCGTGCGGGCGGGCGGGCAACCGGTTGCTCTCGCGCCGATCGGCGACACGATCGCCGATCTCTCCGAGACGCTCGCCCGATTCGACGGGTTGTGCCTTCCCGGCGGCCCCGACGTCGACCCGCACCTCTACGGGGCCGACGAGATCCATCCGGCGGTGTACGGGGTCGATGCGCGCCATGACGCGTTCGACCTGGCGATCGCCAGGGCGGCGATCGAGTTGCGGATGCCGATCCTTGCCATCTGCCGCGGCCATCAGGTGCTCAACGTCGCCCTCGGGGGCACGCTGATCCAGCACCTCGGCGACGAGCGCACCTCCGACCACCGTTTCCAATACCACTCGGTGGAGCTGCAGCCGGGCTGTCGGGCGGCGCTGGCGATGGGCACCGAGCAGCCGATCGGCCACTCGGTGCACCACCAGGCCGTCGACCGCGTCGCCGATGGCATGTTCGTGACCGGCCTGGCCGACGACGGCACGATCGAGGCGATGGAATCCCTCGACGGCTGGGTCGTGAGCGTCCAGTGGCACCCCGAGGACGACGCCCACGATCAGTCCGAACAACAGGGGTTGTTCGACGCCTTCGTCGCCGCCTGCCTGGCATCCAGCCGCGCGTAGTCCTGGGCGGTTCTTGCGCGCAGCATGGTTGCGGCGCAGACGTGCGTGTCGATAGGCTGTGACCACCTGGACCCCCCAGGTCGCACCACTCACGGGGATCTGCTCGCAGGGATTGCACGTAGTGACCTGCACGAGGGCGAGTGCGTTCGGACAGTCGTTCAGGGGATGCGCAACGCTCGACGATCGCGGCGCTCCCACGGCGGCTCGCCCCACCTCTCTCGGTCAGCAGACGACGAGGACGGGAAAGTAGGAAACGTGACCGCACAGGCACTCGAACAGTCGGTTCTCGAGTCGAAAGACAAGGACCAGCTGTTGGCGATCGCCAAGGCACTCGGTCTCAAGGCCAGCGCCCGCAACAAGAAGGCCGAGATCATCGACCAGATCCTCACGACCACCGGCTCCGAAGCGTCGGGCGACGGTCCGTCGGCGACGGCGACGGTGGCGTCCGCTTCATCGGGGTCGTCGGGATCATCCAAAGCCGCCGCATCGACAGCTGCTCGCGGCGACGCGGACCCCACGCCGTCGGCCAACCCGCTCAACGGGCGGGCGTCGGCGGGGAGCAGTGGCGCGACGTATGCGACGCTCGACGAGGATCCGCCCGCCGACTGGGAGCTCGAGGTCGGCGATGCCGACGACGACGTCACTGCGGACCCCGCGTCGTCGCGGACGACAGCGCCGGATTCGATCAACGGTGACGACTCGGCAGGCGATGCAACCGGTGGCCCGTCGGTCACGACGCAACCCTCCAACGAGCGTGGCAACAACGGCCGAACCGATGCACGCCAGGCCGGCGGGCAGCAGGGTCAGCGTCCGGGCGGCGGCCAGCAGGGCGGCGGACAATCGGCCGGTGCACAGCACGGCCAGACCCAGCAACGTCCGGCCGGTCCCGTTGGCGGTGGCGGCATCCCCGGCGGCGAAGAGGACGGCGACAGCCGCAACCGTCGTCGCCGTCGGCGGCGCAAGGGCAAGGGTGGCCAGGAAGGTCCGCAGGGTGACGATCGCGACCTGCTCGAAGCCGAGGAACCGATCAGCAACGAACCGGTCGCCGTCGCCGGCTATCTCGACATGCGCGACGAGGGCTACGGCTTCCTTCGTGTCAACGGCTACCTGCCGAGCCGCGACGACGCGTACATCCCGGTCAAGCTCGCTCGCCAGTACGGCCTACGCAAGGGCGACCACATCACCGGCCTCGGTCGGCCCGCCGGTCGCAACGAGAAGAACCCGGCGTTGCTCGAGATCAGCACGGTCAACGGCCTCGACCCCGAGGTCGCGAGGAGCCGGCCCCGCTTCGAGGATCTGACTGCTTTGTTCCCCGACGAGCGGCTCACGCTCGAGGACCCGTCCGAGCCGAGCAACATGATGGCCCGGATCATCGACCTCATCTCGCCGATCGGCAAGGGCCAGCGCGGCATCATCGTGTCGCCGCCCAAGGCCGGCAAGACGACGGTGATGAAGGCCATCGCCAGCTCGATCGAGAAGAACAACCCGGACGTGAGGCTGATCGTGTTGCTCATCGATGAGCGGCCCGAGGAGGTCACCGACATCCGCCGCCTCGTCAAGGGTGAGGTCATCTCGTCGACGTTCGATCGTCCGAGTGAAGAGCACACGCAGGTTGCCGAGATGGCGATCGAGAAGGCCAAGCGGATGGTCGAGATGGGCGAGGACGTCGTCGTGATCCTCGACGGCATCACCCGCCTCAGTCGCGCCTACAACCTCGCCGCCCCGGCGAGTGGTCGGATCCTGTCGGGCGGCATCGACGCCGGCGCCCTGTACCCGCCGAAGAAGTTCTTCGGCGCCGCCCGCAACGTCGAAGAGGGTGGGTCGTTGACGATCCTCGCCACCGCCCTCGTCGAGACCAACAGCCGCATGGACGAGGCGATCTTCGAGGAGTTCAAGGGCACCGGCAACATGGAGCTGCGCCTCGACCGGCGCCTCGCCGAGCGCCGGATCTATCCGGCCATCGACGTCGACGCCTCGAGCACCCGCCACGAGGAGCTGCTGTTCGACCGCAAGCAGTTGCAGATGGTGTGGAAGCTGCGCCGGGTCCTGTCCGGCCTGGCGGCCGACGGCAATGCCGCCCCCGGGCTCGAGTTGCTGATGGACCGCCTCAAGACGTTCCGCACCAACGAGGAGTTCCTCAACGAGATCGGCAAGACGCCGTCGATGTAGCGCCAGCGATGACCGATGCGGCGTGACCGCATCGCGCGGTCGCGGGCGAGAAGTTCACACCGGGTTCACGCCACTCACAGTGTGCGGTTTCACGCGTTGGGTAGTATCGCGGCGTGATCGGTCGGGTTTGGTCGGTGCTGAACGAGGAACTGGGCCATATTCGACCGCGGCTCCATCTGGCGCTGGCGATCAGCGGCCTGATCCCGCCGTTGGTCGGGAACCGGACCCGGGCCGCCGTGCTGCGGCTCGGCGGGCTCAACGTCGGACGCGGCACGGTGGTGTTCGGGCGGATGACCGTCACGGGGGCGGAGCACCCGGCGCGCACGTTGCGCATCGGTCGGTGGTGCTGGCTCAACCGCGGGTGCGTCATCGACGCCTCGGCGTCGGTCACCATCGCCGACCGAGTAGCGATGGGGCACGACGTGCTCATCCTGACCAGTACCCACGCGGTCGGGTTGCCGGCGCGGCGGGCTTCGGACGTCGTCGTCGCCCCGATCACGATCGGCGAAGGGGCGTGGATCGGCGCCCGGACCGTCTTGTTGCCCGGTGTCTCGATCGGCGCCGGCGCCGTCGTCGGGGCCGGCGCGGTCGTGACCCGGGACGTCGCGGCGAACACCCTGGTCGGTGGCGTTCCGGCCCAGCACCTGCGGCGCCTCGGCGATGAGACGGGCGAGCCGGGGGAGCAGCCCGGCAACGAGCAACCCAGCAACGACCAAGAAGGCGACCGGGCGATATCCTGGAATCCCACCCTCACCAGTCTTCGAGCGGAGCCACGGAAATGAAGACCGACATCCATCCTTCGTACGCCGACGTCAAGATCGTCTGTTCGTGCGGGAACACGTTCGTCACGCGGTCGACGCGCGACGGCGAGCAGCACATCGAGTTGTGCAACGAGTGCCACCCGTTCTTCACCGGGAAGCAGAAGCTCGTTGACACGGGCGGACGCGTCGAGCGCTTCAACCGGCGCTACGGCACGCGCGGCACCAAGTGACTGCTCGCGACGCCTTGCGCCGCTGAGCACCACCCGCCATCCAGAACTCCTGCCAAGTACCGCCCTCGGGGCGGTACTTGCGCGTCCGGCCCCGGTGAACCCGCTACTTTACGAAATCGTTACGAGCGGGCGCTCAAGTGCGACTGGCCTTCGACCGATGACGTCGGGGACAGTGCCGATCAAACAGGAGTCCGCCCGTGGCCGCAACTGACGACATCGTGCATCTGCTGCGCCGTACCGAGTACGTCGCGCGCCCGGAACGTGTCGCCGCGTTGTCGCCCGGTTCGTACGAAGCGGCCGTCAACGACATCTTGAACGTGCCCGCCGGCGGCGTCGCGATTCCAGCCGGGCTCGAGTACCACGACGACGACAACAACTGGAACCAGTACATCCAGGCAGTGCAGTGGTGGTTCGAGCGGATGGCCAGGACGTCGCCCCGGCCGATCCAGGAGAAGATGGCGTTCTTCTGGCACGGGCACTTCTGCAGCGAGTGGGGCAAGGTCTTCGACACCGGGGCGATGATGCAGCAGAACAAGCTGTTCCGCGACGGCGGCCTCGGCAACGTGCGGACGCTCGCCCAGGCGATGTCGATCCAGCCGGCGATGCTGCTGTACCTCGACAACGCCCAGAACCGTAAGAACTCCCCGAACCAGAACTTCGGCCGCGAGCTGCTCGAGCTGTTCCTGCTCGGCGTCGGGAACTACGCCGAAGCCGACGTCGAGGCGGCGACACTGGCGTGGACCGGTCACGGCGTCAACTGGGACACCAATCAGTACGTGTTCACGGCCACCCAACACGACTACAACAACAAGACGTTCCTCGGCCAGACGATCTCGGACGGGCCGGACGTCATCAACGTGGTCCTCGGTTCCGGTGTGGTCACTGCCGGCGCCAACCAGGGTCAACCGTCGCGGGTCATCGCTGCTCGGTTCCTCAGCAAGAAGCTGTGGGAGGCGTTCGCCTACCAGTCGCCGTCGGCCGACATCGTCAACGCCCTCGGTGACGTGCTGGTGGCCAACGACTTCAACATCACGCCCTGGGTGAAAGCGATGCTCATGCGACCGGAGTTCCTCTCGACGACGGCCCGCCAGGGTCTCGTCAAGACTCCCGTCGAATACATCACCGGCCTGCTGTATCACTCCGGGTACACGGCATCGGTCGCACATCCCGAGTGGTACGCCGAGGACATGGGCCAGGCGATGTTCTACCCACCGAACGTGAGCGGCTGGAAGGTCAACGGCTACTGGGTGAACGCCAGCTCGGCAGCCGCCCGGGCCTCGTTCGCCAGCAACCTGCGTTGGCGGTTGCAGTCTGGTCGCGGCAGCACGCCCTCGGTCCCCCTCACGCTCCGCGCCGGCACGTGGGCCTGGTCCGATCTCGACGCGATGTCGTCAGCCGCGTTCATCGACACCTTGGCCGCCGCGTTCGACCTGCAGTTGTCGGCAGCGACCCGCAACGCGCTGATCGCGTGGTCCGACTCCGAGAAGACGACGTGGGGCCAACGCTGGTCGCGCTCGTCCAATGCACTGTTGCTGATGCTGATCGCCCCTGAGATGAACGTGGCCTGAGGAGAATGACTGTGCTCGACCGCGACATCGATACCGCCCCGGCGCTCGCCATGCTCACCAGCCGTGACGACGATCCGTTCAGCCTCTCCCGCCGCCGCTTCCTGCAACTCGTCGGGCTGGGCGTCGGCGCCGGGCTGACGGGCGGATCGCTTCTCGAGGCGCTCGGCGGGCGCGACAGCTGGGCGGCCCCGCCTGTCGGTCCGAACGACGGGATCCTCCTGATCGTCGGGATGTACGGCGGCAACGACGGCTTCAACACGGTCGTGCCGTTCAACGACTCCAGCTACTACGCGCAACACGGCTCGCTGGCGATCCCCGGCGCCCAGACTCTGCAGCTCAACGATCGGATCGGGCTCAACTCACGCCTCACCACACTGAAGCGGTTCTGGGACACCGGCCAGCTGGCAATCGTCGAGGGCGTCGGCTACCCGACTGCCGACCTCAGCCACTTCAACTCGATGGCGATCTGGATGAGTGGAATCCGCAGCGGCGTCCCGAGCTCGGGATGGATCGGCCGCTGGCTCGACGGCCACCTGCCAGGGGGACCCGACCTGTACACCGCGGCGTCGATCGGTTCCGGTGTGCCGCTCCACATGCTTGGCCAGTCCCGCCGGGCCACGGCCGTCCCCCCGGGACGCCCAGGCTTCGGCGGCGGGACGTCGGGCGACGACCTGCGGATGTACGACGCCGTGCGGTCGGTCGCCGCGCCGGCGGGCCGTGGTCCGTGGCACGACGCACTGTCGGGCGCGTTCCGCGACCAGGTCGATGTGGCCGCCCGACTGACACCGATCCTGCCATCGGCACCAGCCGACGGGCTCGTCGGTCGACTCGACGTCGCGGCCCGGTTGATCAACGCCGATCTGGGCTTCCGCGTCCTCGAAGCCGGCTGGGGCGACTTCGACAGCCACGCCAACCAGCCCACGATGCACGCCAGCCGAATGACCGAGCTCAACAACGCGATCGAGCAGTTCTTCCTCACCCTCGATCCGCGGTGGGCGACCCGCGTGACGGTGATGACGTTCTCCGAGTTCGGTCGCACGAGCTTCAAGAACGACGGCAACGGAACCGATCACGGCACGGCGAACTGCGCGTTCGTGCTCGGCGCCAATGTCAAGGGCGGAACGTACGGTCAGCATCCGAACCTCGCCGGTCTGAGCCGGTGGCAACGCGTCGGCCACACGGTCGATTTCCGCTCGTATTACACGAGCGTGATGGATGGCTGGCTGGGCGGCGGTGCGTCAACCGTCCTCGGCGGTACGTACGAGAACCTCGGCTTGTTCTCGCTCCCGCCCGGACAGGGCTCGGCGACGACACCGATCAGTGGCGGCGGCGGTGGCGGCTCGATGCTGCCGGGCTACTTCGTCCCGCTCAGCCCCGCTCGCGTCGCGGACACGCGCGACGGCGCCGGCGGCGTCCCCGTCCGTCGCCTCGGTGCGTCGGAACGACTCGCCGTCACGATTGCCGGCCGGGGCGGCGTGCCGCCGACGGGGGCCATCGCGGTGGTCGCCAACGTCACCGCGGTCGACGTGACGGAGCCCACGTTCCTCACCGTCTGTCCAGGCGGGGCGGCGCGGCCGGAGACGTCGAACCTCAACCCGATGCCGGGTCGCGCGACCCCGAACCTGGTCGTGATGGGGATCGGTGCGGACGGCACGATCGATGTTCACAACAGCGTGGGCGAGACGAACTGCATCGTCGACGTGTTCGGATACTTCGACGCCAACGGTGGCGATCGCCTGAACCCGCTCGAGCCGAGCCGCCTGCTCGACACCCGCAGCGGTGTCGGCGCCCCGTCCGGCGCGGTCGGACGTCAACAGCGAGTCGATCTCCAGGTCACCGGCCGTGGTGGCGTCCCGGGTGACGCGACTGCAGTCGTCCTCAACGTCACCGTGGATCAGCCGACCTCCAATGGGTTCCTGTCGATCGGTCCGGCCGGCGAGGCGATCCCGGGAACCTCGAACCTCAACTTCGTGGCGGGTCTGACAGTCCCCAATCTCGTCGTCTGCAAGGTCGGCGATGGTGGGATGGTGAGCTTCAGCGCCGAGTGTGACTCCCTCCATCTCATCGCCGACGTGTTCGGATACTTCGCCGGCGACACGGACGGTTCGAAGGTCCGCACGGTGCGGCCCCACCGCCTGCTCGACACCCGCAACGGCACTGGAGCACCCCAGCTGCTCGTCGGACCGGCGAACCCGGTGACTCTGCAGGTGACCGGTCTGGGAGTCGTGCCGTCATCGGCGACCGCGGTGGTGTTGAACGTCACCGCCACGCAGGTCACGACGACGAGCTTCGTGACGGTCTGGCCGACCGGGACGGCGATGCCCGACACGTCGAACCTCAACATGGTCGCCGGCGGCACCGTCGCCAACCTGGTGATCACCAAGCTCGGCCCGGGTGGCACGGTCGACCTCGCCAACGCGTTCGGCGAGGCACATCTGATCGCCGACGTCACCGGCTACTTCGAGGATTGAGCAAGTCCGAGCTCCGGCGTCAGAGCGCCGGGGACTCCTCGGGCGGCCACGCCCCCGTCTTGCGCGACGCGTCGATCGGGCTCATCAAGCCGACGTCGTTGCCGTCGGGGTCGGCCACGATCGCGTATCGCGCACCCCAGAACGCGTCGAACGGCGGCTGCCGGCCGGTGTAGCCGGCCGACGTCAGCTCGGCGTAGCGCTCGTCAACGGTCTCTCGGCTCGACAGCGCGAACCCGATCACGACGCCGACGCTCGCCGGATCGGCTCGCCAGCCGGCGTGCCACAGCCGCGCCGACTCCGCGGTGTCGAGCTCGAGGCTGAAGCCGCCCGGCATGCGGAGCTGGACGTGCGGGCCCGACACGTCCTCTCCATCACCCGGGACGACTCCGAGCCGGCGGTAGAACTCCACCGTCGCCGCCATGTCGCCCACGACGACGTTGAGCATGTGCAGATCGGGGGTGGCGTCGTTCATCGCCCCGAGTCTGTCAGCCCCGCGTGCAGCCCCTGACGTGGGCCATCGTCAGAGCTGCACGCCCTTGGTCAGTGCGCCGTCGACGACGAGGTTGGTGCCGGTGATGAAGCTGGCTCGCGGGCTGGCGATGAAGGCAACCGCGTTCGCCATCTCCTGCGGTGTGCCCATCCGCCCGGTGGGATTGAGCCCGAGCGCCAGCGAGAACAACTCGGGGTTCCCGGTCTCGATCTGCGACCACACACCTCCGGGGAAGTAGGTGTTGCCCGGCGAGACCGTGTTGGCCCGGATCCCGGTGCCCGCCAAGTGGTAGGCGAGACCCTGCGTGTAGTGGACGAGCGCGGCCTTCAACGCACCGTAGGCGCCGGACGCGAAGTCGATCTCGCGGCCCGAGACGCTGGAAATGGTCACGATGGATGGCGCCTTCGAGCTCTCGAGGCTCGGCATCGCCGCGTCCACCAGACGCACCGCGCCCATCATGTCGATCTGGAACCCGTTCTTCCACGAGTCCTCGTCGCCACCGATGGCGAGCGCCGACACGTTGGAGACGACGATGTCGATCCCGCCGAGCTCGGCGGCGACATCACGCACCCACTGTTGCAACGCCGGGCCGTCGCCGACATCGAGCGCCCGGCCGGTGGCCTGCACGCCCTTGGACTTGAACGCGTCGACGGCAGCGTCGACGTCGTCGGCGTGACGAGCGCAGATGGCGACGTTCGCGCCTTCGTCGGCGAGAGTGTCGGCGATGGCACGTCCGATGCCCTTCGTGCCTCCCGTGACGATGGCGTTCAGACCGCGAAGTCCCAGATCCATGCTCAGCCTCCTTCAACGTTGGGATTGGCGACGTCGGGATTGGCGAGGTAGGTCTTGCGGATGGCCGCGCCGACGGTGTACTTGGGATCGACGAAGTTGCCCAATCGGACCCGGCCACACTGGCTGAGCATCATGTAGGCGTCCCAGCGGTCGAACCCGTAGTCGCCTTCCATCCAGTAGATGAGCTCGCGGTAGGCGATCCGGGCGGCGTCCTCGAGCGGTCGGGCCGACCCGATGGCCATGATCACCTCGTCGTTCTCGAGGCGCGGCCAGGCGATGGTCCAACCCTTGATGAGGTCGACGTGGATGGTGGTCAGGCTGGCGTACTCGACCGCCGTGCCGCACACCTCACCGTCACCCTGGCACGCGTGCGCGTCGCCGATGAACAAGCGGGCGCCCGCGGTACGCACCGGGAGGTAGGTGACGCTGCCCGGGCCCATGTCGGGAAGGTCCATGTTGCCGCCGTGGTTGTCGGGCGTGAGCGAGTTGATCGAATCGAGCTCGGGCGACGTGCTGAGGGTGCCGATGTGAGGTCGGTACGGCAGCGTCACCCGGTCGCTCCAGTAGACGTTTTCACTGTCGACGTTCACCTTGCGCACGCGCTCGGGCAACGGTTGGTTGAGAGTGGCGGTGAGCGACGTGCCGGTGAGCGCCCCGAACTCGGGGATCATCGCGCACGTGCCGCGCGGATTGTCGCCGCGCGGTTCCATCGACTCGATGTACACGGCCAGCGCGTCGCCGGCCTCGGCACCCTCGACCATGATCGGCCCGTTCTGCGGGTTGACGAACGGCATCGTCAACTTGGCGCTCGGCATGTCGTCCTCGGTGTGGATCACGCCACCGAACGCATCGCGGGTCTCCACCGTGACCCGGTCACCCGGCTGGATCTCCAGCACCGGCGACGAGTACGGACCCATCGTGAAGTGGAACGTGCCTTGTCGCTCCTCACTGAGCAGGTGCGTGGTCCCGGCTGCACCGGCCGCAACCCCGCGTCGCGCCATGATCGAATCGTCTGGCCACCCCACGTGTCCGAGCCTAATCAACGTCAAGTGTCGCCCGGGCGGGCCGGTACGTTCGTGGTGTGAGCGAGTCGGCGAGCGAGCGGCACGGCCGGCTGGTCGGCATCAAGCTGCGGGCGCTCGCCGCCGACCATCTCGGCCGGACGATCGACGCCGACCCGGAGCCGTTCGCGCCCGGCGCCGCGCTGGCGGTCGGGCGGTCGGCGTGGGTCTTCCTGGAAACCGATCCGGACCGTCGCCTCGGGAGCGCCGTGGCCTGGACGATCCGTCACGACGCCGACGAGCTCAACGTCGTCGCCGAGTCCGGAACCGGGACGCTGGCTCGACGCGCCGCAGAGTTCACGATCCCGATCACCGTGTGGCACGCGGAGGGGCGGGTGCTGCTGCCGGCTGTCGCCGAACCGATCGCGCCACCAATTCCCGCCGACCCTGACCACCTCCGTTTCAACGAGCTGATCGTCGAGGCGGGGGCGACGCCGGTGGTCGAGCACGGTGTCGTGTCGGGTGAGGTGAGGGGTCTCGAGGTATGCCGGGTCGTGGCCGACCCCGACCTCGGCACGATCCGTCTCGAGGTGGGCGTCGGCCGACCCGATCGGGAGGCGTTCCAGCTCATCCACGGTGATGTCCCACCCGTCGAAGCGCTCGCCCGCGTCGTTGACGCGGTGACGAAGTACCGCAGCGCCGATGTCCCGCTGCATCCGCTCAACCGGGTGGCGCGGGAGCGGTTCCTCCGCTGGCAGCTCGAGCAGGACCCGGCGCTGGTCGGTGCACTGAGTCTGGAGCCCGTCGCGCCGCCCCTGCCGCGACGGAACGTCAACGACGTCGGCGCCTGTTCGGCGATCGGGCCGGCCGCGAGTGGTCAGACGATCCTCGCCGTGTGCTCCACGGGCGTCGACCTCGACGTGATCCCGTACGCGGCCGACGCCCGGCTGGCGGCCACCGGGGGGAGATCAGTGGCCGCCGCGCCGGGCGTCGTCGGGGGAGAGCTCCACGTCGTTGTGGTGCTCCCGTCGCGCGACCTCGTGTCGTTGACTCACGACCTGGCCGCGCGGCTCGTTCAGCCGGTCGAGCTGGTGTCCTTCGACTGATCGTTGTCGGCCTGATCGTCGTCGGTCGACGCATCAGTGGCGGCGGACTCGATGGCACCGACCGCCGGAGTGGTGTCGATCGCGATCGTGCGGACCTCGGGAGCGTCGACGGGGCCCACGGTGACGGTCAGGCGACCGTCGACGTGACGGGCCGACACCTTGTCGGGATCGACGCTGGTGCCGAGCTGCACGGTGCGCTCCCATTGCAGCTCGTCGGTGTGGACGCTGATCGTCAGTGCCCGTCCGGCGACGTTGACGGTGACGGCCTCGGACGGGACGCCCGGCAGGTCGGCGGTGAGCACCAGCGACCCGTCGACCCAACTCGCGTCGACGGCTACGCCTCGATCTGCCAGGCGCCGGCGGGGCTCGAAGAACGACTGGGTGAGCTGCTCGAAGGCCCGGTCGAACGAGCTGTCGAAGGCGCGGACGGCGGGGAAGCTCCTGGAAACGAATGGCGAACGGTGACGCACGATCATGTTGCTGACTCCTGGTTGGCTGATGGGGGTTGAACGCTCGGAGCGACGGGTGGATGCTCAATCGCTCGGCACCCGCTTCTCGCACTGATGATCATACAGAAAACTTGCGTCGTTACAACTCAAGATTGGACAGGTTTTCCTCCCAGCTAGCCTGCTTCCGGCATGGCCGAGCCGAATGCCTCCGAAGGGCCCATCGCGGCCCGACTCGCCGCCGCTGAGCTGGAGTTCCGCGATCTCGAGGCGCGCCTCGCCGACCCCCAGCTGGCAACCGATCCGGCCCAGCTGCGCATCGTCGCCACCCGCTACCGCGAGCTGGGGCCGCTCGTCGACGCCCTCGTCCGCCAGCGCCGCCGTCGCGCCGACCGCGACGCGGCCGAGGAACTGCTCGTCGGCGCCGGATCCGTCGACCGCCAGCTGCTCGAGGTCGAGCTCGACGCCGCCAACGACGACCTCGCCGCGATCGACGACGAGCTCCAAGAGCTCCTGCTGTTGCCCGACCCGCACGCCGGGCGCGCAGTGATCCTCGAGATCCGTGGCGCCGAGGGCGGCGAGGAAGCCAACTTGTTCGCCCGCGTCCTCTACGAGATGTACGTGGCGTACGCGTCGCTCAAGGGTTGGAAGGTCGACACGTTGGCGCTCGACGCCAGCGACCTGGGCGGGATCAACGAGGTCACGATGGTGGTCCGCGGCCGCGACGCGTGGCAGCGGCTCAAGTACGAAGGCGGCCCGCACCGCGTGCAACGGGTCCCTGTCACCGAGAGCCAGGGACGGATCCACACGTCGTCGGCGACGGTGACGGTGCTGCCCGAGGTCGACGACGTCGAGGTGCAGATCGACGAACGGGATCTCTCCATCGACGTGTACCGCTCGAGCGGGCCCGGCGGTCAGAGCGTGAACACGACCGACTCGGCCGTGCGCATCACACACGTGCCGACCGGTGTGGTTGTCGCGATGCAGGACGAACGGAGCCAGTTGCAGAATCGCACCAGGGCGATGCAGGTTCTACGTGCCCGGCTCTACGAGCTCGCCGAGCGTGAGCGCGAGGTCGAGCTGTCGGCGGAGCGACGGTCGCAGGTCGGTGGCGGCGGGC
>DATMDV010000038.1:0-3042 GCA_035557475.1 Ilumatobacteraceae bacterium
CGGACTCGCGGCCGAAGACATCGCCACCCTCGCCGCCTCACTCTCGGCGGACACGCCGTGAAGACGCTCAACACCCCGCTACGTGGCGCGACGGTCGTCGTGTGCTGCGGCTCGGGCGGTGTCGGCAAGACCACGACAGCGGCGGTGATCGGCATCGAGCTGGCGCGGCGCGGCCAGCGGGTCGTCGTCGTCACCATCGATCCGGCGCGTCGTCTCGCCGACGCCCTCGGCCTGAGCGACGGGCTCGGCCCCGAACCGCAGCGGATCGACATGGACCTGCCCGGCGAGCTGTGGGGCATGATGCTCGACACGGCGGTGATGTTCGACCGGGTCGTTCGCGCCAACGCGGCCGACGAAGAGCAGGCCGACCGCATCGTGCAGAACCGGTTCTTCCGCAACATGGTGGGCGCCCTGAGTGGCACGCAGGAGTACATGGCGTCGGAAGCGCTGCACCAGCTCCACGGCGACGAGCGGTTCGACGTCGTGGTCGTCGACACCCCGCCGAGCAGGCACGCGCTCGACTTCCTCGAGGCACCCGGGGTGCTCGCCAGGTTCCTCGATCACAAGGTGTTCAAGCTGTTGATGCTGCCGACCCGCAGTGGTCTGCGGGTGCTGAACACCGCCGCCCAGCCGATCCTGCGGGCGATCGGGCGGGTCGTCGGGTCCGACGTGCTCGCCGACGCGGTGGCGTTCTTCCAGGCGTTCGCCGGGATGGAGGTCGGGTTCCGCGACCGGGCGTCGTCGGTGATGAGCCTGCTGATCTCACCCGACACGCGCTACGTCTTGGTGGCCGCGCCACGCCACGACACCGTCGACGAGGCGGTGTGGTTCGCCGACCAGCTCCGGGCGCGGGGGATCGGGGTGTCGGCGGCCGTCGTCAACCGGACCCACCCGCGGTTCGGATCGGGGACCGCGGCCGAGGCCGCCGAGCAGGCCGCCGAGGAGAAGGACCCAGCGACCGCCGCCCTGTGGACGAACCTCGCCGAGCTGCGCACGATCGCCGAGCGCGAGCGCGAGGCGGTCGCCCCGCTCGACGACCGCCTCGACGGTGCCGCGTTGGTCGAGGTGCCGCTGCTGGCCGGCGACGTGCACGACCTCGACGGATTGGTCGAGATCGGTACCCACTTGTTCAAGCGACGTTCGGTACCGGCGGCGGGTCGCAGGTAACGTCGGCGCCGTGCACATCGTGCTCGCCACCGATGCCGATTGGATCGTCGACGAGATCACCGCCGCCCTCAGCGGGCCCGACACGAACTTCACCGTGTGTCGCGACGGCCGGGTCGTCGTCGACGTCGTGGCCGAGCGCGAGCCTGACCTGGCGATCCTCGACCTGCAGGTCGGGTCGAAGGGCGGCATGGCCGTAACGATGGCGTTGCGCCTCGACGAGTCGGCGGGCATGCTGCCGCACGTCCCGGTGATCATGCTGCTCGACCGCCGCGCCGACGTGTTCCTCGCCCGTCGTTGCGGCGCCGAGGGATGGCTCATCAAGCCCCTCGATCCGCTACGGATCAAGCGTGCGGTGACCGCCGTCATGGCCGGTGACACTTATTTCGAGGGCGTCTCGGTTCCAACGTCGGATGTGCCCGAGGTCGAGGTCGGTGACGGGGAAGACGTCGCCGAGCCGGCAATCGAAACGGGAGAACCGGCCCCCGCCGGGTAGGCTTGCCGCCCGGCTACGGGGTGTAGCGCAGCTTGGTTAGCGCGCCACGTTCGGGACGTGGAGGCCGGGAGTTCAAATCTCCCCACCCCGACCATTTCTCCCACTCGCTCGGTGCTGACGAACGCTCCGGGCGACCATTCATCTCACTCGCCGCCCGGTGGCGCAGGCTCCGGCGACCGTTTCTTCCACTCGCGGGATGCTGGCTCCGGCGACCGCTGGGTGCTGGCGCCCACGACGCATCGTGCGGTGATTTGTCTTCGTGCGCGTGAGCGATCGAGGGGCCAGACTGTAGGTCGATGGCCGAGATCAACTACCGGGTGCTCGAGGACGCCATGGAACGACTCACCGATGACGAAGCCATGGAGCTCGTCGATTGGCTGGCCGCGGTATGGGAGTCGCCCATGATCTCGTTGTTGGCGAGACAGAAGATGGTTCTGAGCGCGCTCAACGTGGCGCTTTCGACGTTCATCGCCCACCGGGCCGTGCAGTGGTACGACGCGCTGCGCGACCTTGCCGGCGAATCGGACGTGCCCCCTGACCACGGACTGGACTAGCAACTCACAAGTTCCATCGACCCCGGGTACCGTTCCCAGGTGGAACTGGCTGCGTTGCAGGACGTCATCGAGCGCACGTACGGGGAGCGCGACCGGGCGCGCGGGATCCCGTCGACGGTTGCCTGGCTGGCCGAGGAGCTCGGCGAGCTGGCGCAGGCGGTCCGCAAGGGGACTCGGGCCGAGCAGGAGCACGAGCTCGCCGACGTATTGGCATGGGTGGCGACGCTCGCCAACCAGCTCGACATCGACCTGACCGCCGCCGTCGACCGCTACCGCGCCGGCTGCCCGCGCTGCAGCGCCCTGCCGTGTGCCTGCCCGACCTAGCGTCCGCAGTTCTGGGCGGTCATCCTTTTCGGCACCCGCAACGATCAGCCACCCAGAACGGTTCGAACGCCGATGAACGGACGCCGAGGAACGAGCGCCGCGAGGGATCCTCAGCGGAGCAGCAGCTCGGCGATTTGGACCGCGTTGAGGGCGGCGCCCTTGCGCAGGTTGTCGTTGCTGACGAACAGCGCCAGGCCACGTCCGTCGGGCACGCCGGCGTCGCTGCGGACGCGGCCAACGAAGCACTCGTCCTTCCCGGCCGCGTCGAGCGGGGTCGGGATGTCGACGACGACGACGCCGGGTGCTTCGGCGAGCAGCTCGAGAGCCCGCTCGACTGTCAGCGGCCGGGCGAACTCGGCGTTGATCGAGAGCGAGTGGCCGGTGTACACGGGCACCCGCACGCACGTGCCCGACACCGCGAGGTCGGGGATGCCGAGGATCTTGCGGCTCTCGTTGCGGAGCTTCTGCTCCTCGTCGGTCTCGAACCGGCCGTCGTCGACGAGC
>DATMDV010000039.1:0-47073 GCA_035557475.1 Ilumatobacteraceae bacterium
AGCGCGGCGCAGATGACCGACAACTTCCTCGACCTCGGGCATCTGGCGTTCCTCCATCTCGCCACGTTCGGCGACGCCGGCGACCGCCAGATCGGTGACTACGAGGTCGAGCGCGACGGGTTGGGCTTCTCGGTCCGTTACCGCCACCTCGCCAAGGCGCTGGCCGATTCGTTCGAGGCCGGCGAGGAGTTCCGCACCGTCGAACGCGAGTCGTGGTTCGTCTACACGCCGCCCCATCACGTGTATCTCCGACTCACGTATCCGGACGAGAAGGCCGTGCTCACGATCAGCTTCTGTCACCAGCCCGTCGACGCCGTCACCACGCGGCTGTTCTGCACCGACTACCGCAACGACATCGACGACGAGCCAGGAGCGATCGCCGCCGCGGTCGCGTTCCAGGAAGCCGTCGCCGCCGAGGACCGCGCCCTGCTCGAGCGGTTGCAGCGCAAGGCCGTGCCGCTCGATCCCACGGTCGAGTTCCACTCCAAGGCCGACCGGATCACGCTCGAGATGCGCCGAGTCCTGCGCGAGCTCGTCGAAATCTCCGCCAACTGAGACGATTCCCCCGGTTTGTGTCACAGACGCCGGCGACCTTCGCCGATGTCGGTGACACAAACATCAGAGGACGGGGCCGCTGTTTCGGAGTTGGCGGGCGGCGCTGATGGACTTGCCGAGCTGGCGGGCGATCGTGCCGGCACGACCGGCGTGCCGGATGACTCGGTGGCTGCCGATCGAGCGCAGCACCGCCTGGGCGCACGCCCGGCCGGACGCGCCGTTGATGCCCCCACCGGGATGGGTGCCGGCGCCGGTCACGAAGATCCCGTCGATCGGTGTCGAGTAGTTGGCCATGCGGCGGGTCGGTCGTTTGCCGAGCGACTGAGCGGCCGTCGGTGCGACGTGGTTCCCCGGGTTCTCCGAACCCGTCGTCGCGGTGAGGTCGCGCGGGCTCGTGAGAACCTCATGGATGACGTGCGATCGGACGTCGGGCAGGCACGATTCGATCGTGCGCCAGACCCCCTCGGTTGCCTCATCGGCTGCGTCATCCCACGTCCGTCCGCGGACGTCGCACGGCGCGACCGAGTTGGCCCACATCGTGGCGTGACCAGGCGGAGCGAGCCCGGGATCGACCGACGTGGGGAACGCAACGAGCGTGCCTGGTGACGACGGGATGAGGCCGAGCGAGATCGCGCTGTAGGTGTCGACCGCGGCCGACGGCTCCGGCAGCAACCACAACGTCGCCTGGTCGGCGTCGGGTTCGCCGAACGCCGGCACGCACGCCGACGTGTCGAGCGCGGCGGCGATCGTCAACTGGCTGACGTTCGACGCGACGACTTCGAGTATCTCGAGGTTGCGACGGGTCGACGCGGGCACGACATCAGCCGGCGACAGCAGCCGGAGCACGAATTCCTGTGGCGGGATCGCCGACACCACCGCACGGCGGGCGATGATCTCGTCACCCGCTGTCGAACGCACCGCCCAGCTCGCGCCGCGCCGGTCGACGGACTCGACTCGGAACCCGCACCGCACGACACCGCCGCCGGCGTTCACGGCGTTGGTGAGCGCGGTGACGAACGCCCGCGAGCCGCCGACCGGACGGCCAATTCGCCGCCCGTGCCCGCCGGTCGTGAGCAGGAACGCGTTGGCCGTGCCGGCAGCCCACGGCGGCAACCCGAGGAAGGACGCGCGGAAGATCGCCAGGGCGCGCACGTGCGGGCTCTCGAACCACCGCGTCGCCAGATCGAGTACCGACATCTGGACCAGCTCGACCAACGTGTCCGCGTCCCGACCACCCATCGTTCGTGCGACGCGGGTGGCCAGGTTCATCGGCGGCACCCAACCGCTGGAGGCGATCGCGAAGGCCCGCAGGAGTGGCGCGCTGCGCTCGCTCAACTCGGTCCAGGCCCGGGCGTCGCGAGCGGAGATCGTGGCGATCGACTCGGCGGTCGCCTCGACACTGCGCCCGATCGTCACGGTCGGGCCGTCGCCAAAGAGGTGGATCGCGGCGACATCGCGGGTCCGGTACTCGAGGCCGAGGTCCTTCAACCCCAGCTCGTCGATCACGCCACTCGTGAGGACCGCGGTGTGCTCGACGGCACCGTGCTCGAGGACGTGTCCCTGCCACTGACTCGACATCAGCGCGCCGCCGGCCGCGTCGTTCTGTTCCACCACGACCACGTCGAGGCCGGCCCGCGCGATGTAGGCCGCGCAGATCAACCCGTTGTGGCCGCCTCCGACAACGACGACGTCGGCGCTTGCACCAGTCATCTCAGCTCGCGCGACTCGAGGCGGTGCGCTGCTCGCAGATCGTCCATCTCGGTGAGGAATTCGCGGCGCATCGCCAGCTTGGTCGCGTCGTCGGCCCAGCTGGCGTCGATCGCGGCCAGCGAGAAGTTCTCGAGCTCGTCGAGCGAGCATCCGAACGCGTCGCGCACATTGATGTACTCGTCGGCGAGGTCGATGCCGAACATCGCCGCGTTGTCGGAGTTCAGCGTCACCCGCACACCGGCATCGCGCATACGGATCAATGGGTGGGCCCCGACCGAGTCGACGAGTCCGATCCGGCGGTTCGATGTCGGGCAGACGGTGAACGGGACCCCTGACTCGACGACATCGGCGACGAGATCGGGGTCGTCGAGCAGGCTGAAACCGTGGTCGATGCGCTCGACCCCGACGATCTCGATGCCGGTGCGAATGTCGTCGGCGGGACCCTCCTCGCCGAGATGCATCGTGGTGTGGAAGCCGAGCTGCCGTGCCCGTTGGAAGGGCTCGGCGTAGGCGGCGAGATCGATGCCCCGCTCGCCGGCGTCGCCCCCGATCCCGATGAGCACCTCGCGGTCGCACCGCGCCGCGGCGTCGACGAGCTCGGTGGCGGCGCTCGGGCCAGAGGGCTTGTCGACGTCGAGGATCATCCGGCACACGATGGCATGGTCGGTGGCGGCGTCGGCGATCCCCGCTCCGATGCCGGACCAGATGGTGTCGAACGCGACGCCGTGGCGGAGCAGGAACGTCGGCGAGAAGAACATCTCGCGATACCTCACGCCGGCCGCGGCGGCGATCGCCAGCGCCTCGTACGTGACGCGGTGGATGTCGCCGGCGTGCTGGAGGCTGCGGCAGACCAGGTCGAAGACGCGGAGAAAGTCGGTGAGGTCGTCGTAGCGGTACAGGTCGGCGGGGTCGTCGACGCCGAGGTCGACGCCGTTCTTGCGGGCCAACTCGGCGATGGTGTGCGGGGGCGCGGCACCCTCGACGTGCACGTGGAGCTCGACCTTCGGCAGGGCGCGGATGTGATCGTCGGATGTGGTGTCGGCGAGGGGCATCATCCCTCGCGTCCGGAGCGCAAGATCACCAAGGCCTATCGCTGGATCAGCAGCCCGGCGTCGACAGGGAGTGTCACGCCCGTGACATACCGCGCTTCGTCGGACGCGAGGTACAACACCGCGTTCGACACATCGCGGGATTCGACCCACGGGACCGGAAGCGCGTGGCTCTCCTGCATGACGTCGCCGAACTGCTCCTTGGTCGGGCTGTCCGACTCGGGGAGGAACAGCTTGAGGGTCGGTTCGTTGATCACCATCGGCGTGTCGACGGTGGTCGGGTTCACGCTGTTGACGCGGATCATGTGCTCGGCGAGCTCGAGCGCCAGGCACTTCATCAACCCCACGACCCCGAACTTCGACGACACGTAGTGGGCGGAGTTCCGGAACGGCGTCAGGCCGGCGGCCGAACTGGTGAGGATGATCGAACCGCCGTTTCCGGCCGCGATCATGGAGGGGACGGCCGCGACACACGTGCGCCAGACCCCGGTCAGGTTGACGTCGATCACGTCCTGCCACGCCGTGTCCGTGATCTCGAGCACCGGAGCGAAGGTGACGATGCCGGCATTGGCGACGACGATGTCGAGGCGTCCGAGATCGGCGACCGCCTGCTCGACGACCGCCCGCATCGCGGCCGTGTCGCGCACGTCGGCCTCGGCGGCGATCACCCGGCGGTCGAGCGCTTTGACCTGCTCGACGGTCTCGGCGAGGTCGTCGGCCGTCGCGGTCTCGTATTCGAGCGTGTCGATCGGCGCGCACAGGTCGACGGCGATGATGTCGGCACCCTCTTCGGCCAGCCGGATTGCGTGGCTGCGACCCTGACCCCTGGCGGCCCCCGTGATCAGGGCGACCTTTCCCTCGACACGACCCATACCCATTCATACCACCGCGCCGGCGTGTGGCTGACAACGTGTCTGACGGCGGGTCGAGGGGGGTATTCGTCAGCGCATGACGACTTGGGGATACACATTGTCGAGCGAGGAGTTCGGCCCGCGCGAGCTCGTCGAGTTCGGGGCGATGGCGGAGGAGGTCGGCTTCGACTTCCTCACCGTGTCCGATCACTTCCATCCGTGGACGCAGAGCCAGGGCCAGAGCCCGTTCGTGTGGACGACGATCGGCGGCGTCGCGATGCGGACCAGCCGGGTGGCGATCGGAACCGGAGTGACGTGTCCGATCCTGCGCAACCATCCGACGATGGTTGCCCAGGCCGCGGCGACGAGCTCGGCGATCCTCGGCGGGCGGTTCTTCCTCGGCGTCGGCACCGGCGAATGGCTGAACGAGCACATCATCGGCGGCGCCTGGCCGGCGGTGGAGATCCGGCGGGCGATGTTGGCCGAAGCCGTGGATGTGATGCGTCAGCTGTGGACCGGCGAGACGGTCGACCACTGGGGCGAGTACTACACGGTCGAGAACGCGCGACTGTTCACCGAGCCGGCGCAACCCATCCCGGTGATCTGGGCGGCGTCCGGACCCGAATCGGCGGCGGCCGCCGCCGAGCACGGCGACGGGCTGTGGTCGACGTCGCCCGACCCGGAGGTCGTGAACGCGTACCGCGATGCGGGCGGTGACGGGCCGGTGTACGGGCAGGTGACGGTGTGCTGGGCGGCCGACCGTGCCGAGGCGGTGAAGACCGCGCTCGAGGTGTGGCCGAACGCCGCCAACCCGGGCCAGCTGTCTCAGGACTTGCCGACGTGGACGCACTTCGAGCACGTCGCCGAGCTCGTCACGGAAGACATCATCGCCGAACGCATCCCGTGTGGCCCCGACGTGTCTCCGGTCGTCGAACTGGTCCGTACGTACGAGGACGCCGGTTTCGATCACATCCACTTCCACCAGGTCGGCCCCGACCAGCGTGGTTTCACCGACTTCTGGCGCACTGAGCTGCTCGACGCCCTGCAGTGATCGCCCTGGAGTGATCTCGTGTGACCGGCCGTCACGCCGCGCGGTTGCGATAGTGGGGGAACAGCTCGGTGCGGGCCAGGTCGGCGAGGCGCTGCTGATCGGGTCCGATCTGGTGGAGGTACACCGAGTCGAACCCGGCGGCGACGAACCGGTTGATCGCCCGGATCACCGGCTCACCGTCGACCGCGCAGACCACTGACATCCGGACCGCGTCGTCCGTGACGTCCGCCGTCAGGGCCTCGAAGTCCTGTGGGCGTGCCAGCTCGGACAGGATCGCCGGGGGGAGCGCGCTGTTCGGCCACCACTCGCGGGCGGTGCTGACCGCTTGATCCATCGTCGTGGCGAGCGAGACGTGGACCTGTCCGCTGCACCGCTTTCCACGCCCGCCCTTCCCATGGAAGATGTCGACGACCGATACGTCTGGTTGCACGCCGATCAGGCCATCCGCCACCTCGCCGGCGAGCGCCGCGCTGCGCGGGCCGGACGCGGCGACGTAGATGGGCGGTGGACCGCCCGGCCGCGTCGTCAAGGCGAGGTTCTCGACCCGCCAGTGTTCGCCGCGGTGGTTGACGTTCTCGCCGGACCACAGGCGCTTGACGATCTCGACGCCCTCCCGCAGACGCTCGAGCCGTTCACCGGCGCCCGGCCAGCGCCGCCCGAATGGCTGCTCGTTGAGCCGCTCGCCGGATCCGACGCCGAGGAAGAACCGACCGTCGAGCAGGACGGCGGCGGTGGCCGCCGCCTGCGCGACTGCGATCGGATGCGCCCGGTGGAGCATCGCCGTGACGCCGGTCCCCACCTCGAGCGTCTCCGTGGCGTTGGCGATCGCGCCGATCGTGGCCCACACATGGCCGGACTGACCCTGCCGGCGCGTCCACGGCTGGAGGTGATCGCTGATCATCGCTGTCTCGAAGCCGGTCGCCTCCGCCTTGACCGCGTGGTTCACGAGCTGACGCGGGTCGTGCTCCTCGCTGGACAACCACCAGCCGAGGCGCAACCGATGAACGGACGGCGCCTCAGACATCGCGGCCGAGGTCCTCCGTCGTGACGAGCCCGACCAACACCCCGTCGACAGTTGTCACCAGCACGTGGTCGAGCCCGTCCTCGGCGAATCGACGGGCGACCTCCTCGACACGGAGATCGGGCCGGATGGTGGAGGGAGCCGGGATCATGACATCTCGCACGCGGGTCCGAGGCGGCAACGTTCGAACCGTCGGGCGGAGCGCTCCCACGACGACATCGCCGCAACCCAACACGACGACGGTGTAAGGGATGTCGCCGACTGCGATGACGTCGGCGACGGTCGCGTCGACTGGCACCGTCGGCACCTCGACCGCACGCGGTCCGATGCGGCGCGCGTCGCCGACCTGTCCCTCCGTCGGCAGCCCGAGGACGGTCCACGCCGCCCGGCCGCCTTCGAGGAGGTACACGTCGGTGAACCCCAGGTGTTCGAACCGGCACGCGGCTCGGGCGCCGAGGTCTCAATGCTGGTCGAAGCAGTAGACGAGCAGGGGCCAATCACGGTCGAGGTCCTCCACACGCGTCTCGTCGAGTGTTTCCAGGGGCAGGTTGATCGCACCCGGGAGGTGTTCTTCGGCGTAGACGGAGCTCGGCAGCACGTCGACGAGCTGCACCCGCCGACGCAGGAGCCGCTGGGCACGCTGGGCATCGACTCGTTTGCTCACCGTCGAAGGGTCCCCACCCGTCCCGCCCCTCAATCCAATGCGTCGACCCCGGGCGGGCTCAGAGCGCCGGCAGCCGCTGTTGCACGCCGATCAGCGGTACGAGGGGATCGCCCGACGTCGCCAGCCGCTCACCGACGTCGGCGATCGTCCAGCGGTCGGGAGCCAGATCCGGGTCGTCGAGCTCGTCCCAGCCGATCGGCACCGAGACCGGCGCTCCGGCGACCGGGCGGGTGCTGAACGGGGCGACCAGGGTCTTGTTGATCGCGTTCTGCGTGTAGTCGAGGCGGATGCGTCCGCCGCGTTTCGACACCTCCCATTCCCAGCTCACGAGATCGGGAACCGTGGCGCCGACGGCACGCGACAGCGATTCGACCCACGCCCGGGTGTCGTCGAACGTGTAGCGATCGGCCACCGGCACCCAGATCTGGATGCCCCGCTTGCCGGTCACCTTCGGCATCGCCTGCACGCCGAGGTGATCGAGCGCGGTGCGGTGCAGCCGGGCGAGGACGAGCACGTCGTCGAAGGAGCTGTCGGTTCCCGGGTCGAGGTCGATCATCGCCCACGTCGGTCGGTGGGGGTCGCGCACGGTCGACGTCCACGGGTGGACCTCGATGGCGCCGTAGTTGGCGGCCCACGCCAGCGCGGCCGGCGAATCGAAGACGAGGTACAGCTCGGTCTCGCCGGGATCCGCGTCCTCGTTGCGCCAGCGACGGAGCCAGTCCGGCGCATGGGACGGTGCGGCCTTGTGCCAGAACCCTGGCTCGGCGATGCCGTCGGGGAAGCGGTGCAGGTTCACCGGCCGTTCGGCGAGGTAGGGGAGCATCGCCGGCGCCATCGTCGCGTTGTGGCGGATCAGGTCGCGCTTGGTCAGCGCCGGGTGCGGCCGGCGGGCCGGGAACAGCACCTTGTCGAGGTTCGTCAATTTCAGGGTGTGTTCCCCGAGCCGCCATTGGCCGGACTTGCCGAGGGCGTCGAGGGCGTCGAGCTCGTCGGGCGTCGGTCCCGCCCAGAGCGAACTGCTCGACCAGCTCGCGGCGGGCGCGATCTTGACCTCGTCGTTGGTCCGGCCGGTCTTGACCGAGCGCGGGTGGTCCTCGGGATCCCACCCGTCGACGGCGTCGTCGTCGTGCTTGTGGAGCAACAGCCATTGCTCCTTGCTGTCGCCGCGGCCTGGGCGTACCAGCACGAATCGACCGCGCAGCTTCTCGCCGTGGAGGTCGAAATGGAGGTTGCCCGCCTCGACGGCGGCCATCGGATCCTCACCGCCCGGTGGCTCCCATGTCCCCCAGTCCCACACGATGACGTCGCCTCCCCCGTACTCACCTTCTGGGATCACGCCCTCGAAGTCGAAGTACTCCAGTGGATGATCCTCGACATGGACCGCCATGCGCCTCACATCGGGATCGAGCGTCGGACCCTTCGGTACGGCCCAGCTCATCAACACGCCATCGGCCTCGAGTCGCAGGTCGTAGTGGAGGCGTCGGGCCCGATGGCGCTGCACGACGAAACGCCGCCCGTCAGGCTTCGGCGCAACCGTGCCGGCCGGCTCGGACGTGATGGTGAAGTCGCGTTTGGCGCGATACGTATCGAGCCGGCTCGACGTCGGCTTCTTGGCGGCCGCCTTCGCGGTCGTCTGCGTCTTGGCGGTCGCCTTCTTCTTGGCTGTCGTCTGCTTCGCCGTCGTCGCCTTCTTCTTGGCGGCCGGCTTCTTCGCGGGCGATTTCCTCGCGGCTGGCTTCTTCGCGGTCGCCTTCTTGGCCGCCGCCATCGCTACGCGCTCTTACGGGCCTTGGCGGTCCGCTTCCTGCCAGTCGACTTGTTCGTCGACTTGCGCGCGGTCTTGCGTCCCTTCGAGGCCTCGACACTGCGCTCGAGTGCCGCCATCAGGTCGAGCACCTTGGCTTCGGCGACCGGTTCGTCCTTCTCGACGATCTCCTTGCCCTTGTCCCGCGCCTTGATGCGCTTGCGCAACTCTTCGACGTACGTGTCGTGGTAGCGGGCCGGGTCCCAGTCGGAGGCCAACGAATCGAGGAGCTGCGTCGCCATCTTCAGCGCTCGGGTGTCGGGCTTGGCGCGCCGGTTCGGCAGCCCGTCGACGTCGGCGCGAGGGACGATCTCGTCGGCAAACCGCATCGTCGACATCGCCAGCACACCGTCGAGTGGCCGCACGGCAGTGAGATATTGCTTGTTGCGCATCACCACTGTTCCGATGGCCACGCGACCGCGCTCCTCCATCGCTGACAACAGGATGTCGTAGGCCTTCTTGGCGGCGGCGTCGCCCGGAGCGAGCCAGTAGGTGCGCTCGTAGTAGATCGGGTCGATCTCATCGAGGGCGACGAAGTCGCTCACCTCGATCATCCGGGTCGATGCCGGACGCAACTCCTCGAGCTCCTTCTTGTCGAACGTGACGTAGCGGCCCTTGCGAATCTCGAAGCCCATCTCGATGTCGTCGGCGTCGACTTCCTTCCCCGACTTCTCCGACACCTTGCGGTTCCTGATTCGCGATCCGGATTTCTTCTCGAGCTGGTTGAAATGGATGTCGTGGTCGCGCACCGCGGTGTGCGCCTTCACGGGAACGTTCACGAGCCCGAAGTTGATCGAGCCCGTCCATACGGGTCGTGCCATGTCCAAGTCGTACCCGATGGTGGCCGGCTCCAAGCGATCGGAAGCCGACGTGAAAACGGCGATGTCTATGACCGGGCCGTTGTGGGTAGTGCAGGGTGTCACACGGGCAGTCAGACAGCGGCAGAGGAGCAGCGATGGCCAGCGATTCGACGAACATCTGGAACTACCGCGAGGAGTTGACCGATCACGAGATGACCGGCTTCGACGTCGAAGCAACCGATGGCAGCATCGGCAAGATCGACGAGAGCTCGTTCGAGGCGGACAACTCCCACATCGTCGTCGACACCGGATTCTGGATCTTCGGCAAGAAGCGGCTGATCCCCGCCGGCGCCGTGACCGGAGTGGACTTCGAGAACAAGAAGGTGATGATCGGCCTGTCCAAAGAACAGATCAAGGGCGCGCCGGACTTCGAGCGTGAACATTCGGATGACGCGTCAAGTCCCATCCAGCGGTCGAACTACAACGAGTACTACGGCCCGCACGGTTGGTGACGCCGAGCTCGAACGCGCCAGTCATGCCAAAGGTCGGGAGCAATGGATCGCTGCGCTTCGGCTCCGACGCCGAGCCGGGTATTCGACGTCGGGGCAGGACCCGGTTCACCTACGTCAACGAGCAGACGGGGCGCAGCCCGTCGAGCAAGGAGCTGGAGCGCATCAGAGCGTTGGCCGTGCCGCCAGCGTGGACCGACGTGTGGATCGCGAAGGACGCGGCGAGCCACCTGCAAGCGACTGGTCGCGATGCGAAGGGCCGCAAGCAGTACCGCTACCACGCCGACTTCACGGCCTCGCAGTCCGAGGACAAGTTCGCCGACCTCGTGGCGTTCGGTACGGCACTCGGCCGGCTGCGGCGGCGTGTCGATCGTGACCTCCGATCGAATGCGCTCGATCACGACGGTGTCGTCGCGGTGGTCGTCCGGCTGCTCGATCTCACCGGTCTGCGGGTCGGCAACCCGGAATATGCCCGCACCAACAAGTCGTTCGGCCTGACCACACTGCGCGACCGCCACGCAGTCGTCCGCGGCTCGACGATCAACCTGACGTTCCGGGGCAAGTCGGCCCACGAGTTCGATATCAGTGTCGACAACGCCCGGCTGGCGCGCCTCGTCCGGCGGTGTCAGAACCTCCCCGGCCAACAGCTGTTCCAGTACCGGACCGCGGACGGCGAGCTTCGCGCCATCGGGTCGACCGACGTCAACGCCTATCTCGCCGAACATGGGAACGTGTCGATGTCGGCCAAGGCGTTCCGAACGTGGAACGCCACGGTATTCGCCGCCGAGGGATTCGTGCAGGCGGCCGATGACGACGGGGAGCCGTCGGCGCGGGTCGTGAACGAGGTGATCGACCAGGTCGCCGGTGAGCTCGGCAACACGCGGGCGGTGTGCCGCACCAGTTACATCCACCCAGCCGTCGTCGAGTCGTACCTCGACGGCACCCTGGTAACGAAGTGGCGCCGACCCGTCGGGACCCGACCCGCCGGCATCACCGTGGTCGAACGCCGAGTGCTCCGGCTCCTGAAAAGCGCCCGGTGACCTGACCTCAGGCGGTGCGCTCCACCACGGAAGCGACCGCGTCGGTGACATCGACGTCGAACCGGCCGCTTCGTGACCGCAGACCCGACACCTTGATGGTCGGGAGCGCGCCGAACTCGGTACGTGTGAGCTCGACGCCGGTCGGCGTCGCCTCGAGCCCGAGCATCGCCCGCACGAGGAGCAGCACGGAGGCCGACGACCATGCCTGTGGCGAGCACGACGCCGGGTACGCGACCGGCACGGGCACCTCGTCGCGCGAGATCCCGGCGAACAGCTCGGGTGGACGGCCACCGAAGTGGGTGGCAGCGGCCAGCGCTCCGTCGACGATGCGGTCGACGACGTCCCACCTTCCGTACCGGGCCGCGCCCGCCGCGCAGATCGCCGTGTCGTGCGGCCACACCGACCCGTTGTGGTAACTGAGCGGGTCGTAGGCGCCCATCGACGCGCCCAGCGTGCGAACGCCCCAGCCCGACCACATGGCCGGCTCGCCCAGGCGATCGAGGTAGCGATCGGCCAGCTCGGGGTCGGCGATGCCGCTCCACAGCGCGTGACCGGGGTTGGTCGTCAGCGAGTCGATCGGGCGCCCCGCACCGTCGACGCCGAGCAGGAACCAGCCGCGCCGATCCCACATCACGTCGTTGAAGTGCTCGCGCAGGCGTGCCGCCAGTCGCGCCAGTTCGGCCGCATCGTGTCCGAGCGGCACCACGTCGGCGAGCTCAGACGCTCCCATCAGCGCGGCATATGCGTATCCCTGGACCTCGACCAGCCCGATCGGCGGCTTCGGGAACGATCCATCGGCGAACGTCACACCGTCCCAACTGTCCTTCCACCCCTGGTTCGACAAACCGGACGCGGAGTGGCTCTGGTAGTCGATGAAGCCGTCGCCGTCGGAATCGCCGCGGTCGATCATCCAGTCGAGGGCGGCAGTGATGGCGGGCGCCAGCTCGGTGAGATCGCTCGGACCGAGGGCGCCCCATCGCCAGGCCTCGGCCGCGAGGCCGATGAACAGTGGCGTCGCGTCGACCGTTCCGTAGTACCGGTTGCGTTCGGCGAACGGCCCGCCGCCGCCGCGCCGCCGCAGTTCGTGGAGGATCTTGCCGGGTTGCTCCTCGGACGCCGGGATCTCGTCTCGTCCCTGCAGTTCGGCGAGCGCGAGGAGCACGCCGCGCGCCAACATCGCGTCGAACGGCAGGGTCATCCACGAGGTCAGCAACGAATCGCGTCCGAACAGCGTCATGAACCAGGGGGCGCCGGCGGCGACGACGACTCGGTCGGGGTGGGCACGATCGACGATTCGCAGCGCAGCCAGGTCGGCGAGCGCCTGGTTGAACGCGACGACGAGGCGCGGGTCGTTCGACTCGAGCGTCGGCGCCGCGGCGTGCCACGCCTCGAGCAGTCGCAACGGCACCGCGTCGGCCGGCGTTGTTCCGATCGGGAACGGCAGCCCGGCGCGCACGCCGTCGACGATCGGCTCGACGGTCAACGTGAGCCGGCGCCGGTCGTGGGCCGGGACATCGAACCACCACCCGAACGTGTTGTTGGCGATGTCGACCTCGTCGGGCTCGGGCTCGCAGCGGAGGATCGATTTGGCGGTGACGACGTCGGCGGCGGGCTCCAGCATCCAATGATCGTCGACCGGACGGATCGGGCCGTCGTCGCCACCGCGCGATGCCTTGACGTCGAACAGGTGAGCGAAGTCGGCCGCGATCGACATGAGGACATGGACGCGTCGGTTCGTGCGTCCCGTTTCGATCAGTTCCACCTCGTCGCGCAAGCCACTGGCGATCCAGCGTCGCCTGACGAGGATGCACGTCGACGGGACGTCACTGCCGGGCGTGTGCAGGCGCTGAACCGAGACCGAAGAGAGGGGGGTCGGCGCGGTGCTGGCGAGCGTGTGCAGCTCGCCGTCGTCGATCCACACCCGCAGCTTCGAAACGTGACGCAGGTCGTCGTGCACGACGCCGTGGGTCCCGCCGAGGCAGTTGCCGGCGTGGTCGCTGATCGCGAACGTCCGGCCGTCGACGAGCGTGATCTCACCGGGTGCGCCGACCACCGGGACGGACTCGGCGCTGGCGTCGAGGGGCGACGTCATCGAGCCAGTCTGGCGTCACGGCTGCTGTGGTCGCGGCATTTGCGCCTTGTCATTGCCGTCCGGGTCATTGCCGTCCGGGTCATTGCCGTCCGGCGCGGACGTGGCGGCTCCGAGCACCGCCGCGAGTCGGGCGGCCAGTGGGTGGGTCTCGATCGTCTCGAGATCGACCGGAAGCGCGAGGCACCAGTTGCGTCGCCGATCGTCGGTGCCGGGGATGTTGGGACGTTCCGTCTCGGCGACCGCATCGTCGAGCGTCGCCGACAGGAACACGGCAGGGGCCTTGGCGAGGAGCTCATGGGCCGCCACGACGGCGTCTTCGGCGGTCGCGGTCGGGTCGAGATCGGATGCCTCGCCGAGGCGGGTCCGGATCGCCTCGGTGGACTCGGTGTCCGGGTCGAGCCCGAGTCCGCGTTGGGTCTCGAGGTCGGCGCCGCCCCATAGCCCGGCGACAGTCGGCAAGTCGTGGGTGGTGACGGCCGCCATCGCCTTCGCCGGCCAGGTGGCTGGATCGCCCTGCTCGAACCAGAGCAGCCGGTACGACAGCATGTCGTGCTCGGCGAGCGCCTGGCGGGCCGATTCCTCGACGGTGCCGAGGTCCTCGCCGACGATCACGGCTGCGGCTCGGTGGCTTTCGAGGGCAACGATCGCGAGCAGCTCGTCGGCCGGGTAGCGGACATATGCACCGTCGGTCGGCTGGCTGCCATTCGGTATCCACCACAGTCGGAACAGACCGACCACGTGGTCCAGTCGGAGCCCCCCGGAGGCGAGGTTGGCCCGGATCGTGTCGATGAACGGTTGGTATTGCGCCTCACGCAGCCGCCACGGCATGAACGGCGGGAGGCCCCAGTGCTGGCCACGCCGGTTGAAGATGTCCGGAGGCGCGCCGACCGAGACGTCGAGGGCGAGGACGTCCTGCCACGCCCAGGCGTCGAATCCGTTCGGGTCGACGCCGATCGGCAGGTCGTGCACGATCGTGATGGCTCCGGCGGCAGCGTCGAGTTGGAGCTCGACGAGCCATTGCAGCCAGGCGTGGAAGCGCACCCGATCGGCGTGTTCGGCGAGCACGCTGGCGATGCCGGCGCCATCGGGACGTCGACAGTCGGCCGGCCAGTCGCGCCAGTGTGGGCCATGCTGCTCGGCGAGCACGCACCAGACCGCGAACTGGCACAACGAGGCGGGTTGGGCGTCGTACCACCGGTCGAACTCGGCCGGAATGGCGCTCGTCCGCCAGATCGTCTCGAGGACGGGACGCTTGATCCGCCACACGGCATCGCGGTCGATTCCACGGCGCTGGTTGAGCGCCCGTCCGGCCGCCGCGGCCTGTTCGAGCGTGTCGCCCGCGTGCGCCGCGCCTGGGACGTCCTCGATCCGCAGATAGATCGGGTTGCGGTAGCGGCGGCTGGCAGGGAAGTACGGACTCGGTTGTTGGGTCTCCATCGGGGCGACTGCACCCAACGGGTTGACGAGCACGAAACCGGCTCCGACGCCCTTCGACCAACGCGCCAATTGCGCGAGATCGCCGAGATCGCCGATCCCCCAACTCTGCGCCGAGCGGGTTGCGTACAGCTGCGCTGCCCACCCCCAGTCACGCCGACCCGGCGACAGGTGGCACCGTCGGGGACTGACGATCACGCGCCGCGAGCCGCCGGCGCGGTCGGCGAACGTGTGGTAGCCGAACGGGACGTCGGACGGCACGGTGCCGCGCACCACGACCGACGCGCCGTCTTCGAGGATGAGCTCGCCGACGCCGAGGTTGATGCGCTCGGCCGGTCCGACCACGAGCGGCGGACGAGTGACGTTCGGCTCGCCGATGATGTCGCGCAACCGCCCGACGGTCTCGTCCGAGATCCGCCGCAGGCGGCCCGTCGCGTCGACGTACGACGGGTCGATGCCCCACCGGTCAGCCGTCACCCACCCTGGCTATCAGGCAAGCGGTTGCGCCGGTGGGTCCGGACGGAGTCCGCGATGGAGGGTGTGGAGCAGGTGGCGGTATTCGTCGTCGTGCTCGGTCGAGGTGCCAGACGCCAACTCGAGGGCGCAGAACCCGTGGATTGCGCTCCGGGTGCTTCGCGCCGCGAGGTGCGATTCGTCCGGCGTGAGTCCCATGGCTCGGTAGACGAGGATGAAAACGTCGAGCAGCGATCTGTTCGCGGCGGCCAGATCGTCGTCGTCCGACAGGGGCGGCAGGAACGTCGACGCGAACTGGCCGGCACTCGTGTGGGCGAAGTGTCGATACGCGGTTCCGACCGCTTCGAGGGCGTTCTCACCGGCGATCCCCACCGCGGCGTCGCGGATCTGGTTCGCCAGATTGGTCGTGGACTGCACGGCGACCAGGTACTTGAGCCCGGCGAGGCCGTCGACGTGGGTGTAGAGCGCCGACGGGCCAACGCCCAAGTCGGCGGCAACCGTCGACAGGTTGAGGGCGTCGAAACCGTTGCGGTCGACGATCGTCATCGCCGCCTCGGTCACGCCGCGAGCGCTCAAGCCAGGACGCACCATGTGACGAGTGTAGAGGTTGTCAGCAGCTCCTGCATGGATCTTGACATGTCATCAGAAATCTTGAATGATCTTCAGTAGCATCCCATCCCGCGGATCACCCCGCGATTCACCGACGAAAGGACATGAGGAGGAAGCGATGCTGATCCAGAACGATCCCTTCCGCGACTTCGATGCATTGTTCGGACGGCTTGGTCGCTCGTCGAACGGCAGCATGCCGATGCCGATGGACGCCTATCGCCGAGGCACCAACGTGTGGGTCCAGATCGATCTCCCCGGCGTCGCCGCCGACAGCGTCGACATCACGGTCGAGCGGAGCGTGCTCACCGTGAGCGCCGAACGGTCGTGGCAGCGCGAGGAAGGTGACCAGGTCTATCTGGCCGAGCGCCACCGCGGATCGTTCCGCCGCCAGGTGCACCTCGGCGAGGGCCTCGATGCCGAGAACATCGAGGCCGACTTCACCGACGGTGTGCTGACGTTGCGCATCCCGGTCGCCGAGCAGGCGAGGGCGCGCAGGATCTCGGTCGGCACCGGGCGGACAGCGATCGACGTCGAGTCATCGGTCTCGAGCGGCGGCGCCGGCCAGTCCGACTGAGCGGAGTCGCCGAGCGAAACGGGGTCATGCCCGAGATCGAGAAATGTCGCCCGATCCGGGATCGGGCAAGGGTGTCAGCTCCCTAGCCCGATCCCGGTGGCCCGCAGACCGAGTCCCTGGGGGCTGGGATCTTCAGGCGGGGTCAAAATCGGACGACGGGGAAAGATTCCCGGTCGGGTGGCTGACTAAACATCGATCGCCATGATTCGCCTCTCCGGGTGATACCCCGGTTGGCGGGTTTGTCGGGATTGGGCGCCGGGTACAAGCACGGCTCAGATCGACCCCTTCCCATCACGAACCACCATCACGAACCACCAGGAACGGACTGTGAGATGAACCAGGACCAGCTCCACGAGCTCTTGTACCAGGCATTGGAGACCGAGCAGGGCGGCATCGCCGTGTACACCACGGCGCTGCGGTGTGCACTCAACGACGACCTGTCGAAGGAATGGCAGGAGTACCTCGACCAGACCACCGAGCACGAGGCGATCGTGCGCAGATTGTTCGAGAATCTCGGACTCGATCCATCCGCCGACACGCCCGGTCGCCGGGTCGTGCGCCACATCGGCGAGTCGCTCGTCGCCGCGATGGAGATGGCGTTGGCCGCGGGACCCCCCGAAGCCGCCCAGCTCGTGGCCGGCGAGTGCGTCGTGCTCGCCGAGACGAAGGATCACCTCAACTGGGAGTTGATCGGCACGGCGGCCGAGCAGGCGTCCGGGTCAGTGGCAAAGGCGCTCAAGGAGGCCTACTCCGAGGTCGAGGACGAGGAGGACGAACACCTCTATCACAGCACGGGATGGACCCGTGAGCTGTGGATCGAGTCACTCGGCATCCCCGCCGTGCTCCCGCCGCCCGAAGAGCAGAAGCACGTGAAGACCGCCATCGGCGCTTCGCGAGCCAAGCAGGCCCGTGACGAGATGACCTGACGGTTGACGGTCGACGCGACCGGGTATCACTGCGACGGGCCTGTTGTTGTGAGGCCGCGCGCCACGACATTGGCTCAACACGAAAGATTGAGGTTGAAGTGCTCGGCATCTTTACGATCATGTGCCCCGACTGCGGGGCGCCGGTCGAACAGCGAAACCCCGCCGCCGGCCCGGCCCACGGCGTCGCCGCGGATGTCGTCGCCACGGATGTCGCGACCGATGTAGCCACCGATGTGATGGTGTGCGCGCGGTGTGCGCGCGCGTTCGTCGTTCGGTTCGGTCATGCCTTGCCGGTGGCGCTCTCGGTTGACGCAGGGGCGGCGTGATGCGGATCGCGCAGATCGCGGCACTGTTCGAGTCGGTGCCACCCGCGTTGTACGGCGGCACGGAGCGCGTGATCGCTGCGCTGTGTGACGAGCTGGTGGACGCCGGGCACGACGTGACCCTGTTCGGAGCGGGCTCGTCGACGACGAAGGCGCGCCTCGTTCCTTTCGTCGCCGAGCCGTTACGGCTGAGGATGAGCCGCCAAGAGATGATCGATGTCGCGCCCCATCTCCATCTGCAGATGCTGGCCGAGATCTACGCCCGGGCCGACGAGTTCGACGTGATCCATTCGCACGTCGACTTGTTGACACTTCCATTCGTGACGTCGACGCACGTGCCGACGTTGATCACGCTGCACGGGCGACTCGACACGGACTCGAGCCAGCAGGTCTTCCCGCTGTATCCCGATGTTCCGCTGATATCGATCAGCGACGCCCAGCGCCGGCCGCTCGCGCGAACGCGACTCGACTGGGTCGCGACGGTGCCCAACGGCTTGCCGCTCGCGCCCTACCTCGCCCAGCCGCGTGCGGCAGACCCCGACAGCTTCGCGTTCGTCGGCCGTATCAGCCACGAGAAGCGGCCGGATCTGGCGATCGAGATCGCGCGCCGCACGGGCCACCGTCTGCGCATCGCCGCCAAGGTCGACCCGTTCGACCTCGAGTACTACGAGTCGCAGATCGAACCATTGATCGACGGGACCGAAATCGTGTTCACCGGCGAGATCGGCGAGACCGAGAAGCCGTCGTTCTACGCGGGTGCGCGGGCATTGTTGTTTCCGAGCGACTGGCCGGAGCCGTTCGGCCTGGTCATGATCGAGTCGCTGGCGGCAGGAACGCCCGTCATCGCGCTGCGTCGCGGTTCGGTTCCCGAGGTGCTCGAACACGGCGTCACCGGCTTCATCTGCGACGACGTCGATGAGATGGTCGCGGCGGTCGATCGACTCTCCGAGATCGATCCCGAAGCGTGTCGCGCGGCGGCACACGAGTTCAGCGCCGAGACGATGTGCCGGCGCTACCTCGACGCCTATGCGTCGTTGCGGCAACGGCGCTTGCCCAGCCTCGCCACCGTGTGAGTCCGTGGACCCGTTCGGCGGTGTCAGGCCGTTGCAGCCGCCAACTCTTGCTGACGGCGGGCTTCGTTCCAGGTGCGCAGCAGATGACTGGCGTCGTCGAATTCGACGTCTGTCGCTGACAGCGCGGTGAGCACCGCGGCCGTGACCGCCTCACGGAACGGCTCGGCCACAACAGGGCTGAGGAGCCCGATGTCCGCCGCCGCGACATCGGCGATCCGGATCCATTCGCGGGCGAGCAACTGCAGGACGGATGCCCGCTCGAAGCCTTCCCACGTGAACGTCGGCCCCGATTCGGCCACGCCGCGCCAGGCGTCGATGTAATGACGGATCAATGACAGCACGCCGGGCGAGACGCCGACGGCCCGGCCACGCGAACCGGCGAGCATCTCGACGACGTGCTCGGCGAAGTCGAGCGACGCCGTCACCGAGCTGGCAGTCACGGGCCCGATCCGCACCGCCACCAGATCGCTGTCGACACGTCGGCGGATGGGCGATGCACTCACCTTTGCGGTCCGGGCGAGGAAGCCCACGACCTCATCGGCGGGCAGCGGTTCGGACAGATGGAAGCCCTGTCCGCGTTGGCAGCCGAGCCGCTGGAGCAGCTCGAGTTGATCGGCGTCCTCGATGCCCTCGGCGACGGTCCTGAGCCGCAGGGCGCGCCCCATCCGCAGCACCGTGTTCACCAACACGGCGCGATCAGGATGCGTGTCGATGCCGTCGATGAAGCTCTTGTCGATCTTCAAGACGTCGATCGGGAGCTGCTGCAGGTACGACAACGACGAGTAGCCCGTACCGAAGTCGTCGAGCGCGACGCCGACCCCGACCCGTTTGAGCTCGTGAAGACACGCCACCGCTTGAGGATCGGCCATCACGGTCTCGGTCACTTCGAGCACGAGCGCCGAGGATTGGAGGCCGGACGCGTGGAGGGCCGATCGGACCTGGTCGATGAACCCGTGGTCCTGGAGCTGGTTCGGCGAGACGTTGACACCCATCAAGAGGCGCTCGTGTCCGGGGAGTCGGCGCCAGTTGGCGACGTTTCGGCATGCCTCCTCGAGGACGAGTTTGCCGAGCGGCACGATGAGGCCGGTCACCTCGGCGATCGGGATGAACTCGTCGGGCCCGACGACGCCACGAACCGGATGGTTCCAGCGCGCGAGCGCCTCGAACCCGGCGACTTGGAGGGTCGCGAGATCCATGACCGGTTGGTACACGACCTCGATCTCGTCCGAGGTGAGCGCCACTCGCAGTTCGGCTTCGAGCGCGAGACGTTGCTGGACGACGACCTCCATCGCCGGATCGAACTGCAACAGCCGCCCGCGTCCCTCGCGCTTGGCGGCGTACAAGGCGATGTCGGCATGGCGCAGGAGATCAGGTGGGCTGGCGCCGTTGCGCACTAGATCGGCGCCCGCCGAGCAGCCGAGCACGACCGACCGGCCGGCCACCATGATCGGGGCGCACACCGCGGCTGACAGACGCTGCACGATCGAGTCGACCTCGCGGGGCTCGCCGGCGTCGGTGAGGAGGATCGCGAATTCGTCGCCACCCATGCGGGCGACGAGATCAGCGGGGCGAACGGTCGCCCGCAGTCGCCGCGACACTTCGACGAGGACGTCGTCGCCGGCCTGGTGCCCGAGCGCGTCGTTCACCGCCTTGAACCCGTCGAGGTCCAACACGACCACCGCGCCGACCGGTGGCCGGTCGTCTTCGCGGGTCATGCGCAGCTGGCGGTCGAGCCGACGTTCGAGTTGGGTCCGGTTGGCGAGCCCGGTGAGCGGATCGTGGAACGCTCGGTGGGCGAGCTCGGCCAGGCTCTCCTCGAGTCTCGCTGCCATCGTGTTGACGACCCCTGCCACCGACCGGAACTCCCGGTCACCGCCGACTTCGATGCGATGGCCCAGTCCGTCGACCGCGAACTGTTCGAGCCCAGCTTCGAGATCGCGGAGGGGAACGTAGAGCGCCCGGCGCAGACGGCGGACGACAACCATCGTGGCGGCCACGGCGCCGATGAGCACGACCGCGACGAGCACGAGAATCCGGTTCGACCGCTGGGACACGGCCGCCGTGTCGACGACGAACTCTTCGCTTCCCACCTGATTGATCGCGTCCAACTGTGCGAACGCTTCGAGTGAATCGGCATCGGCAAGGGCGCGGAACCCGACGATGTCGAGGTCACCGCTCTCCAGCGCCGAACCGTGGGCGACGAGATCGAGAACGTTCTGGCGGGCGTCCCAGAGTCGCTCGTCATCGCTCGGGTCGAGCACCGATCGGGCTTCGTCGAACGCCGCCAACACCGTTCCGACCTGCTTGTCGAACGTGCGCTCGACCCGTTGTCCCTGCAGCTGGGCTTCTCCGATCGCGAGCAGATCGCTGAACTCCTGGCGCACATTGGCGATGACCTGATGTTCGTCGACCGCCTCATTGGCGATCTGCGCGATCTTGGCGTTCGAGTCCAGCGTGCTGACGACTGCGAGCAGGGCGACCGCGAACGACGGCAGCAGCATTCCGAACAGCCCGCGACGCAGCCGGTCCTGGAACGATCGCTGGCTGTCGCGTGGCACGTAGTGCTATCGGGCCTGGTGTCGCCGGCTTGACCGTCGCACACGCGTTATCTCGTCGCCATCGGCCGCGAATCGCGCCAAACGGCACGCGCGCACACGTTTGTTCACCCAGACGACACTGGAGTCGCAACGATGTCGGGCCGATGAACCCTCGATGCGACTCGTGGACCTGCCGCCCAAAGTGTCCCGAGACGTGCTGGGGTTTCCGATTCCGAAGCTTGTCTGTCGGACGGCAGTGATGCCGGCGACAGCGGCGGGGCGCGCGCCACAACCCCAAGAGAGCCGGTTGCGCGATGTCGTTGATCGTGGTGCGTTCGTCTTCCATCGGCCACGTCGCGGATGCGATCCCGCACGTCGACACCGATCGGTCGCGGGGACGGTTTCGTAAGGATCCGGGCGCCCACGCGCGTCTCGTGTGGTTCGGCCTGGCGGCCGTCGTCAATCTGTTGCTCGTCGGTCTGGCGGCGTCGCGCGGGCGCATCGTCGATCACGCCGTCGAGGCGTCACTGCTGGTGTTCTGCATCTCGATCGGAGCTCGTCACGATGGCTTCGTGCGTGCCGTGTTCACAGCCGGACGACTGATCAGGTCGTACCGCCTGCACCAGTTGACGTATCACCTCGGCCAGCTCCACCGGGCGGCGGCGATCATGGGGACGGTCTGGTTCGTCGTCGCCGTCGTGGTCGCCGCGGCGAGCGGCGACCGTGTCGGACGTACGGTGGGACTCGTGGTGCTGGCGATCCTCGCAACCATGATCTGGACGGCGCGAAACGCCGTGCGGCATTCGCGCCACAACCGCTTCGAGTCCATCCACCGATACGGCGGATGGACCGCGCTCGCGCTCCTCGTAACGCTCGTCGCGCGTCAGGTCGCCGGGTCGCTGCCGCCCGGCGCTGGGATCACCGACGTCGTCCGGTCGCCATCGGTGCTGTTGCTCCTCGTTCTGGTGGCCCTCGTGGTGCACCCGTGGCTCGGCGTCAGGCGCCTGCCGTGTGAAGTGACGGGGGTGACCAACGACGTCGTCGTGCTGGCCGTGCCGGGAAAGCGATCGCTCGGCGAGTACGTGCGCGTCAGCCGAGAAGGCAGGCAGTGGCACGCGTTCGCGGTCGCGACAACCGGCGACGAGGGGCCGGGTCGCTTCAGTCTCGTCATCCGGCGCGCCGGTGACTGGACCGAGAAGTTGGGTCGCGACGCCGAATCCGATCAGCGCCCCACCCACCTGTTCGTCCGGCGCACGCGCGGCTACGGGTTCATGTATCACGCTCAGACCTATGAGCGGGTCCTGTTCGTCGCCACTGGTGCGGGAATCGGTCCGGTGCTCCCGTACCTACTCGACCAGTCGGCCGTCGACTACGAGTGCCTCTGGATCGGCAGGAACCATCGCGAGACGATCGGCGACGAGCTCGTCAGTCGGATTCTGGCGAGTGGTCGGGTGACGCTCATCGACTCCGAATCGGGACGACCCGACATCGGCGGTTGCGTCGCCCAGATCGCCGAGCGTTTCCAGGCGGTGTTCATCGTCAGCAACGCCCATGTGCGCGACGAGGTCGCGCGTGTTTGTGAGCGACTCGACGTGCCGTGGTACGGACCGACGTTCGACTCATGAACGGGTCCGGCGAGATCGATCCGGTGACGCGGGCGCTCGCCGGCGCCTTCCGCCAATCGCCGATGGCCATGGTCGTGTTCTCCGCAGCCGGGGTCATCGAGCACGTCAACGACGCGATGGCGCGTGTTGTCGCTGTCCCCGCCGAGTTGCTCGTCGGCCGCACCGCCGACTCGGTGGTGCACCCCGACGACGTCGACATGATCGCCCGATTCGCGTCCGACTCGAACCGCGAACCGGGGGCGCTCGATCACCGCGTCATCCGGTCCGACGGGGAGGTGCGGTGGCTGCGGAGCAACGTCGTCGCCCTCGAGCACGATGGCACGCATTCGTACTTCGTCCAGTCGGTCGATCACACGACGTCGTGGCAACGCGACATCCAGCTCCGATCGATCGATCCTGTGACCGGCTTGCTCAGTCGCGACGGCCTGATGGCGAAGTTCGACGACCTGGTCGCATCGCACCAGGGTCGGAGCATCGCCCCGTACGCGCTCTTCGCCGTCGACATCGACGACTTTCGCGGCGTGAACGACCGGCTCGGACCGCTCGCCGCCGACCGAGCGCTCTACCTCGTCGGGGCCTGCATCCGGGCCGCGCTGCCGGTCGGTGTGTCCGTTGCACGCGTCGGCGCCGACGTGTTCGTGGCGCTCGCCCCCGGGATGGAAGCAGGCGACGCCACGTTGTCGGTCGAACGTCTCCTCGGTGGGCTCAAGGCGTCCTCGATCGGGTTGGGACTGCCGGTGCTCGGTTACAAGTTGGGTGCGGTGGCAGTAGCGGGGACGGACGTCGATCCGGCGGCGGCGGTGCAGCTGGTCGAGCAACGGGCCCAGGATCCGGCGATGACCTCCGAAGGCGGTGCTGCCGAGATCACGTCCGGCTCGTCGGCCCTGGTCTCTTCGGCTGCCCAGTTGCTGGAGGTGTCGGAGTGGGCGTCGGCGCTCGAGGCCGCGATCGAAGCGGGTGCATACATCGCTGTCGGAGAACCGCTCCGGGCGATGCACCAGGGTGTCGCGTCACTGCAGCGGTACGAGCTCTTCGTGCGGCTCGTGATGCCCGGAAACAAATGGGTGTCGCTGCCCAAGTTCGAGCCGCATGCGCAGCGTCTCGGCCGGGCCACCGACGTCGACCGCTGGATGGTGTCGTTCGCCGTCGGCATGTTGCAGTCGAACCCGACCATGGAGCTCGAGGTCAACGTGTCGAGACTCACGCTCGCTGACGCGGCGTTCACGGACCATCTGGCCGACGAGATCCGCGCCAGTTCCATCGATCCTGCGCTCCTGTTGCTGGCGGTGGCCGAGCGCGACGTGGCCGACGACGTCCGCCAGGCGCTCACGTTCACCGAAGCAGTCAGGGCCATGGGCGTCGGCATCTGTCTCGACGAGCACGGATCAGTGGCCGACGGTGTGCGGTACCTGAGCCTGATCGGGGCGAGGCGCGTGAAGCTCACCGGCCGATACGTCAGAGGGGCCAAGCAGAGCGGCTCGGATCGGGCGATGGTCGGCGTGCTCGCCGGCGCCGCGCACGAGCTGGGGATCGAGGTTGCCGCACCGTTCGTGACCGACGACTCGGTCTACGCGATCCTTCGCGCCGCGGGCGTCGACCTGGCGCAGGGTCGACTCATCGGTCACGCAGCGCGCCTCACGTCTCCTGACTGACGCGTTCGCCGTGTGAGCAGCTGGCGCAGTGTGGTCAGGTCGGTCAGATCTGGACGGTCAACCGGGTGGCATGTACGGGAGCCGCGTACTGTCCGGCACAAGTCGATGGCGGCTGATCGTGCGTCCCGTCACGTTGTCCGGCACGATCCGCATCCAACGATCGCGCTTGCCGGGAGCCCACGGATGAACCGGCAGCGACGCGAGCGACGCGATCTCAGCGGCGTCGGTCACCTCATGCAACGTCCCGCGCACGAGGACGCTCCATCCGGACTCGGCGACGTGATCGGTGTGGTCGGCCTCGAACGCCACTCGCGACCCATGGGTGAGCTCGAAGAACGTGGCGTCGGCGCTGGTCCGGAACACGATCGACTGGCCGGCGACCGCGCAATTGACCGGCAGCGCACCCGGCTCGCCGTCCTGGCAGAACACGACTCGACCGAACGATGATCGTGCGAGCAGCCGCCAGCACACGTCCTCGACCAGTTGGTCGTAGCTGATCACGTACTCAGGTTCGTTCAAGGTGTCCATCGACGCTCCTTCGGTCAAGGCCATCGTCCATGGTCGGCACCCGACCGCACAAGGGTCGAAGGACCCTGACACCACGTCACTCGGTCGCCGTATCGTCAACGTAGAGATGGCCACAGAACTCGTCCATTGGAAGGAGGGGTCGTGTTCAACCGAATCATCGTTCCGACCGACGGGTCCGACTACTCGTGGCGGGCGGTTGCGGTCGGTGAGGCACTGGCCCGGCAATGCGCTGCCGACCTCGAGTTGGTCGAAGTCGTCACGTTCGCGAATGACGTCAAGCGGGCCGAGCAACTGATGAAAGATCGGCTCGCGGATTCGCCGCTGTCGGTTCTGACCAGGGTTCGCGCGTGCGTACTCGAGCGCTCGGTCGGCTCCACGATCGCCCAACGCGTGTCGAACATCAACGGCGGGCTGATCGTGATGAGCACGTTCGGGCGAGGTCGCAGCGAGGCGATCCTCGGCAGCGTCGCGGTCGACATCTTGGCCGAGATGTTCGGCCCGGTGGTCGCCGTCGGACCAAAGGCGAGAACTGATCGGGCCGACCTTCGGGGCGAGCTGATCGTGCCCGTCGACGGCTCGGACTTCTCCGAGTCGGCGTTGTCGGTGGCGGCCGCGTGGGGGATCGGAATGGAGGCCCGCCCGTGGGTCGTCGAGGTCCTCGACCCGGATCTGGTTCGTCTGGAGGACGTGGTCGAGAGCTCGTATGCGGCACGGCTGGCCCGCGACCTCACCCGGACGTCGCACCACGATGCCCAATACGAGGTGCTCCACAACAAGCATCCGGGCCGGGCGATCGGCGGGTTCGCCGAAACCTTGGGAGCGTCGCTGATCGTGGCGAGCACGCACGGCCGCACCGGGCTCGCCCGATTGGCGCTCGGAAGCGTCGCGATGGAGATCGTGCGTCACGCTCCCTGTCCGGTCGTGCTGAGCCGCCCACCGGCGTTGGTGGGGGAGCGGTGAGCGGATCCGCCGGGTCCGAGACGACGTCCGACCGAGCGGCGGAGGCTCGCAAGTACTGGGAGTCCGATGTCGTCCTCGCCGACGGTCGCGTGGTCCAGGTGCGTCCGTTGGGACTTGACGACTTGACAGCCGTGCGTGCACTGCTCGACGGTCTGACCCCCCAGAGCCTGCGAATGCGGTTCTTCTCGCCACGCGCGCCGTCCGCCGTCGAACTGGCGAAGTTGCTCGACGTCGACTACCGCGACCGCTTCACGCTCGGGGTCGAGATGGCGGGTGAGCTGATCGGCATGGGCTCGTACCACTACGACGCTGAGCGAGCGAGCGCCGAGGTGGCGTTCACCGTGGCCGACGCCCATCACGCGCAGGGCATCGGAACGCTCTTGCTCGAACACCTCGTCGCGGCCGCACTGTCGAACGGCATCCAGCGCTTCGACGCTCACACGTTGGGCGACAACCGCCGGATGCTCGACGTCTTCCGTCACGCCGGGTTCGCCGTGAGCCGCTCGCTCGAGGGTGGGGTGTTCGACCTCGAGTTCGATCTGTCGATCCCGGCGGATGGCGCGGTGGCTGAGCGTGAGCGGATCGCCGAGACCCGTTCCGTGGCGCGTCTCCTCGCCCCCAAGGTGGTCGCCGTGATCGGTGCCGGTCGTACACCGGGCACGGTCGGCAACGCGGTGCTGGTCAACATCTGCGAGAACGGCTTCGCCGGAATCGTGCACCCGGTCAACCCGCGCGCCGGGAGCATCCGCGGGCTGAAGTGTTATCCGTCGATCGCGGACGTGCCCGACCATGTCGACCTGGCCGTCATCACGGTGCCCGCCGGCGCGGTTGCCGGCGTGCTCGCCGAGTGTGGAGAGGCAGGCGTCCACGGAGCGGTCATCTTGTCGGCCGGGTTCGCCGAGGTCGGCGCCGACGGCCACGGCAGCGAAGCCGCCCTCGTGCGGCTGGCGAGGCGGTACGGCATGCGCTTGATCGGCCCCAACTGCGTCGGCATCATCAACACCGCGCCGGATGTCAGCCTTGACGCCACGTTCGCACCGACGAAGCCTGTCCGCGGCAGCGTCGGGTTCGTGTCGCAGTCGGGCGCCCTCGGCATCGCCGTGCTGGAGGCCGCCGAGTCACTCGGCCTCGGCATCTCGTCGTTCGTCTCGCTGGGGAACAAGGCCGACATCTCGGGCAACGACCTGCTGCAGTACTGGGAGGACGACCCGGCGACCGACGTCGCGCTGTTGTACCTCGAGTCGTTCGGGAACCCGACCAAGTTCAACCGGCTGGCCCGCCGGTTCTCCCGGCGCAAGCCGATCGTGGCCGTCAAGAGCGGTCGATCCGAGGCGGGGCAGCGGGCGGCATCGTCGCACACCGCCGCCCTCGCCACCGACGACATCCTCACCGACACCCTTTTCCGGCAGGCCGGCATCATCCGGGTCGACACGTTGGCGCAGATGTTCGACGTCACGCGTGTGCTCGTCCACCAGCCCTTGCCCGCCGGCCGCCGGGTGGCGATCGTCGGCAACAGCGGTGGCCCGGGGATCCTCGCCGCCGACGCATGTTCGAGTGCTGGGCTCACCGTGCTCGAGCTCTCCCAGCCGACACGGACAGCTCTCGCCGACCTGCTCGGTCCCCACGCCGGGGTCCGCAATCCGGTCGATCTGCTCGCCAGCGCCGGCGCCGAGGAGTACGAACAGGCCCTGCGTCTGGTGCTGGCCGACGACGCGGTCGACGCGGTCATCGTGATCTACACCGATCCGATGATCAGCGAACCGGCCGCCATCGTCGAAGCGGTGCGCCGCGCCGCGTCGGCCGTACCGCACAAGACGATGGTGGCGTGCTTCCTCGCCCGCGACCTCCCGCCGGCGATCGAGCTCGACACCGACGATGCCGAGGTCGGCGAGGACGCCGGCGCTGGCGTCCGGCGCGCCGTGCCGGTGTTTCCCTTCCCCGAGTCGCCGGCGGTTGCACTCGGTCGCATCGCCGATCTGGCGACGTGGCGCAGCCGCCCCGTCGGCACCCTTGTCGTCCCCGACGGCTACGACGGCGCTGCGGTTCGCGAGGCCGTGCGCGATGCGCTCAACACCACGTCCGGAGACGGCACCGCGGGCTGGATGACGCCCGAGCAGCTGCGGGCGCTGCTCGCCGCGGCCGGGATCGCGATGGTGCCACAGGTCATCGTCGGCTCCGCCGCCGAGGCGGCCGCGGCCGCGGTCACCGTCGGGCTGCCGGTCGCGATGAAGGTCATCGCGCCGGATGTCTTGCACAAGAGCGACGTGGGCGGTGTCGCGCTCGGCCTGGCGACCACGGGTGCCGTGTCGATCGCGTACGACGAGATGTCGCGGCGGGTGCCAGGGATGAGCGGAGCGGTCCTGCAACCGATGGCCGATCCGGGGGTCGAGACGATCGTGGGGATCGTGCGCGACGAACTGTTCGGCTCGGTCGTGATGTTCGGCCTCGGCGGGACTGCGGCCGAGCTGTTCGCCGACCGCGCGTTCCAGATCGTGCCGATGACCGACGTCGACGCCGCCGAGCTGGTCCGGTCGCCGAAGAGCGCACCGTTGCTCACGGGGTACCGAGGAAGTGCGAGTGTCGACATCGAGGCGCTCGAGGATCTGCTGCTCCGGGTCGGCACGCTCGCGACCACGGTGCCAGAGCTCGCCGAGCTCGACCTGAACCCGGTCATCGCGACGCCGCGTGGCATCGCCCTCGTCGACGGACGGTGCCGGATCGAGGCGGTGCTGTCGCCGACGGTGCTGCCGATGCGCCGGATGCGCTCGAGCGACCGCCGCTGAACGACCTGGACGAAGCGGCGATCACAGCCCTGACGACGGGACGATGGCAACGGGGTAGGTGGCATGGCGTGCCAGCTCGGCGCTGGTGCTGCCGATCGCCGGGGCGTTGCCCTGACCGCGCCGTCCGACGACGATCAGCCCGGCGGCGTACTCGTCGGCGGCACGGAGCATGACGTCGACGGGATTGCCGTCGAGCACGGCGTGTCGCCAGTCGACGCCGCTGCGGGCGAGACGGGCGCACCACACGGTCACGCACAGGTCCTCGATCTCGCTGCGATGAGTGGCCGTCGGCGTCGGTTCGCCCTCGAGCATCTCGAGCATTCCCAGGGCGTGGACGGCGACCACCTCGCCGCCCGTCGAGGCAACGAGGTCGGCCGACCATTGCAGCGCGTGCTGGGCGTTGGCGGATCCGTCGACCCCGCAGACCACGATCATGGTTCGACGATCATTTCACGCCGCAGGTCTCGACGGTCACGGCTCGACGACGAGGGCCGTCACCATGCCGAACATGCCATCGGCCCCTTCGGCGTGGGTCAGGATGTGGCAGTGCCAGGCCCAGACACCGGGGTCCTGGATCTTGTACACCACCGTGTAACGCTCGCCGGGTGCGATGTTGATCGTGTCGCCGGGCATCGGCACGAGCAGCTCCTTGCCGTCCTTGGCGATCACCCAGCCGACAGGCTGGTGAAGGTGCATCGGGTGGGCGAGCAGTCCCTCGTTGAAGTAGTGCACCATGAGCACGTCGCCGACCTTGGCGCTGTACGCCTGGGTCGCCGGGAAGCTCTTGCCGTTCAGCGAGAGGCCGATGACGCCGGCGTCGTTGAGCACCATGTTGACCTCCTGGTCGACGTGGTCGATGCCTTGCGACGCGAGCTCCTCCGGCAGTGTCATCTCGCCGATCATGAACGCCCCGAACAGCCCGTCGAGCACCTGTTCGGCGCCATTGTGCGAGTGGTAGATCCCGACCGCCGGCTCGATCGCCTCGAACTCGTACGTATAGGTGGCGCCGGGAGCGACCGAGTCCTGGGTGTAGGGCGGCACGCCGTCCATCGCGTTCGGCACCCGCACACCGTGGAAGTGGATCGACGTCGCCGTCGGGAGGTTGTTCGTGAGCACGATCTGGACCTTGTCGCCGACGTCGATGCTGATCTCGGGGGCCGGCACGACGCCGTTGTAGGTCCAGGCCTTGACGATCACACCCGGCTCGACCTCCCAGTCGGTGATCGCGGCGGTGACCTCGAAGCGCTTCGTGCCGTCGGGCAGGACCTCGGGCGCCAGCACCTGGCCGCCGATCTCACCCTTGATCGTCGGATCCAAGAAGGCCATCGCCCGATCGGTCATCGCCGTCTCCATCTCCTGCCACGAGGCGTACCCATGGAGGTAGTCGGCGACCGCGGCGTCGTGTCCGGGTTCGTGATTGATTGCCGTAGCGTCACCGACGACCAGCGCTCCGGTCATCCCCGCCGGTGCGTGTCCGGCGATCTCGCACAACATCTCGTACGAGCCTGCTCCGAGCACGCCGAGGTCGAGCACCTCCGACTCGCCCTGCTGCAGGTCCTTCGTCGTCTGTCCTGCCACGGTGAGGTTGTGGGGCTGGGCATCGACGTTGGTGACGCGCACCTGGATGTGGCCAGGTGTCGCCGTCAGCAGTTCCGGGGAGATCACGAGCGCGCCGAGCTCGACGTCGATCACGGTGAGCGCCGCGCCGGCTGCCGACGTGACGCCGTCGTCGTTGTCGATGATCGGGAACAGCAGCGCGATCACGAGCGCGCCGATCGCGACGAGAAACGAGGTCCAACCCAACACGGTGCGGTCTTCTGATGCCATGCAGTCGACCGTACGGACATGACAGGACCCTTGAGCAGGGCCGAAGGTCCCGTATTGACCGCGAGTAGGACGTAGGACCCTGTTGTCGAAGTCGCCACGGGTGGACGATCGTGGCATGACTATCGACGGTGGGTTGCGGTGTTCGTTCACGACTTCGTGCGGCTGAACCTCCCGTACGAGGAGGTGATCGCCCGGTTCGGCGCCAACGTCGATCCGTGGCTTGGCGTGCTGGTGGCGGCAGCGTGGCGCAACGACATGCCGACGTGGATCGCCTCGGGTGTCGCCGAGGTCGACCTCGCGCCGCCCGCGGTCATCCCGGTGTGGCTGGGTGCGCCGCGGCTGCGCAACGATGCGACGATCGTCCCGATCGCCTGGCCGCCCGTGGGTGGACGCTTCGTGTCAGGACTCGATGCCGACCTCGAGTTCGTGGCGTGCGGACCTGACTACACCGACGTCCAGGTGCTCGGACGGTACGAGTTCGCCGACGGTGTCGAACGGTGGACCGCCGACGCCAGCCTCGCCCATCGCATCGCGGTGTCGGTGGTGCGCCGGTTCCTCGGTCTCCTCGCCGAGCGGCTCGCCGGCGATCGCTTGACGACCTCTGCGTGACGACAGCCGGTCCGGAGAACGGCGTCCAATAGTCTGGAACCAGATGGACGACCGCGTCGCATTGCTCGGCCTCGACGCGCGCGCGGTGTTGGATGCCGCCCCCGACGGGATGGTGATCGTCGCCGACGACGGCCGGATCGTCGCCGTCAATGCCGAGCTGGAGCGTCAGTTCGGCTACGCGGCCGCCGAGCTGCTCGGCTCGACGATCGAGATGCTCGTGCCTGCCGACTCTCGGGATGTCCATGTCGCGCTGCGCCAGACGTACGTCGTCGAACCTCGGCGGCGCGAGATGGGCGTCGGAAGGCACCTCCATGGCCAGCGACGCGACGGGTCGGTGTTCCCCGTCCAGATCAGCCTGGCGCGCATCGCGACCGCCGAGGGCGCAATGACGTTCGCCGCCGTGCGCGACGTGACGTCACGCGTCGAGTCCGAGGAAAAGCTCGCGGAGGCCAACCGGCGTCGCACGCTGGCCGAGGACCACGACCGCATCGCCCGCGATCTCCACGACACCGTGATCCAGGAGCTGTTCGGTGTCGGCCTCGGCTTGCAGGGTGTGCAGACCCGGGTCACCACACCCGAACTCGCCGAGCGGATCTCGAAGGCGGTCGACGACATCGACCAGATCATCCGGGCGATCCGGTTCACCGTGTACGAGCTGAGCCAGACGGAGTCGTCACGTGGACCGCGCCAGCGAATCACCGACGTCGTCGCCGAGGTCGCGCCGTCGCTCGGCTTCGAGCCGCACGTGCGGTTCATCGGCCCGATCGACGGTTCCGTCCCGGACGCGATCGTCGACCAACTGATCCACGTCGTGCGTGAGGCCCTGACCAACGTCGCTCGACACGCGGACGCCAGCCGCGTGGACCTGGGCGTCGAGGTCGGCGACCACGTCACCCTCGAGGTCCTCGACAATGGTCGCGGCATCGGTGACCCGGCGCGTCGCAGCGGTCTCGCGAACATGGCCCATCGCGCGTTCGAGCTCGGTGGCGAGTTCGAGGCTCGTGGGCGCGACGTGGGCGGCACGTTCGTGCGCTGGTCCGTGCCTCTGTCATGATCGGCTGGCGATGCGGCTCCGCCGCCGCCCGCCGAACCGGATGTTCACCTCTGACATGACCGCCGGCAACCCGACGGTCGAGATGCGTGAGTCGCCCCGGTCAGCACCGGTTGATCCCGACGACACGGTCGCACCCGTAGAACGCCGGAGCGCTGCGTGTCGGACGGTTCGCCCGCGGCGCGGGAGCCGGCGCTTCCGCGGGCGTGACTGGCTGGACCTGCTCGACTGGGGCGGTCGGCGAACGAGTGCCGACGTCAGAACCGTCGGTCAGTGTGACGGCAAGCGCGATGACGGCGAGCACGACTGCCATCAGGGCAATCACGATCGTGAACGTCGGCACGTGCGACTGTTCGCGTGGAACGACTGCGGTGGTCATGGTGCGGTACCTCCTTGGTGGTCGGGCCGGAAGTGACCCGACGCACCCGATGGTGCGCCTCCAAGCGGCCGCTGCCATCCGGCAGGTGCCTCATCCGCTACCTCAGATTTCGCCGCAGACCAAACCCTGGTGCTACTCGAAGCGGTGGCGGGCGCGTTCGTCGACGCGGGCCACGAACGCGGCGGCCTCCGAGCGGCGCTGCATGCCGAGCTTGGCGAGCAGGTTCGAGACGTAGTTCTTGACCGTCTTCTCGGCGAGGAACAGCTCGGTCGCGATCTGACGGTTCGAACGGCCCTCGCCGATCAGGTCGAGGATCTCGCGCTCGCGTGGTGTCAACTCGGCGATCGTGCCGGGCTCGCTCTCGCGCAGGCGGCGCAGGGCGAGTCGGACCGTCGCCGCGTCGAGGAGCAGCGCCCCGCCGGCGACTGCCCGGATCGCTTCGACGATGCGATTGCCCCGCACCTGCTTGAGCAGGTAGCCGGCAGCGCCGGCCAGACTGGCGTCGACGAGCGCCTGGTCGTCGGAGAACGAGGTGAGGATCAGACACCCGATGTCGGGCTGGCCGGAACGGATGTCGCGGCACACCTCGATGCCGGATCCGTCGCCGAGCCGCACGTCGATCACGACGACATCGGGCGTGCTCGCCTCGATCTGTTCCACCGCGCCGACGGCACCGCCCCACTGGCCGACCACGACCAGATCGTCTTCGGTGTCGATGAGATCGGCGACGCCGCGCCGGACGATCTCGTGGTCGTCGAGCAGGAACACCCTGATCTGTTCGCCCGTCGGGCTGTGGTCGTCGTCAGCTGTCATCGTGCATCTCGCCGGCGTGCGGCTCGGCGACGAAGCTAGTGCCATGACCCTGACCGATGGGATGCTTGGCCGATGCGAGTCGCCATGTACTCGACCAAGCCGTACGAGTCGGCGGCATTCCGCCGCGCCAACGAAGACTTCGGACACGAGATCGTCGAGCTCGAAGAACGGCTCCGCCTGGCGACGGTTCCGCTGGCCGACGGAGCGCAGGCCGTCTGCGTGTTCGTGAACGACGTGCTCGACGAGCCGGTGCTGACCGCGCTCGCGGCATCGGGGGTGCGCCATGTCGCACTCCGCTGCGCCGGGTTCAACAACGTCGACCTGGCCGCTGCCGCCCGACTCGGCCTCGACGTCGTGCGAGTACCGGCGTACTCGCCGAACGCGGTGGCCGAGCACACGATCGCGTTGATCCTGGCGCTCAACCGCAGCATCCACAAGGCGTACAACCGCGTGCGCGATGGCAACTTCGCCCTCGACGGACTCGTCGGCTTCGATCTCGCCGGCAAGACCGTCGGCGTCGTCGGCACCGGCAAGATCGGCGCCATCGTCGCCCGACTCGCGTGGCACTTCCGGTGTGAGGTGATCGCCCACGATCCGGTCGTCGACCAGCCGCTCGCCGCGCTCGGCGTCCGCTACGTCGGGCTCGACGAGATCTGGGAGCGCAGCCATGTCGTCACGTTGAACTGCCCGCTGACGGCCGAGACGCACCATCTCGTTTCCTCGAGCGTGATCACACGCATGCGTCCCGGGGCGATGCTGGTGAACACCGGCAGGGGAGCGCTGATCGACACGCTGGCGGTCATCGACGGCCTGAAGACGGGGCAGATCGGCTCGCTCGCCCTCGACGTGTACGAGGAGGAGGCGGATCTGTTCTTCGAGGACCGTTCGGGCGAGATCATCGGCGACGACGTGTTCGCCAGGCTGCTGACGTTCCCCAACGTGCTCATCACCGCCCACCAGGCGTTCCTGACCCGCGAGGCGCTCGAGGCCATCGCCGTGACGACGTTGGACAACCTCGCCGTCCTCGCCGCTGGGGAGCCGTGCCCGAACCGCGTCGAGTGAGCCGGCGCTGGTCGGTCAGCGCTTCCGTGCCGCCAGTTTTCCCTCGCCCCACCCGACGACCTTGTCACCGAGCAGCCAGACCGGCTGCAACAGCACTGCCGTGGCGGCGATGATGGCCAACGCCACGAGCATCGTGTCGCGGGGTGGGTCGACGATCTCGAAGTAGTCGCGCAACGGATCGAAGATGGTGGTGAGCGTCAGGAACGCCGCCATCACCGCGATCAGCAGCACCTTCCACGGCTGCAGTGGGCGCGCCACGCGGGTGAGAACGAGGATCGCGCTCGACGCCAGCACCAAGGTCGCCGTCGTCCGTTCCTGTTCGAGCGAGAGCCCCTCGGTGCGCTTGGCGACCAGGTACGCCGCGAACGTCGCCAGCGAGGCGAGCAGACCACCGGGGATCGCGATCCGCAGCACCCGCCCGAGGAATCCGGAGCGAACCCGCGACGGGTTCGGAGCGAGCGCCAGGAAGAACGCCGGCACACCGATCGTGAACGTGCCGACGAGCGTGAGATGGCGCGGCAGGAACGGGTACGTGACGCCGCTGAGCACCGTGGCCAGCGCGAAGAACAGGGCGTAGGTCGTCTTGACGAGGAACAGGCTCGCCACCCGCTCGATGTTGTTGATGACCCGTCGTCCTTCGCCGAGCACCGAGGGGAGCGAGGTGAAGGAGTTGTCGAGCAGCACCAGTTGGGCGACCGCACGACTGGCGTCGGAGCCGCTCGCCATGGCGATGCCACAGTCGGCGTCCTTCAGGGCGAGCACGTCGTTCACTCCGTCGCCGGTCATCGCGACGACATGACCGCGTGACTGGAGTGCCTTCACCATCGCCTGCTTCTGGTGTGGAGTCACCCGGCCGAACACCGTCCCGGCGTCCATCGCATCGGCCAGCTCGCGCTCGTCGGTCGGCAGCTGGCGGGCGTCGAGGGGGTCTTCGGCGCCCTGCATGCCGACGCGGCGGCACACCGCGCCCACGGTGCGTTGGTTGTCGCCCGAGATCACCTTGAGCGTCACGCCCTGCTCGGCGAAGTACGCGAGCGTCTCCGCGGCGTCGGGGCGCATCTGGTCCTCGAACATGATGAGCGCCACGGCGTCGAGATCGTCGGGGAGCGACTCGGCGATCGTCCCGTCGCCACCCGCCGCGAGCAGCAGCACTCGCTTGCCGTGATCGGCGGCCTTCGTGACGGCAGCCTCGACCGGCGCGTATCGCTCGTCGTCGAGCACGAACTCGGGCGCCCCGAAGACCCACGTCCCGTGACCGTCGAACGATGCGGCACTCCACTTGCGGGCCGACGAGAATGCCACCGAGCCCGCCATCGTCCAGTCCGGCGGGTCCGGGAACCGGCGCTGCAACGCAGCCTGGGTGGTGTTCGGATGCGGGTCCGACCAGGCGATCGCGGCGAGCGCGCGCTCGATGTCGTCGAGCCGACCGTCGTCGAGGGCGTCGACGTCGGTCACGTCCATCGCGCCCGACGTGATGGTGCCGGTCTTGTCGAGGCAGATCACGTCGACGCGGGCCAGGACCTCGATCGCGGGGAGCTCCTGTACCAACGTGCGCTGCCTGGCGAGGCGGATCACGCCAACCGCGAACGCAACACTCGTCAGCAGGATGAGGCCCTCGGGCACCATCGCCACCACTCCGCCGACCGCCGACACCAACCCGTCCCGGATACCGCCCGACGAGTCCAGCTGGCTGATGAACAGCGCGATCCCGGTCGGCACGAGCAGCCACGTGACGGCGGTGACGATGCGGTTGATGACGGCGCGCAGCTCGCTGTGCACCAGTGTGAACCGCCGCGCCTCGGACGCCAGCCGGGCCCCATAGGCGTCGGCGCCGACCTTGGTGACCTGCGCCCGCCCTGCACCGGCGACGACGAAGCTGCCCGAGAGTAGCTCGTCGCCGGGTTGCTTCACCACCGGATCGGCCTCACCGGTCAGCATCGACTCGTCGATCTCGAGGTTGGTGGCGACCAGCACCGTCGAGTCGGCGGCGATCTGTTGACCGGCACTCAGGTCGATGACGTCGTCGATCACGATCTCGTTGACCGACAACGGTGTCACGCCGCCGTCGCGGACGGCGGTGACCTTTGGTGCACTCACGATGACGAGGCTGTCGAGCGTGCGCTTGGCGCGCAGCTCCTGCACGATTCCGATCAGCGTGTTGGCGACCACGACCCCGCCGAACAGGCCGTCGCGATACGCACCGCATGCCACGACGACCGCGAACAACGAGCTGATGAGGGCGTTGAAGCGGGTGAACACGTTGGCCCGGATGATCTGTCCGGTCGTACGCGACGGTGCCGCGGGGACGTCGTTGACGGCTCCCCTCGCGACGCGCTCGGCGACCTGGGCGGCCGTCAGGCCACTGTCGGCGAAGCTGGCACGTTCTTCGTCCCCGGACTCCGCGCCGGGTGGTTGCCCGAGCGTCAGATTCTCGCCCTCCGCAGCTCGAACACTCCAGCGGCCACGAGACCAGCATCGCGCCGGCTCCGCCGTCCGCGTGAACATGCGCCGGCGGGCGTTCTACGATTGTGACGCCACAGCGGGTGGACCAATCAACCAGACCAACCCCCGGATTGACCAAACCCCCTGATGAAAGGCAGTGTGATGAGCCTCCAACCGACCCGAACAATCGCGTCTCTGCTCCTGGCAGGTGCGCTGGCGTTCACGGCGTGCGGCGACGATGACGATGAGTCACCGATCACCGATCCCGCCGGAGGAATCGACGACACGTCCGTTGTGGACACGGGCATTGGCGGCACGACACCCGGCACCATGCCCATCGAGACCACTCCGGTCGACACCGTCGTCGACACCACCGCCGCACCCTGACCGAACGGTCAGGGAGTAACGGTCAGGCAACGGCAACGGTCGGCTCGGCCTGCTCGGCGCCACCGAGCAGGCCGAGCCGCCGTGCCTTGTCGACCGCCGCTCGGCGGTCGGGAGCCCCGATCTTGCGCAGCAGCCGGGCGACGTGCGACTTGACGGTTTCGCGCGACAAGTACAGATCCGCTGCAATGGCGGCGTTCGTCGCCCCGGAGGCGAGGCGTTGGAGGACCTCGTACTCGCGGGTCGACAGCGGATCGTGCGAGCCGGGGAGCCACGCCGATGCCAACGATCCAGCAGCGCGGCCGTCGACGACGGCGGTGCCACGCGCGGCGATCTGCACGAGTGACGCTGCGTCGTCAGCGCTCACCCCGTCGGAGAGCACCCCCGTCGCACCGGCGTGGAGCGCGTCGGCAACCGACCGCGGATCGAGCGGATCGACGATCACGGTGATCGTCATGTGCGGCGCGCCCTGACGGAGTTGGCGCACGGTGTCGGCTGCCGATCCGCTGGTCGCCGGTCGCCCGACGACGACGACGTCGTAGTCGTCGCACGCATACGCGTCGAGCGCTTGGCGCACGGTCGCCACCTCCGTCACGTCGACGACAGGACCGCCGGTGATCTGGTCGAGTTCACGCGTCATCGGATGGCACGTGCGGTCGTGCACGAGCAGGACCCGGCACGACATCGACGGCGCATTCACGGCGGGGATAGTTCGGGGAAGTCGCCGCCAGGCCATGAAGTCGCGCCCGAGATCAACCCCTATCGCCGTTATAACGCTCCAGTTGACACAGAGTTGACGGAGGGTCCGTCATGTTGTCGCAACACCTTCCGATGAAAGCCTGGTGGGACGGGCGGCGGACCACCATGATCCCGGAGGTGTCAAATTGAGCCCACAGCAGGCGAGGACAGCGGGTTCCTCTCCAGACTACGGCGATCGCAATGTCGAGTTGTTCCTGCAGCGCAAGGCATTGCAGGATCTGCTGGCGGCGACCACTGTGGGCGACGAAGTGCCAGGTGAGCGGCGAGAAGTGGCCCGTCTCGGGCGACGCCTCGAAGATGTCACCACCGAGATCGTGCGCTTCAACACCGGGCTCGTGCGCTCGTACTGCCGGCGCTTCACGTCGAACTCGAGCCGCGGCGACTCCGCCGACTTCGAGGCCGCCGGAATGCTCGGCCTGATGCGTGCGATCGACAGCTTCGATCCGGAACAGGGCCGCTTCGGTCACTGGGCCTACAAGCCGATCCAGCGTGAAGTACTCCGGGCGGTCCGCGATGCCGACCACCCGAACCTGAACCTCGGCGACTTCGAGCGCCGCCCGGAGATCCTGCGGGCATTCCGCCATCTCCAGGGCGACGACGAGCGCTTCGTCCCCTCCTACGAAGACGTCGCGACCCTCGTTGGGGTCACCGTCGACCAGGTCCGTCGCGTTCTGTCACCGCCCCGGCTCGAATCGGTCGACCAGCCGGTCGGCAGCGACGACTCCTTGACGCTCGGCGACATCGTCGCCAGCCACGATGCCGGGCCCGACGAGGTGGTGAGCGCCAGTCTGACGCTCATCGCGCTCAAGGAGTTCGGCATCGCCGCCCTCGACCACCGCGAGCTCTACGTCGTGGTGCGTCGGATGGGGCTCGATGGCGAGCCCGAGGAGAAGCTCGCCGACATCGGCGAGACCCTCGGCCTCTCGCGAGAAGCTGTTCGTCAGATCGAGGCCAAGGCGATCGCCAAGATGCAGCACCCGATGGTGCTGCGGCGAATCCAGCGCCTCGGCCGCACCTGAGCCCAGGTCCGGGAACGGCCCGACGCCGCGTCGACCTCCGACCCGAGATTCACCCCGCGATCCCCCGAACATCGTCGTGCTCGTCCGTACGCCGGCCGCACGGTTGGTTGGACGAGGGACACACGGATGTGTCCCCTGAGGATTTCACGGAGGATTCCCCCATGGGCATGTCATCGGCTGCCACGGTCGAACGGCCGCACAGCGCCGCGGCGCCGCTGCGCCTGGTTGCTGAGCCGTCAACCCGGCAGGCGTCGGTGGCCGATCCACTGTGGCGGGTGTGGCCAGGGCGCGATTGGCCGGCCTCGCACGACGAGGAGCTGGCGCTCGTCGCCGACCTCCAGTTCCAGACACCCGGCCATGAGCCGGCCGACGGAATCGAGCCCCGCCGGGGCGACATCACCGCCCTGCTGAACGCGTTGCGCTGCGGGCTCGACGCCCCCGATCTTCTCGGCCGGGCACCTGGCCTGCGACCGAATCGTCTGATCGCGGCGCACGTTGCACTCGACGCCCGCCGACGCGAGGCCGTGGCGGCGTGGCGCGTGATCGCTTCGAAGCCGACTCCCGAGCATCTCGCCAGCCTGGGCGACACCGCCGCCGCACTGGTGCCGGTCGTGATCGGCCGGCTCCGCGAGCTCGGCGACACAGATGGCGTCGAACTGCGATCACTTGCCGCCGCGTGCGCCGCCGACATCGACCGCGTCGGCCGGCTCGCCGCGTCCGTCGAGCGTGACATGTCTGATCCGACCACCCCACCTCGCCGGCGGGCCGGGCTCGCCGCGTTGCTGTTCGGGAGTGGGGGAACCGGCCTGTGGCATCACGAGTGCTACCTCGCCAAGCGGGTCGGCACGCTCGTCCCCGTCCGAGTGGCCGCGTTGCTGGGCGAGACCGCGACCCGGTGAGGTCACGCGATGGATCGCAGGACGAGCGTCGACCGCAGAACGAGCGTTGATCGCAGGACGAGCATCGACCAGGGAACAACGCCGCTGTCGTTCGTCGACGGTGCGTATTGTGCGGACCAGGTGCCGGATGAACGGAGCGCAGCGACGCAGGGGGACATGGAGCACGCACGAGAGGCAGCCGACCATCGGCCGGCCGCCGACGCTGTGGCTGACGAGATCATCGAGGATGTCGCCGGTGATGTCGTGGTGTTTCCGTCGCCCCCGCTCCTGGCCACCGTCATCGTCGACCTGGTCCCAGACATCGCCCTGGCGTCGCTGGCCGACTTCGTCGATCCGGTCACGGATGACGCAGGGCGTGTCGTCGACTGGGAGTTCGGGCGCACCCAGGGGTATGACGCGGCCGATCTGAAAGCCTTTCGCGTCTGGCGCGACACATGGGAGCGCACCTGGGATCTCGGGCCGCTCAGCAACCTGGTCGCGCTGCAACGGATCGTCTCGGGTGTGGCCGACGTCCCCCGCGTCGCGGCGCTCCTCGAAGCACTGGTGGCCCAGCCCGAGACAGTCCGGATCGAGTCATCCGCGGCCTCCGACGTGCCCGCCCAGCTCGACGCCCTGCGGGCGGCGATCGTCGCTCTGGGTCGCGAGGGGACAGCGATCGTCGACCAGACGCCGCGCCGCCGGGCGACGGTCGGGTTCTCGCGGACGTGGGGCACCCCGGCGGTGCCCGAGCTGATCGCCGCCGACCGCGCGACCGTGATCGTGATCGATCCCGCCGACGGGCTGGTCGTCGTCGAGCGGGCGACGGGTGCTCGACGCATCACCGACGTCGTGGAGGCCGACCTACGGGGCGAGGTGGTGATCGTCACCAACGACCGCGGCGAGACGATCGAGCTCGAGGCGGCGGCGGCACGACCGCTCGCCTGGCTCGTCCCGGCGTCGGTCCGCTGGACGGTTCGGCCGATCCCCGAGGTCGTGGTGTGGTCGGCGCTGTTCGTCCGACTCCCCGACGCTCTGAGTGTCGCGGCGGCCACCGACGGACATGTTTCGTTCGCCGTCGACAGAGATTCTTGACAATTCCTTGCTGGCGCGCGCCGGTTGGCCCCGGACCGTTCGACGTATGACTCGCCCCGCGCGTTGGACCGATGAGAATCAGGTCGGCGACGCGCTCGGTGTGGTGTTCAGCGCAGTCGACGCGGCGTTGCGGTCCGACCCCGATGTCGAGGCCCGTCTCGACGCCCTGCATCGGTGGGCCGACATGCAACAGCTGCTCGTGGCGATCTCGATCGCCACGCTCGATCAGCTCGGCGACGGAATCGACGCTGCGGCTCCCTCCAGCGGCGCGCTGGCGGCGGCATTGCTCGACCGTGCGGTGCAGTTCGATCTGTCTCCGCCCTCGGCGGTGCACGCCGCGGCGGGTCGCCTCGAGGTCGTCGGTCGGCACGAACGTTGGCTGTTGACGGCGGAGTTGCGCTGCTCGCGAACCGCGGCGTCCGACGACGGGCTCGTCGACGGCGCGATCGCGCTGCTCGCGGCGACTGTCGAGCTGGCCGCTCGACGCCGAGGCCAGTCGCCGGAGCTGATTGCCGAGCGCCTGTGCCTGGCCGCCTCTTCGCGCCAGCGGACCTGCACGCCATCGCCATCGAACGCCGGCGCCTGAAACCGAAGGAACACCCTGAGACTTCCACCGCCCCAAACCCAGCGAGATCGCGGAGCAACCCATGCCCGACCAGCCGTTTCATGATCTGATCACCAACACGGCCGGACAACCATGGCTGGATCGAGCGCTGTGCGGCGACCTCCCACTCGAGGAGTTGGCGCTCTATTTCGTGGAGGCCGGACGCTCGATCTCACGCCCGACGATCGAGCTGTGCACACGGTGCCCGGTCCGACGTGAATGCCTCGACCACGCCTACACGTTGCAGATCGCGAGCGGGTACTTCGGGGGGATGTCGCCGAGCCGGCGCAAGTCGCTCACCCATGCCGAGGCGCTGCGCGAAATCGGCGCCGACCCGCTCCCCGTCGAGTAGCCCGGTCACCGTTTCGTCGCGGCCGAGTCGGTCCGTGATCCGGATTGCCTCCCGCATCGTGGCCACGGCGATGAGTTCAGGCCCGGCGAACCGTCGTACTGGTATGGCAACCGAGCAGATGACCGCGTCCACGACGATCGAGGCCGCCCCGGAGGCAGTGTTCGCGGTGCTGGCCGACCCGTCGGCCCACGTCGACATCGACGGCACCGGCTGGGTGCGCGGGTCCCTGGATGGCGATCGCATCACCACCGCCGGCCAGGTGTTCCGGATGGCGATGTACCACGAGAACCATCCGGACAAGGACTACGAGATGGCCAACCGGGTCGAGGTGTTCGACGAGCCGCGGGCCATCGCGTGGCAGCCCGGGCAGGAGTCGCCCGAGACGGGGGAGCTCAGCTTCGGCGGCTGGACCTGGCGCTACGACCTCGAGGCGACCGCCCCGTCGCAGACGACGGTGACGCTGACGTACGACTGGTCAGCGGTCCCGCCCCAAATACGCGAGTTCATCCAGTTCCCGCCGTTCGGGCAGGGTCACCTCGACAACTCGCTGCAGCACCTGTCCGACCTCGTCGCCGAGATGTAGCTGCCGCTCCCTCCACCCGACTCACTCGTGTTCCGGACCGCCCGGCCTACTGCATGACGAATTCGGTGAGGAACACCGATGCGACCGTGGCGCCGTAGTGCTCGATGATCTGCGCCGTCAGCGCCGTCTTCGCCTCTTCGCGTCCCTCTGGGGTGGCGAGGCTGGCCATCGTGCGACCTGAGAAGATCGCCACGACGAGGTCGGCGGCAGGTGCGATGGGGATCGACGGCTCGTCGCTCTCGACGGCGGCGTGCCCACCCTCGGCTGCCGCCTCCTCTTCGACGGCGTGCAGGCCGAGCGACACGGCGACACGGAGGTAGTGGCCGTCGGCGAGGTTGATATTCGTCGCCGGCAGGTCGACGATCTCGCTGAACTCGAGCGCGGCCGGCGCTTCGACGGCGACGGTGTCGGTGCTGCCATCGGTGGCGACATCGGCGTCGGCGGCCTTGCTGCGACCGAGGAGCATGTAGCCGACCCCGCCCAGCACGACGACCAGCCCGAGGGCGATGAAGAGCTTCTTCTTGCTCTTCTTGGGCGCCTCGGCCGCGTCAGGGGCGTCCGGGTCTGTTGGCGTTGTCGTTTTCTTGCTCATGACCATCCATGTCCTTGTCGCCCCCGGGTGAGGGCATCCATCCGTGTCCTGAGGACAGTCCGGGGTTGGATGGCGTGGTGCCAGTAGCTGCGGCGACTTCTGCCAGCGCCCGTTGCGGTGGCGCTGATCACGTCAGGCGTCGGGTTCGAGCACCGGTGCGAGCGACACGTCCGATGTGACCACGACCTCCACCCGCCGGTTGCGTGCTGCGCCCTCTGGGGTGTCGTTGGAGGCCAGGGGCCTGGTGTCGGCGTACCCGGCGGCGGACAGCCGGGTCGGGTCGAATCCGGTGGTCTCGGTGAGGTGGCGGAGCACCGATGTCGCCCGCGCCGTCGACAGCTCCCAGTTCGACGGGTAGCGACCGCTCGAGATCGGTCGCGAATCGGTGTGCCCCTCGATCGAGATGTTGTTCGGCGTCGCCCGCAACACCTCGGCCACGAGCTCGAGGATCTCGATCCCGACCGGTTGCAGGTCGGCGCGGCTCTCGTCGAACAGCACCTGGTCGGTGATGATCGTGACGACGAGACCCCGGTTCTCGAACCGGAATCCGACGGCATCGGCCAGGCCCCGCGCCTCGGCGCGCTCGCGTACGAGCTGCTGGAGCGCGATCAGCTCGTCGTACGACTGCTGCGCGGCGACCACGTCGTCGGGCACGACGTCTTCGACGATGACCGGCGCGATGATCGCCGGCCCCACGTCGGCGCCGATCGCGCCGGGGTTGGCGGCGACGAGCGACGGCGTTGCCGTGATGGGTGTGACGCTGTCGAACAGCGACTCGCCGCCCAGCAGCGGACCGGTGCTCGCCTCTTCGCCCAGCGAGACGATCTTGTCCGACGAACCGCTGCCGAACTCGTTGCGCATCGACTGCGAGAGCTTCTCGAACTTCTGCTTGTCGACGTTTCCAACGGCGAACAGCACGAGGAACAGGCACATCAGCAGCGTCAGCATGTCGGCGTAGGGGATCACCCACGACTCGTGGTTCACGTGCTCTTCGTGCTCTTCGTGCTCCTCGCGGCGATGGCCGCGGCTTTCAGGCCCCGACATCAGCCGTGGCCAGACGTAGCTGGTCAGCCTGTGACGGCGGCAGGTACGTGATGAGCGTCTCTTCGATCACGCGTGGGTTCTGCCCGCCCTGGATGGCGAGGACGCCTTCCAGCATCATCTCCTTCGATGCCGCCTCGTCGGTCGACATCCGCTTCATCTTGGCGGACAGTGGCAGCATCACGCCGTTGGCGATGAACACTCCCCAGAACGTGGCGACGAACGCCGAGCCGATGCCAGCGCCGAGCTCCTCGGGCTTGTCGAGGTGGGCGAGCGTGGCGATCAGGCCGATGACGGCGCCGATGATGCCGAACGTCGGTGCGTAGATGCCGTACGAACTGGTCCAGTCGGCGGCCACCTTGTGACGGGCCTTCATGGTGCGGATGTCGTTGCGCAGCACGGCGGCGACGGCGTCGGGATCGCTGCCGTCGATGGCGAGCTGCAGACCCTTGCGCATGAACGGCAAGTCGAGATCGGTGATCTCCGACTCGAGCGACAGCAGCCCCTCGTGGCGGGCCTTCCGGGCGAACTGCACGATGAGAGTGAGGGTCTTGGCGGGGTCGGCCGCCGGCGGAGGCAGGATCGCCCGCTTGATGGCCTTGAACACGCCTTTCGTCGCCGCCATGTCGAAGCCGGCCATGGTGGCGCCCAGGGCGCCGCCGAGCACGATCAGCAGGGCAGTCACGTTGGAGATGAGGAAGATCGGGCTCACGGCGTGCGTCATCCCGCCGAGCAGCACACAGATGAGTGCGACGAGCAGACCGATCAGGGTGGACTTCATGGTCAGCCACGTTCCGCGGCGAGGATGGCGGACAGGTCCGCAGCGGTGTCGACCGACTCGTCGCTCATCAGCCGGGCTGCGACGAGGATGAGCGCGCGGTGTTCACGGACGCTGGCGATGATCTCTTCGGGGGTCTCGTTGACCACGAACTCGGTGCCGTTGAACAGGTGGACGAGTACGTCGTGATGGTGCTCGATGCGCTCGATGTGGTCGGGGTTCACGAAGAACGGGTCGGTTTGTCGGAGTCTGGTGAGGCGAATCATCGGTTTCCTCGTGGGAAGGCGCGACCTCGGCGGGCGCTTGCCCAGGGGACTGTGCGGGTGAATCGCGATCGCGCACGGAGTCACGTGGCGGCGTCGGCGAAGCGCTTTGAGCCGGCGACCCGCCGCAAACACTTGTCCTGCCTCCATGCGCGGGGGAACGCGTTCCGGACTGTCGTCGGGATGGATACCGCGGAGGATCTCTCCCACCAGCTGTGGACGCTGCGTGAACTGCTGGAGGAGCTCGTCTACAAGCTCGAGGTCCAGCGCCTGCTGCTCGGCGCCGGAAAGACCCGTTGGCTGCCGTCGATCGACGCCGAACTGGCCGCCGTCATCGCCGCCATCACCGAGGTCGACACGTCGCGCCAGCACGCCCAGGCGACACTCGCCGACCACTGCGGTCTCGCCCGGACGGCATCGCTCGACGACCTCATCGGCGAGCTCGACGAGCAGCGCGCCGGCATCCTGCGATCCCATCGCCTGCATCTCACGTCGCTGCAACACCAGGTGGTCGACGCTTCGCTCGGCAACCAGGACCTCGCCCGCCATGGCGTCGCCAGGGCCCGCGACCTCGTCGCGGCACTCGGCGGCGGCGTGACGACCCCCGACACGTACGGCCCGGTCGGGCAGTCGTCGTCATTGACCCTCGTCTCCCAGCGCATCGATCGATCGGCCTGAAATCATGCTCTCCTCGCTCAACACCGGACTGTCCGGACTCCAGGCGCAGCGGCGCGCCCTCGACCTGATCGGCCACAACGTCTCGAACGCGGCCACGCCCGGTTACCACCGCCAGCGCGCCGAGTTGCAAGGTGTCGGGGCCCCGATCAACGGCTTGTTCTCCGGCAACGGGGTGCGCCCGTACGGCGTCGAGGTCATCGGCGTCTCGCGTTCGTACGACGCCTTGCTCGCAGCCCGGGCGGTGCGTGAACAGGGCTCGAGCGCCTTCGCCGAGTTGTCGAGTGCCACGCTCTCGCGGCTCGAAGGCTTGTTCCCCGAACCGACCGATGTCGGGCTCGCCAACCAGTTGCACGAGTTCTCCGGCGCCTGGACCGACCTGGCCAACGATGCGGGAAGCCTCGCCTCGCGCACGCAGCTGCTCGAGCGGGCCTCGTCACTCATCTCGACGTTGAAGACCACCGCCGCCGACATCGCCGGCGTCCGGGCCAGCGCCGTCGATCGCCTGTCGGCGTTGGCGGCCGAGGCGAACGGTCTGGCAACCGAGATCGGGGCCCTCAACGCCCAGATCTCCGCGACGCCATCGGCCGCGCACGACCTCTTGGATCACCGGGAGCTGCTCGTGGCCCGGCTCGCCGAGCTCACTGGAGCCCAGCCTCGCGACGCAGAGCGCGGCCAGATCGACGTGTACATCGGCGGCCGGGCGATCGTCACGGGCGCGGTGGCGCACTCGATCGTCGCCGACAATGGCACGCTCGAGTGGGCGGTCGGCGGGCAAGCCGTCGGCGCTTCATCGGGTGAAGCGGCATCGCTCTTCGTGACGATCACCGACATCGCCCCGCGGTACACGGCCCTGCTCGACAACGTCGCCGCGACGCTCGTGGCGCAGGTCAACGGTCTGCACACCGCCGGCTACGACCAGAACGGTGTGACCGGCCGCAACTTCTTCGATCCGGCGGGTGTCACCGCGGCGACGATCGAGCTGTCGGTCGACGTCGCCGGGATCCCCGCCAACATCGCCGCCGGCGCCCCGCAACCTGGCGCGCCAGGGGCACTCGATGGTGAGCAGGCCAGGACCATTGCGGCCCTCGCCGACGCAGCAGGCGGCGCCGACTCGCAGTACCGGGCACTGATTGCCGGACTCGCAGTCGAGACGCGGGGTGCGATCCGTCGTGCCGACAACCAGGCCCACATCACCGACACCGCGATCTCCGACGCCGAATCAG
>DATMDV010000040.1:0-3014 GCA_035557475.1 Ilumatobacteraceae bacterium
GCCGTTGATCGGACCGAATCGTGCCAGAGTCTCGCGGTGCAGGTTCGCCACCAGCGAGCGCGACTCGAGACCCACGCCCGGACCTGCCTACACCTGACGGTGGGCGTCGAAAGACTCTCGACTGCAGACGAGGCGCACTCCTCGGATCAGTAGCCACGCTCGGGGAAGGGAGTCGTCGCGTTACCGGTCCCTCGGTCGACGGCTGCGGCGCCATAGGTAGAACAGCAGCGACCCGCCGACGAGCAGACCCAGGACGAGGAACGAGGCCACCGCCAAGGGAACCTGGTCGAAATCGCTGGGGTCCGCGTCGGCGTCACCCGGTGGGTTCACGCCGGGTTGCGGCGTTGACCCCAGGGTCGGCGACGGGACGTCGGCGGCTGGAACTGATCCCGCCACTCGGATCCCACCGCCGCGATCAGCCCCCATGGCAGTGGGAACGCCGACAAGTGTCACCACCAAGACCAGTCCGGTCAGTAGGAGAACGCACGCCCGTCGCATTGCCGACCGGCCCCTACTGCCATGAGCGGCGGATGCGGCGGACGGTGCGGTAGGCGAGGATGACCGCGACGATCCATGGGCCTGCGATGATGATCGGGTCGAGGGTTTGGTGGACGAGGTCGGCGCGTTTCTGGCCTCTGCGGGACTGTAGTCCGTGGTGCTTGATCTCGCTGAGGATTCCGGTTTCGGTGATCAGGTTGTCGGGGTGCCGGGAGGCGAAGGATCTCAGCGTGCTCTCGAAGGAGTCGACCCGGTCGGCTCCGATCAGCAGGAGCCAGTGGGCTGCTCGGCCTTCGCTGTATCGCTTGTAGGCGACCTTGCGGATCACACCTGAGACGCCGCGGGTTGGGCAGGACGTGCCGAAGACGGGTGTGAGGAACTCGTGCTCTATCGACCGTTCCCGCGGCCGTTGTTCAGGTTGGCGGTCGGGGAAGTCCCACACGGCGCCGTACGGGTGTGGATCGAACTGTTCCTTCGGTACGGCGGGCCGGTCCTTCGGATCGAGGTCCGCGCCCCACCCCGGGATCCTTGCGCGCAGTTGATCGCTCGTCTCGGCGATCGGAGGTTTCTGCTGTGTGTAGGCCATGTCGGTGCTCCGGTCAGGCGTTTTCGGGTACGACGAGCGGCTTGATGCAGCCGTCGAGTTTGGCGGAGAAGATGTGGTAGCCCTCAGCGATGTGTTCCAGCGGGATGCGGTGGGTGACGAGCTCGCTCGGCTTGAGGTAGCCGTTGCGCACGTGCTCGAACAGCCGCGGCCATTGCCGTTTCACCGGGCATTGGTTCATCCGAAGTGTCAGGCCTTTGTTCATGGCGTCGCCGAACTTGACCGCGCTGAACATGGGGCCGTAGGCGCCCATCACGGAGACGGTGCCGCCCTTGCGGACCGAGTCGATCGCCCAGTTGAGCGCGATGGGTGAGCCGCCCTGGAGCTTGAGTTTCGTCGAGGTGACGTGCTGGAGCAGGTTGCCGTCGGCCTCGGCACCGACCGCGTCGATCGCGACATCGGCACCGAGGTGGTCGGTGAGCTTCTTCAGCAGTACGACGACGTCCGCGTGCTCGGTGAAGTTGTAGGTCTCGGCGTGGGCGAAGGAGCGAGCTTTGGCGAGGCGATACTCCAGGTGGTCGATGACGATGACTCGCCCGGCCCCCATCAGCCAGGACGACATTGCGGCAGCCAGGCCGACCGGGCCGGCGCCGAACACCACCACGACGTCGCCTTCGTGGATGTTTCCGAGCTGAGCGCCGAAGTAGCCGGTGGCGACCGCGTCGGTCAGCAGGACGGCGTCCTCGTCGTCCATCCAGTCCGGAATCAGACTCGGTCCGACGTCGGCGAACGGGACCCGGACGTACTCCGCCTGGCCGCCGTCGTACCCGCCACAGGTGTGCGAGTAGCCATAGATGCCGCCGACGGCCGTCGCGTTCGGGTTGACGTTGTGACAGTTGGCGAACAGGCCGCGGGCGCAGAAGAAGCACGTTCCGCAGAAGATGTTGAACGGCACCATCACCCGGTCGCCCGGCTGCAGCGTGCGAACGGAGGAACCGACCTCCTCGACCGCACCGACGAACTCGTGACCGAACGTCGTCCCGACGCGCGTGTCCGGCATCATCCCGTGGTACAGATGCAGATCCGAGCCACAGATGGCGGCCCGGGTGACTTTGACGATCGCGTCGTTCGGATGCTCGATGATCGGACGGGGCTTGTCCTCGACCCGTATCCGGTACGGACCTCGATAAACCATGGCGCGCATCGCAACTCCTTCCATGAAAGGTCGTCTGCCCCCCGCCCGAGGAGGAGAACCGATTGCCGTGGCGCTGTCGGCTAGGACGCGCGCCCGGTGAGCCGGTCGCGGAGCCGGTCGACGAGCCCCACGCCGGGGCCGGCGAGTTTGTGGAACAGTTCGGCGTTCGGTGCGGCCGGATGTGGTCTGGTGGGTGCGACCTTCTTCGCCAGCTCGACCTTCTCCTTCAGTTCGACGAGCGTGGCTGCAGGCAGATGGGCACGCAGTTGCGGGAACTGCTTGGTCTCCTCGTCCTGTACGTGGTCGCGAAGCACCTGTCGAAGGCTTCCGACGATGTTCTCGAACTCGGTGCTCTCCGCGTCGGTGCGCTCCAGTTCCTTCATCAGCATCTCCTCGTGCCTGGTGATGGTCCGCGTAGGTACCCACCCGGAGACACAACAAAAGCGCAATATCTGGGTTGGCCGACGGCAGCCCCAGGACATCGTGTTGGCGCGCGGCCCTATCTCACGCCTCAGGACGTGGGGATACGGTCCGGGATCATGGGCACCGCTCGGAGCATGTCGGCCACCGGGCTCGGGACCGCTGGTCGGCCCAGGTCGCGCGCGTTGAGTGCACAGCAGCGCGCGCGACCGGCCCCATCGCCGAATGAGGGCCGACTGTGCGCTCTGGAGTTGTCCGAAGCGCTCAGCGGGGGAGATTGCGAGTTTCTATGATCTGGTCGGCGATCGCGCGTAGCTTCACGTTGCCGTGCTGCGAGAGGCGAGTGAGAAACGCGAA
>DATMDV010000041.1:0-28987 GCA_035557475.1 Ilumatobacteraceae bacterium
CCTGGTCGTGACGGCGAGCTTCGGCGACGCCGTGCTCGCCCACCTCGCCAACTCGGTGTTGCCGGGCGTCGACATCGTGCTGCTCGACACCGGGTACCTGTTCGCCGAGACCGAGTGGTACGCCGACGACCTCCGGCGCCGTTACGGGCTCAACCTGCGCACCGTGCACCCGCTCCCCGACATCGAGCGCGACGTGTGGCAGACCGATACCGATGCGTGCTGCGCGGCCCGCAAGGTCGAGCCGCTCCAGCGGGCGCTGGCCGGGAAGCGGGCCTGGGTGACCGGGTTGCGCCGGGTCGAATCGCCATTGCGGGCGCGGACGCCCATCGTGCACGACGACCTGCTCCGCGCGGTCACCAAGATCAACCCGATCGCCACGTGGTCCGACGACGACGTCGCCACCTACACCGCGATGCACGAGCTCCCGTCCCATCCGCTGACCGACCGGGGCTACCCGTCGATCGGCTGCTGGCCGTGCACGCGACCCGCGAGCGGCGACGATCCGCGCGCCGGCAGGTGGGCGGGGACGGCCAAGACCGAGTGCGGCCTGCACGGCACCGGCGTCCCGGTGTTCGTCGACGAGCGCAGGCCATAGGCCATGGCTGTCGAGGCGATCAAGTCCGAGAGCGGGTACCTGCGGGGCTCCATCGGCGAGGAGCTCACGGTCGCCGACGAGTTCGGGGCCGAGAGCACGGTGCTGCTCAAGTTCCACGGCATCTACCAGCAGGACGACCGCGACGTCCGTCGCGCGCGCACACAGCAGAAGCTGCCGCTCGACTACTCGTGCATGGTGCGCACGTCGGTGCCAGGTGGCGTCATCGCACTCGACCAGTGGCTGGCGCTCGACCGCCTGGCGGAGCTCGCCGACGGCGCGATGCGCCTGACGACGAGGCAGGGTGTGCAGTACCACTTCGTGCCGAAGGGCGAGCTGCACCAGGTCGTGCACGGGATCAACGAATCGCTGCTCACGACGCTCGCCGCGTGCGGCGACGTGGTCCGCAACGTGATGGCGTGTCCCCTCCCCCACGCCGACCGGCGGGCGGTGCTCGCCCCGGTCGTCGCCGAGCTCGTGCGACGGTTCCGCCCGCGTACGCCGTCGTACTGGGAGCTGTGGGTCGATGGCGAGCGGGCGGTCACCGCCGAGGCGCCGCCGGCCGACGGTCCCGTCGAGCCGCTCTACGGCGAGGCCTACCTGCCGCGCAAGTTCAAGATCGGCATCGCCTGGCCCGGCGACAACTGCGTCGACATCCACTCGCACGACGTGGGCATCGTCCCGACCCTGAGCGAGGGACTGACCGGCGAGTTGACCGGGTTCGTCGTGCTCGCCGGTGGCGGGATGGGCATGAGCCACTCCCGCCCCGACGACACGTACCCGGTGCTCGGCCGTCCCGTCGCCTGGGTGCCGCCCGCCGACCTCGCCGACGTCGTCGAGGCGATCGTCGCCACGCAGCGCGACTTCGGCAACCGCGACGACCGGCACCGGGCCCGGCTCAAGTACACGCTCGAGGAGCGCGGCATCGAGTGGTTGCGCGCCGAGATCGCGGCGCGGACCGGCCGGGCCATCGCCGAGCCGGTCGGCTTGCTGCCCTGGGATGTCGACGCCCATCACGGCTGGGATCACGACACGCTCGGGCTCCCGGTGCCGTCGGGCCGCGTCGCCGGCAACTATCGCAATGCGCTCCGCGAGGTCGTTCTGTCCGGGCTCGTCTCGGAAGTGCGGGTCACGCCCCGTCAGGATCTCCTGCTGTGCGGCGTCGGCGATCGCGACGCGTTGCTCGCCATCCTGCGCGAGCACGACGTGGCGCTGCCCGACGAGGTGAGCCCGCTGCGGCGGCTGGCGATCGCCTGCCCGGCGCTGCCGACCTGCGGGCAGGCGTTGGGCGAGGCCGAGCGCGTTCTGCCGGAGGTGATCGACGAGCTCGAGAAGCTGCTCGCCGACACAGGGAACGAGGGCCAGGCGATCCGGCTCAACATGACCGGGTGCCCGAACGGCTGCGCCCGGCCGTACTCCGCCGAGATCGGCATCGTCGGGCGCACGAAGAAGACCTACGACCTCTACCTCGGAGGTTCTGCCGGTGGCGACCGCCTCGCCCAACGCGTGCGCGCCGACATCGCCCTCGACGAGCTCACCGCCCACCTGCGGCCGCTGCTCGAGCGCTTCGCCGACGACGCCTCCGACGAAGGCTTCGGCGACTGGTGCGACGCCCAGGGTGTCACCACCCTCGAGACCTGGTTGCCGGCACCGACCGTGCGCCGCCGCGGCGCTGCAGTCGCGAGTGGGGTCGACGCGTGACCGTGGCGCTCGTCGGGGCCGGCCCCGGCGATCCCGATCTGCTCACGGTCCGCGCCGCGCGGCTGTTGGCCGAGGCCGACGTCGTCGTTCACGATGCGCTCGTCGGCGACGGCGTGCTCGCGATCGTGTCGCCGACCGCCGAGCTCATCGATGTCGGCAAGCGGCCTGGCCGGCCGATCCCCCAGGAAATGATCTCGGCGCTGCTCGTCGAGCTCGGGCGCCAAGGCAGGCGCGTCGTCCGGCTCAAGGGCGGCGATCCGTTCGTGTTCGGTCGCGGCGGCGAGGAGGCCCTCGCCCTCCAAGCGGCCGCGGTGCCGTTCGAGGTCGTCCCCGGCATCACGTCGTCGGTCGCGGCACCGGCCGCCGCCGGCATCCCGGTGACCCACCGGGGGATGTCGGCCGCGTTCACGGTCGTCACCGGGCACCGTCGAGCGGGTGAGCACGACGTCGACTGGCGTTCGCTCGCCAAGGTCGGCGGCACGATCGTCGTGCTCATGGGCGTCGCCCAACGGGCCTCGATCGCGGCCGAGCTGATCGCCGGCGGCCTCGACCCGGCCACACCGGTGGCGGCCGTCCACCGCGCCACGACCGAGCAGCAAGAAGTCGTCCGCTGCGAACTGGCCGACCTCCACGCCACCGCGATCGACTCCCCCGCGGTGATCGTGATCGGCCCTGTCGCCGCCCTCAACCTCACCGCAATCCTCGAACTGTCTGCTTGAGACGCAGCCGGCGGCAGTCTCACGCAGACAGAACAGGTGGGGGTGGGGCGGTGGTGACGAAGGCGAGCTCCTGGACGGCTCGCGTCATCGCGACGTAGAGGAGGCGGGCGCCGCGAGCGTCGTCGCCGAGGATGTCGTGGGGGTTGACGACCACGACGCCGTCGAACTCGAGGCCCTTGACCTCCTCGGGACCGAACAACGGGACGTCATCGTGTCCGAGTTGGTGGACGTGGTCGACGGCGATCAGGCCTGCCGCCGCCAGGGCGGCCGTGATCGCCGCGTGATCCGCAGGCGGTGCGACCACGCCCGTGAGGCGGTGCCGGTGTTTGACCTGGGCCACGACCGCCGCGGTCGACGTCGCCAGTGCGTCGGGCGACACGGTGTGCCACTCCGGCGGGCCACCGTCGCCACGCACACTGCGGCTGGCGATCGCGTCGACGCCGGTGAGCGGCAGCAACCGGTTGGCGATCACGAGGATCGGCTCCGGCACGCGGTAGCCGATCGTCAGCTCGGCGATCGTGCCGCTGATGGCCTCGCCGACGGCGCTCCTGATGGACCCGCGAACCGACCCACGCACGGCCAGGTTGGCGAACACGTCGCGCCAGTTCTCCTGACCCGCCGGTGTGGTCGACTGGGCGACGTCACCGACGAGCGTCATCGAACCCGACGGGCTGCGGCGGCCGATCACTCGCAGCGCGACCGCCGAGTGGTCCTGCGCCTCGTCGACGATGACGTGGCCGTACGTGAACGGCGTGCCGTTGAGCAATGTGTTCGCCTCGTCGACGAGGAACTGGTCGGCGGCCGTCCAGCCCCGACGCTTGCCGCTCACCCCTGGAAGCATCCGGTCGACGAGCCGGATCGGCCGCTGGGTCGGCCACGCCTTGTTGAGCACCGCCTTCAGCGACGCCGCGTGTGACCACGCATCGTCGGACTCGGTGCGGCGGAGGAGCGCCTGGCGGGCGAGCACACGGAGCCGTTCGCGCCGCTGGTTGATCGGCACGACCCCCTGCTTGGCGATGTCGAGCCACGTCGCCACTTCCTCCCGCGTGAACACCACCGTGCGGGCGCCGATCGGGACGGCGACATCGTCGTCGGGCGGCACGATCGCCGCGAGCGCCAGGTCGACCAGGTCGTCGAGCCGGTCGGCCGACCCCTTCCAGCGGGCGGTCGACGGGTCGTCGACGGCGCCGATCTCGACCTTCGGCAGGCACAGGTCGAGCGCCGTGCACTGGCGGACGGCGCGCTCGCCGAGCGATGGCAAGACGTTGGCGATGTAGTCGAGGAACGCCCGGTTCGGCCCGACCACCAGCACGCCGTCGCGTGCCAGCCGGCCGCGGTGCTCGAACAGCAGGTAGGCGGCGCGGTGCAGGGCGACCGCCGTCTTGCCGGTGCCGGGACCGCCCTGCACGATCAGGGCCTGGTCGATCGGCGAGCGGATGACGACGTCCTGCTCGGCCTGGATCGTCGCCACGATCTCGCGCATCGCGCCGGAACGGGCGGCGCCGATCTCGGCGAGCACCGGGTCGGGCACACCGCTGGCGACCTCGCCGCCCGAAGGGTCGTCGAGGTCCTCGTCGAGGTAGGCGATCAGCTCGCCCTCGTCGAGCGTGAACCGCCGGCGAAACGACATCCCGAGCGGGTCGACGGCAGTCGCCCGGTAGAACGGCGCCGAGATCGGCGCCCGCCAGTCGACGACCACCGGGTCGTGTTCGTCGTCTTCGATGTGACGGCGTCCGATGTACCACTGGTCGACACCGCCACCTCGTCGCGGCTCGTCGATGCGCCCGAAGAAATCACCGGCACCAGGCGAGCGCAGCGACTCGAGCGCCTCGGCGACCGTCACCTCGACGTATTCCTTCGTGAACTCGTCGGCCGTGGCGTCGGGATCGACCCGTTCGAGGCGGTGGATCATCCGATCTCGCGCCGTGCGCGCGAACGCCAGCCGCGCGCGCTCCGCAGGGAGCTCGGGGAAGCTGGTGCCGGTCGACACGGGCCGAACACGTTAACGGAACCTTGACGACTCCCAGACAACGACCTGCCGCAGACCAGACCGGTCAGACGGCCCCAAGATCAGACGGCCCAAAGATCAGACGGCCCCAAAGATCAGGCATGGCATCGCGCCGGTGAACCGCCAAACTGTTGACGTGCCGATGTCGGCGGACGGGTCGCCCCTTCGCATCCTCGAACTGACGAAGTGGTTCGGCTCCACCTGCGCGATCAACGCCCTGACGCTGGTCGTCCCGAACGGCTCGTGCTACGGGTTGGTCGGTCCCAACGGGAGCGGCAAGTCGACGACGCTGCGATCGGTCGTCGGACTGGTGCGACCCGACGCCGGACGGATCGAGGTCTGTGGCATCGATGTCGCAACCGATGTCCTGGCGGCGCGGGCCGAGGTCGGGGTCGTGCTCGATCCGCTGCAACTGTTCGAACGGCTCACGGCCCACGAGTTCCTCGCCACGCTCGGCGAGCTGCGCCGGCTCGAGGCGTCCGTCGTGCGCGAACGGGCCGACGAGCTGTTCGCGGTGCTGCAGCTGACGTCCGATGCCGACCGCCAGATCGCCGGCTACAGCCACGGGATGCGCAAGAAGACCGCGCTCGCGGCCGCGCTGCTCCATCGCCCGCGCCTGCTGCTGCTCGACGAGCCGTTCGAGGGCGTCGATCCGGTCTCGGCGCGCACGATGCGCACGATGCTCGAGCGATTCCGGGCCGGTGGCGGCACGGTCGTGCTGAGCAGCCACGTGATGGATCTCGTCGAGCGCCTGTGCGACCACATCGGCGTCATCCATCGCGGCCAACTGGTCGCCACCGGACCAACCGACACGTTGCGCAACGGTCGCCGCCTCGAAGACGCGTTCATCGACGTGATCGGAGAGACCACGGTCGACGACCAGGCGCTGGCGTGGCTGTCCTGATCCGGAACTTCGTCGCCCTGCGCTGGCGGCTGCTGCGCGGCTCGTTGCGGGGCAAGGGATCCGAGAAGGTCGGCGTGGTCGTCAGCACCGTCGCGTCCGCGCTCCTCGGTGTTGGCGTCGGGCTGTCGGTGGCGACGCAGGGCCGGTCCGTCGCCGACGACGAGAACCTGTTCGTGATGTTCTGCGTCGCGGTCGCGGTCGCGATCGTCGGCATCAGCATCGTTGCCGGCGTGACGCAGCCCGTCGATCCTCGGGTGTTCGCCGCCGAGCCGTTGTCCGATCGCGATCGGGCGATCGGACTGCTCGCCTCGGCGGCGTCGGGACCACCGGGCCTGTCGGGATGCCTGATCGGGCTCGGCCTCGCCGTCGGCGCGACCCGTGGCGCGGCATCGCTGGTGATCGTCGTGCCCACCGTGCTCGCCTGGCTGACGACGCTGTTGTTGTTGACCCGCACGACCACCAACGCGCTCGGCCTGCTGAGCAACCGCTTCCCTCGCACCGGCCAGGTGGTCGTCGGACTGTCGGGTCTGGTGTTCTACGGCGCCTTCCAGGTCGTGCCGATGGTGCTCGGCAACCTCGACCGCGGCGACCGTGACCAGATCGCGCAGGTGATCTCGTTCAACCCGGTCGGCCAACTCGGACGGGCCTTGGGTGCGGCCGACGAGTCAGCGATCGTCGCCGCCGGCCATCTCGCGCTCGGCGCGATCTGGCTCCCGCTCCTCGCCGCCGCGTTCCAGTCGACGACGCAGGCGCTCACCGTCGCGACACGCGGTGCTTCGTCGTCGCGGACGGCCACGACGTCGCACCTGCTGACGCCATCGATGCTGCACCGGATCGCCCGCCGGGCGTGCGGATCGGGCGGTGCCGGGGCGATCGCCTGGCGCAGCATCCTCACCCGGTTCCGCACGCCGCGCACGGCGCTCGAGACGTTCACCGGTGCGGGTGTCGGTCTCGCCGCGGTCCTCGTGCCGACATTGCTCCGTGACGCGGCCGGCGGCGGCGCGGTGCTCGTCGGCGGCGCGATCCAGTTGGCCGTGCTGTTCATGTCGGGCAACAGCTTCGGCACCGACGGACCGGCCCTCACGAACGAGCTCCTCGCCGGCGCCGGGCCGTCGATGCTCGCCCGCGGCAAGGCGCGCTCGATCGCAGTCGTCGCGGCGCCGCTCGTCGTGGTCGGTCCGGTCCTCGCGGCCGCGATCACGCAGGAGTGGGAGTACCTCCCCGCCGGCTTCCTGGTCGGTATCGGTGGGCTGCTGGCAGGCGCCGGCGGGGCGATCGTCCAGTCGACCATCGTGCCGGTCGCGATCCCCGATTCCGACAACCCGTTCGCCAGTGGCGAGACCGGCCGAGGGATGATGGCCGCCCTCCTGCTGGGCGCGGTGCTCCTGGGCCTCGCCGTCGTCACACTCCCGGTCGCGCTGGCGCTCCTGTGGGCCAATGCCCGAGGTTCGGTCGCGCTGGTCACGGTGTTCGGCGCGGGGACGGTCGCGGTCGGGTGGGCGGTCATGCGCGGCGGAGTCGCGTACTCAGCCCGCCGCCTGACCCGCCGTGGACCAGAGTTCGTCACGGCCATCACGCCGTCTCGCTGACCGGTCGCCCTCCCGACCGGTAGCGTGTGGTTCTTGATGTGGATCGTCGCGGGCGCCATCGTCGTCGTCGTTGTGGCGATCGCCGTCGCGGTGATCATCCGAAAACGCCGGGCCACACGCGCCGACCGATCGCCGGCTCCGTCACGCACCGCGGAAGCGCTTCCGCCGGTCCACGCCCTCGACGACGCCCTGCGCACCGTCGAATCGCTGACCGACGCCACCGGCTCGTCGCTGCTCGACCAGGTCGACCGCGACGGGCGTACGATCCGCGACCGCCTGGCATCGGGCGAGGCCCATCTCGATTCGCTCCGCCAGCCCGACGACACCGGTCCCCTCCTGCGCCGCGTGCTCGACGAGGTCGCCGGCACGAGTCCGGCGGACGGCATCCTGCCGCCACCACCTCCCGCACCCGACAAGTAGGCGGTTCGGACGTGGTCGGCACGCGACGGTACGCTCGTGGCCATGGAACACACCCCGACCGTCGCTGAACCCGCCGACGAAGTGCTCGATGAATCGGGCGCGGTCGAGACGCAGCTCATCGAAGACGAGTTGCTCATCGAGGAGATCTCGATCGACGGCATGTGCGGCGTCTACTGATGCTCGACCGCGCGTTCACCCTGCATCCGCAGGTGGCTCTGCGCCCTGAGCCGTTCGGTGCGCTCGCGTACCACTACGGCAACCGCAAGCTGATCTTCCTCAAACACCCCGACATCGTCCGTGTCGTCGGCGCCCTCGTCGACCACGCGACGCTGCGGGACGCGTTGACCGCGGCCGGCATTGCCGAAGGCCGGTGGCCGGCGTTCGAGCGCGCAGTCGCATCGTTGGTCGAATCGGAGATGCTCGGTGAGCGCGCACTCGTTGGTTGAGCAGCTGAAAGGCGGGCTCGACGCCCCGATCTGTCTCACGTGGGAGCTCACGTACGCGTGCAACCTGCAGTGCGTCCACTGCCTGTCGTCGTCGGGACGGCGCGACCCGCGTGAACTGAGCACCGACGAGGCCAAGACCGTGCTCGACGAGCTGCGCGACCTCCAGGTCTTCTACATCAACATCGGTGGTGGCGAGCCGATGATCCGGCGCGACTTCTTCGAGCTCGTCGAGCACGCGGTCGGCAACGGGATCGGTGTGAAGTTCTCGACCAACGGCGCGTTCATCGACGTCGCTGCCGCCCGCCGGCTGACGGCGATGGACTACCTCGACGTCCAGATCAGCCTCGACGGCACCGACGCGGTCACCAACGATGCAGTGCGGGGTGACGGTTCGTACGCGATCGCCAGACGGGCGATGGACCACCTCCGCGACGCCGGTTTCGGGCCGTTCAAGATCTCCGTCGTCGTCACCCGCCACAACGTCGATCAGCTCGACGAGTTCAAGGCGCTCGCCGACTCGTACGGGGCGCAGCTGCGGGTCACGCGCCTGCGACCGTCGGGCCGCGGTGCCGACACGTGGCACGAGTTGCACCCGACCAATGCCCAGCAACGCCAGATCTACGAGTGGCTGCTCGCCCACGGCGACGACGTTCTGACCGGCGACTCGTTCTTCCACCTCAACGCGCTCGGCGAGCAACTGCCGGGCCTCAACATGTGCGGGGCCGGGCGCATCGTGTGCCTCATCGATCCGATCGGCGACGTGTACGCGTGTCCGTTCGTGATCCATGAGCAGTTCAAGGCGGGGTCAGTGCGCGGCGACGGCGGCTTCGAGCGCGTCTGGCGCCACAGCGACCTGTTCCGCGAGCTCCGTGAACCGCAATCGGCCGGCGCATGCGCATCATGCGGCAGCTACGACGCGTGCCAGGGCGGTTGCATGGCCGCCAAGTTCTTCACCGGTCTGCCGCTCGACGGGCCCGACCCCGAGTGCGTGAGGGGCCACGGCGAGCTCGCCCTCGTGGGTGCCGGCAGCGCGCCACGGCCGGCGATGGACCACTCCAAGCCGCAACGAGCCCAGCCCGTCACGTTCTTGCGCCAACCTTTCCTGCAGAGGTAGCCGTGTGGGTGGCGCTGCTCCCGGCGGCGTACCTGCTCGGAACGTTCCCGAGCGCAGCACTCATCGCCCGCGCCAACGGCATCGACATCGCTGCCTTCGGATCCGGAAACCCGGGTGCCTCGAACGTCACCCGCGCGCTCGGCTGGCGCAAGGGAATCTGGGTCTTCGTGCTCGACGCGCTCAAGGGAGCGATCGCCGCCGGGCTCGGTCTGCTCGTCGACGGCCGCCCGGCCGCCTACTGGCTGGGCGCGGCCGCCATCGTCGGCCACGTGTTCCCGGTCATCAACCGGTTCCGCGGCGGCAAGGGCGTTGCAACGGGCGCCGGCGTGATGGCCGTGCTGCACCCGCTCGTCGCCGTCGCCCTCATGGCCGTGTGGATCGCCGTCTCGCGCCTGACGTCCAAGGCCTCGATCGCGTCGATCGCGGTGGTCGCCCTGCTGCCCGTCGGCGTCATCGCCACCGGTGAGCCGGGATGGGAGGTCGCCGCGACGATCGGTCTGTGCGCGCTGGTGATGGCTCGTCACCTCGGCAACCTCAAACGGCTCATCGCCCGCAAGGAACCGAAGCTGTCGTCGTCGACGTGACGCGACGGCGAGACTGGCGCCGATGCGACTGCTCGACCCGGTGACGTTCGGACCGCGAACCGCACCGAACCGTGTGCTGTTCGGCCCGCATGTCACGAACCTCGGCGATGACGATCGGCGCCTGACCGAACGCCACTCCGCCTACTACGAACGGCGTGCGAGCGGAGGGTGCGGCACGATCGTCGTCGAGGGCGCGAGTGTGCACGAGTCGGACTGGCCCTACGAGCGGGCGCCACTCGCCGAGCGGTGCCGCGATGGTTGGGCGTCGATCGTCGCCGCGTGCCAGCCACACGGCGCGCTCGTGATCGCCTCGCTCGACCACGCCGGCGGGCAGGGCTCGTCGGCCTACCACCAACGTCCGCTCTGGGCGCCGTCACGCGTGCCCGAGGTCAACACGCGCGAGGTTCCCAAATGGATGGAGGCGAGCGACATCCGCGCCGTGGTCGACGGGTTCGCGCGTGCCGCCGGCCTCGCCGCCGATGCGGGATGCGACGGCGTCGAGATCAACGCCGGGCAACACAGCCTCGTCCGCCAGTTCCTCAGCGGGCTCACGAACCAACGCGACGACGAGTGGGGTGGCGATCGGATCCTGTTCGCGAAGCAGGTGATCGAGGCGGTGCGGGCAAGCGTCCCCGATCGTGTCGTCGGGCTGCGCCTGGCGTGTGACGAGCTCGCGCCGTGGGCGGGCATCACACCCGAGCAGGCGCCGGCGATCGCGTCCGAGCTCGTCACCTCGGGGGTCGACTACGTCGTCGTAGTGCGCGGTTCGATCTACTCGTCGGAGAAGACCCGACCCGATTTCCATCAGCCGACCGGCTTCAACGTCGAACTGTGCCGCACGATCCGCGGGGCCGTCGACGTACCGGTCGTCCTACAGGGGTCCATCGTCGACATCGGGCAGGCCGAGTGGGCGCTCGGCGACGACGACAGCGCGGCGGCGTGTGACGCGGTCGAGATGACGCGGGCCCAGATCGCCGACCCGGACGTCGTCGAGAAGGCCGTACGCGGCGCTGCCGACGAGATCCGGCCGTGTACCCGGTGCAATCAAACCTGCCAGGTACGCGATGTGCGGAACCCGATCGTCACGTGCATCGGCGAGCCGACGAGTGGACGCGAGACCGAGGATCCCGACTGGTACGCGCCGACCACCGCGCCCCGGCGCGTCGTCGTGCTCGGCGGCGGCCCGGCCGGGCTCGAGACGGCGCGCGTCGCCGCCAGGCGCGGACACCACGTCGACGTCGTCGAGCGGTCGGCGCGAGTCGGCGGTCTCGCCGCCGTGGCCGGCCCGAACGGGCAACTCGTCGAGTGGCTCGAACGTGAGAACCGACGGCTCGGCGTCAACGTCCGCACGGATGAGGAACTGACCGAGTCGTTGAACGGCACCGTGGTCGTGCAGTGCACCGGTTCGCGTCCAGGGACGCGCGGGTACGACGTCGACCCCGAGGCGTCCGTGATCGACGTCGCCGACCTGCGCCGCGGGCTGGCCGCGCTTCCCGACGCCGGCGACATCGTCGTGTTCGACCCGATCGGCGGACCGATCGCGATCGCTCTCGCCGGAGAGTTGGCCGGCCGCGCGATCCTCGTGACGCAGGATCACATCGCCGGCAATGAGCTCTCCCGATCGGGCGATCTGGCACCCGCCAACGTCCGACTCGCCCAGGCCGGGGTGCGCATCGAGCGGCGCTCGCTGCTGCGCGTGGTGCATGCCGATTCGGTCGACGTCGAGGACCGCTTCAGCGGCCTCCAACGCTCGATCACGTGCGCCGCCGTTGTCGACTGCGGCTTCCGCCTCCCGGACGACCCGATCGAGGCGGCCGACCACCGGGCCGGCGACTGCGTGGCGCCGCGCACGGTCCACGAAGCGATCCTCGAAGGTCGCCGGGTCGCGCTGTCGATCTAACCGTGAGAGACGGTTCTCGGTCCATGATGTGAGCGTGATCGAGCCGTGGGTCGCCGAGGCACTCAGGGACGCGCGGGTCGCGCGGCTCGGGACCGTCGGCGCCGACGCGACGGTACGGCTGGTCCCGATCTGCTTCGCCATCGTCGACGATCACGTCGTCAGCGCGGTCGATCACAAGCCGAAGCGCACCGGCCAGTTGCGGCGCCTCGACGACATGGTGGCGAGCGGCACGGCCACCGTGCTGGTCGATCACTACGACGACGACTGGACGCGCCTGTGGTGGGTGCGCATCAGCGGGCGCGCGACCGTCCACGCGCCGGGCGATGCGGCGGCCGACCCCGCACTCGACGCGCTCGCCGCCAAGTACGATCAGTACCGCGACATTCCGCCGACCGGATCCGTGTACCGGATCGCGTTCGACGAGATCAGGTCGTGGCGGCACACGCCGGGTCGAGAATCGTGATCGACCGCATCCCCGATCACATCGAGGCACCTCGTCTCACGATCCGGCGGTGGAGGGCAGACGACGCCGAGGCCGTCTGCGCCGCCATCACGGCCAGCGTCGACCACCTCCGGCCGTGGATGCCGTGGGCTGCTGGCGAGCCGATCGGCGCCGATGCGCGTCGGGCCCTGATCGAGAACTGGAACGTCGAGTGGGAGGCAGGCGGTGACCTCCACGCGGGCATGTTCCTGGCAGACGAGGTGATCGGTGGTGCGGGACTGCACCGCCGACGCGGCCCGCACGGCCTCGAGATCGGGTACTGGGTGCACATCGACCACACCAGGAGCGGTTACGCCTCGGAGGTGGCGGCGGCGTTGACGACGACGGCGTTCGCGATCGAGGCGGTCGATCGGGTCGAGATCCACCACGACAAGGCCAACGTCGCGTCCGCCGGTGTCCCGCGGCGGCTCGGCTTCTCGACGCTGCCGGAGATGCTGAAAGATGTCATGGCACCGGCCGAGATCGGCATCGATTGTGGTTGGGTCATGAGCCGCTCGACGTGGCTCCGGCGTGCAGAACGATGACCGCGGTCACAGCCCGTCCGCGGCCTCCGCCGCGGCGGCGATGATCGGCAGCACGTCGTCCGCCGCCGGGTGTGGCATCACGACCAGGCGGTCGACACCGAGATCGGCGAACGCGAGCGCGATCTCGCGAGTGAGCCGACCGCGCGGTGTCACGGTGATCTCGAGCTCGCCGAGCTCGGCCGGGCGTTCGACACGTTCCGCCGTGGCGCGGAGCGCGGTGAGGTAGTCGGCCGCGACCTCCGGCGTCAGCCCGAAGCCGTACCAGCCGTGGGCGCGGGTGATGGCGCGGCGGTACGCGGGGCCGGTGTGTCCGCCGACGACGAGCGGGATCGGTCGCTGCACCGGCCGCGGGTGGGCATCGATGCCGGCGAAGTCGACGAACCGGCCGTGGTACTCGGGATGCTCGTCGTACAACAGGGTGTCCATCGCGTCGAGGTACTCGTCGGTGACCGCACCGCGCTCTTCGTAGTTGGCTCCGATCGCCCTGAACTCCGGTTCGAGGTAGCCGACGCCGACGCCGAACGTGAACCGACCTCCCGACAGGACGTCGACACTGGCGATCTGCTTCGCCAGCACGACCGGGTTGCGTTGCGGGAGGATCACGATGCCGGTGGCGAGACGAACCGTGCTCGTGGCGGCAGCCGCCCACGTGAGGGCGAGCAGCGGATCGAGGGCGCGATCTTGCGGGCCCATCGGCGACGGCGGCACCTGCGGATCAGGCAACACGACGTGCTCTCCCGCCCACACCGAGTCGAAACCGGCGGCTTCGGCCGCGCCGGCGGCCACCACCAGGGCCGCGGGCTCGCTGCAGAGCCCCATGTTGATGCTGAACAGACCGAGTTTCATGGTGACCATCCTGCTCGATCGCTCCGGCGGACCCGCCGTCGGCCTCGATGCCGAGCGGGCGTAGCCTCGGCCGAATGCCGTCACCACAACCGGTCGCCGAACGTCCGCACATGCCCGAGTACGGGGTCGACACGCCCGACTGGCAGCCGCTGCCGTGGGAGTGGGCCGCCGAGCGTCTCGTCGTCAACCGCAACTACTGGGTGGTCACCGTCTCCGGCTCCGGCCGCCCGCACGCGCTTCCCGTCTGGGGCGTTTGGGACGACGACGAGCATCGCTTCGCGTTCTCGTGCGGACACTCATCGCGCAAGGCGCGCAACATCGCCGCCAATGCCGCGGTCGTGTTCGCCAACAGCGACACCGTCGAGTGCGTTTCGGTCGAGGGCGTGGCGACGATTCTCGCCGAGGACGATGAACGTCGAGCGCGTTGGATCGAACGGTACGTCGAGAAGTACGAGCCGGGATCCGAGGTGATGGCCGAGTTCGTGAGCCGTCATCTCGTCATCGAGGTCGAGCCCGACCGGGCGTTCGGCATCGTCGAACGCGAGGAGGCGTTCTCGACGCGCGCCACCCGCTGGCGCTTCTGAGGACCAGCGCGAAGTCAGGGCCACGCGGCGGAGCGGCAGGTCGTCGACCTGCCGCTCCGTCGGGAACTGAGGGTTGTAAGAGGACGCTCAGCGGGACAGCGAACCGCGCTGGTTGAAGGTCCGGTAGACGAGCAGCACGATCACAGCGCCCAGGATCGAGCCGATGACGCCGCCAACCTGCACGGCACCATCTTCCACGTCGGCGCCGAACAGCACGTAACCGAGGAAGCCGCCGACGAAGCTGCCGATCACGCCGAGCAACCACGTGCCGCCGAGGCTCATCGGGTCCGGGCCGGGGACGAGAAGGCGGGCCAGCGCTCCGGCGAGGAAGCCGACGATGAGCAACACGATGATGAACCACAACATGGTGGATGTCCTTTCGAGAAGAAGTGAGGGGTCACGCTTCGGGCAGCGACATACCCGGTGCGCGCGCGATCGAAACGGCTTCGGAAGCCGTTCGTGCGGGCGCTCGAAACCGAGCGAGGGCGTTCGCGCACACCGTGCGAGACTCGCCACGGAATGGGTTACATGCTCGAAGCTCGCTCGCTGCGCAAGCGGTTCAAGGATGTCGAAGCCGTGCGCGACATCGACATCACCGTCGCGCCCGGCGAGCGGGTCGGCCTGCTGGGGCCCAACGGTGCCGGCAAGACCACCACGCTGCTGATGCTGCTCGGAGCGATCACGCCCGACCACGGCGAGATCACGATCGGTGGCCACGCGCTCCCGCGCCATCGCAGCCGGGCGATGGAGGTCGTCGGCTTCGCCGCCGGCTACCTCCCGCTGCCCGATCGCCTCAAGGTGAGCGAAGCACTCGGCGTGTTCGCCGGCTGGTACGGCGTACGCGACCACCGGTCGGCGGTCCGCCAGGCGCTCGAGCGGTTCGAGATCACCCACCTCGCCGATCGGCTCTGTTCGGAGCTCTCGTCTGGCCAGCGCACACTCGTCGGCATCGTCAAAGCGACCCTGCACGACCCGGCGCTGCTCGTCCTCGACGAGCCGACGGCGTCGCTCGACCCTGACGTCGCGCTGAGGGTTCGCTCCGGCCTGCTGACGTTCTGCGCCACGAGCGGCGCCGCGCTGCTCGTGACCAGCCACGACATGCGCGAGGTCGAGATGCTCACGGAACGGGTGATCTTCGTCGCCCGCGGCGAGGTCGTCGCCAACGACACGCCCGCCGCGGTCGCTGCGCTGTACGGCCACGTCGATCTCGAACAGGTCTTCTTGTCCCTCGCCGCCGAACACGGACGCGACGAGCGATGAGCTGCCACCGCATCCGCACCGTCATCCGGCGCCACGCCTACGTGCTCTGGCGCGCCCCGCACCGGTGGTTCGACATCGCGTTCTGGCCGCTGATGGACGTGATCCTGTTCGGCAGCCTCGGGACGTTCATCGCCCAGCAGTCCAACGAGTCCGAGACCGCGGTGCCGTACCTCCTCGCCGGCATCATGCTGTTCCACGTGCTGTTCCAGAGCCAGATCGCGGTCGCGACCGGGTTCATGGAAGAGACCTGGAGCCGCAACCTGCTCAACGTGCTGACGACGCCGGTCACCGAGGTCGAGTACGTCGCCGGCACGGCGATCTTCGGCCTCGCCAAGGTGCTGCTCGCGCTCACGACGCTGTCGCTGACGGCGTTCGGCTTCTTCCGCTTCGACCTCGGCGCGGTGGGGTGGTCGCTCATCCCGATCGCCTTGATCCTGACGATCGTCGGGTGGGGCGTCGGCATCGCCAACATCGGCATCGTGCTGCGCTTCGGGCAGGGCGCCGAGATCCTGATCTGGGGCTCCAACTTCATCCTGATGGCGTTCTCCGGTGTGTTCAACCCGGTCGAGGCGCTGCCCGGCGTGTTGCAGCCGATCGCTCGCGTCTTGCCCAGTACGCACGCGTTCTCGGCGCTGCGCGACGTGCTCGCCGGTCAACCGCTCGACGGCGGCAGCATCGCCGCCGGCCTCGCCGGCGCGCTCGTGTTCCTCGTCGGTGGCACCGCGTTCAGCGTGGCGATGCTGCGCACGTTCCGCCACCGCGGCTACGTCACCCGCTTCAGCTGACATCCCATCTCACACCATCTCGTGAGATCAGGTGAGTTCGGCCAGGAGCGGGGTGAGGTCGAGCTCGTCGAGCGCCGGCAGATGCACGTTGACCACGTCGTGCAGCAGGTGCTGCCAGATGTCGTAGCGGAAGAAGTGCTGGCCCTCACGAACCACGTAGTTGAGGAGGAAGAACCGGTAGGCCTCCTTCAAGAACAGCACCTCGTCGTCGCTCAACGGGAACGACCGGTGGTACGTGCGGAGGAAGCGCCGGAACCGCGGCTCGAGCAGCGTGTGGGCGGCGTACGTGAAGCGCGTCTTGTCGCCGGTGCGCGACGACACCCGGGAGAGGAAGTAGAAGTCGAGCAGACGCGACTCGATGCGGAACCAGTCGTAGTCCCACCGGCTGAACAGCGAGAACCGACCGTGGTCGTCGAACTCGACCGAGAAGTTGCCGAGGTTCCAGTCGATGAGCACGGGGATGCGCTGCCAGTAGTCGTAGCCACTGTCGAGCACGGCGACCAGGAAGCGGTGGGTGTGGCGGCGCACGATGTCGAGCCGGCTCTGGTCGAGCCCGAAACGGGCCGCGGCATGACGTTCCGAGACCAGGTCGAGGAGATGGATCGCATCCGACTTGATCGTCTTCGACGTCGGTGGCACCAGGGCGGCGATGTCGGCACAGGCGCGATGAAACGCGGCCACCTCCTCGGCCAGGTTGTCGATGTGGCCTTCGGTGAGGACGCGCGGCAGCCGCCCACTGACCGGCACCTCGTTGTACAGGACGGCCCACATCTCGCCGTCGTACCAGAAGTACGGGCGGCCGGCGACTGTCAGCGAATCGGCGAGGAAGTGCTCGAAACGGCCCGCTTGCAGGAGTGCATGGCAGCGGTGGAGGCGGTCGTGATCCTCGGCGAAGAGGAAGAACGAGCCGTAGTTCGACACCTTGGCGATGGCGGTCGAGCCGTCGTCGAGCGTGAGCTGGTACACCCGGTTCGTCGACACCATCGCGCTGAGCTCGGCGACCCGCACGAGACGGCGGGGATCGCCGTAGTCGCGCCACGCGGTGTCGACGACGGCGCGGTGGCGTCCCTCCACGACGTCCACGGGATCGCTCACGAGGCGAGAATTGCACACATGACCGTCGGAGTTCAGTTCGCCGCGACGATGAGCCTGATGATGGAGCTCCTGTGAACGCCGATCCAGCGACCGCGGACCACGGCAACGTGCTGCTGGCGCGCTACGACGAGATGCTCCCGCAGGTCTACGGCTACGTGTTGCGGCGGGTGCGGAACCACACCGATGCCGAAGACCTCACCGCCGAAGCGTTCATGGCTGCCGTGACGTCGATCGGACGCGGTCAGGTCGACGAGGTGACCCCGGCCTGGCTGATCGGCATCGCCCGCCACAAGCTCGCCGATCACTGGCGGCGAGCCGAACGCGAGCGACGTCGCCTCACTGCGGTGGCTTCGAACGAGCCCGACGATGCGACTGACCCATGGGACGTCGAGCTCGATCTGCTCGATGCCCGCGACGTGCTCGGGACGCTCGGGCCACACCACCGCTCGGCCCTCACGCTGCGCTACGTCGACGATCTCAGCGTCCCCGCCGTCGCCGAGCTCCTCGGGCGCACGGTCCACGCCACCGAAGCCCTGCTCGTCCGAGCACGATCGGCCTTCCGGGCCGCCTACGAGGAGGTGCAGTCGTGAGCGCCTTCGAGCAGCTGCGTCACACCGACACCGGCGAGCCGATCGCCCCTGACCAGGTGTTCGCGGCCCGACTCCGGGCCCGCATCACCGAGGCCCTGCACACCGTCGACCCAGACGTTCCTCTCGTCCAGCTTCCAGATCGGACCGGCACCATGACCACCACCGAACACACGTCTCCCAGATCCGTGACGACCACGCCCGCCGCGGCCACCGCCGCCCTCGTCCCCTACGTGTGCGTCAGCAACTCGGCCGCCGCGATCGATTGGTACGTCGCGGTCTTCGACGCCGTCGAGACGGTCCGCTACGTCGGCGACGACGGCCGCATCGGACACGCCGAGGTGTCGATCGGCAGCGCACGCCTGATGCTCTCCGACGAATACCCGGAGATCGGCGTCGTCGGCCCGCAGACGTTGGGCGGCACCCCCTTCACCCTGAACCTCAACGTCGACGACGTCGACGACGTCTGGGCCCGGGCGATCGAGCACGGGGCCGACGCCGAACGTCCGCCCACCGATCAGCCGTACGGGGAGCGGTCGTGCACCTTCCGCGACCCGTCCGGACACCGGTGGATGGTGCAGACGACGATCGCCACTCCGACACCCGACGAGGTCGGCGACGCGATGGCGGGCTACACCGTCATGACGAGCGCCCCCGCGGCGTCCGCGCGCACGTCGCTCGCCTCGTCCACGGCGCCCGTGGAGCTCGGGTACTTCACGCTGGGTTTCACCGACACCGCGATGGCGTCGCGCTTCTACCGCGAGCTGTTCGGATGGCAGACCGAGCAGGGGAACGTCGGCGCCGAGTACGCCCACGTCGCCAACACTCAGCTCCCGCTCGGCTTCACACCTGACGGGGTCGACAGCCCACCCGTGTTGTACTTCCGTGTCGACGACGCCGAGGCGTACGCGATCCGCGTGCGCGAGCTCGGCGGTACCGTCGTCAGCGAGGCGACCTACGACTCGGGCGGCAACGTCGTGTGCCGCGACAATCAGGGCCGCGAGTTCCATCTCTGGCAGCCCGCCCCCGGGTACTAGGAATCGCCGGCAGCCTCCTAGCCTCGCCGCGATGGAGACGCACTACGCCACGATCTGGGAGTCGATCGCCGACGAGATCCCCGACGAGGTCGCCCTCGTCCACGGGTCGACACGGCGTACCTGGGCCGAGTACGACCAGCGCGCCGCTCGCCTCGCCGCCGCGTACACCGCGGCCGGCCTCGGTCACGATTCCAAGGTCGCGCTGTTCCTCTACAACGGCAACGAGTACCTCGAGGCGCAGTACGGCGCGTTCAAGATGCGCGGCGTGCCGGTCAACGTGAACTACCGGTACCTCGACGAGGAGCTGTGGTACCTGCTCGACAACGCCGACGCCGAGGCCCTCGTGTTCCACTCGTCACTCGGTGATCGGGTGTCGCGTGTGATCGACCGGCTCCCGAAACTGCGCTTGCTCGTCGAGGTCGACGACGGCGCCGCCGGGCAGGTCGACCGCGCCGAGCGCTACGAGGAGGTGATCGCCGCCCACCAGCCGATGGCGCGCGTCACGCGGTCCGAGGACGACATCTACATGCTGTACACCGGCGGCACCACGGGCATGCCGAAGGGCGTCATGTACCGGATTGGCGACCACGCCTCGCTGTTCCTCAACCTCGGCTATCCCGCGGTCGGGTTGGCGGCGCCGTCTGATCCGTCGGAAGTCCCCGGACTCGTGCGGCAGATCACCGACGCCGGCACCCGCCTGATCTCGATCCCGACCGCACCGTTGATGCACGGCACGGGGCTGTGGCTCGGAACGTTCGTGGCCCATCTCGCAGGCGGTGCCGTCGTGACGCTCACCGGCCGCAGCCTCGACGGCCACGAGGTGCTGCGGACCGCCCAGGACCACCATGCGGTGTTGATCGTGCTCGTCGGCGACGCGATGACGAAGCCGCTGATCACGGCGTTCGACGAGGCGACCGAGCGTGGCGATGCGTACGACCTGTCGTCGCTCAAGATGATCATCTCGTCGGGCGTGATGTGGACGACCGAGGTCAAAGAGCAGCTCCTCGACCGGGTCCCCCAACTGATGCTGATCGACGCAATCGGATCGACCGAGGGCTCGATCGGCAGCCAGGTCACGATGCGCGGCATCGCCAGCGAGACCGCCAGGTTCGCCAGCAACCCGACCACCAAGGTCATCACCGAGGACGGCCGTGAGGTCCGACCCGGATCGGACGAGATCGGCATGATCGCCGCCGGTGGATTCGTGCCGATCGGCTACTTCAAGGACCCGGAGAAGTCGGCGCGGACGTTCCGCGTCATCGACGGTGTGCGCTACTCGTTCGCCGGCGACTTCGCCAAGGTCGCCGAGGACGGGTCGTTGATCCTGCTCGGCCGCGGCAACCAGGTGATCAACTCCGGCGGCGAGAAGGTCTTCCCCGAGGAGGTCGAGGAGGCGACGAAGCGGGTCGAAGGTGTCGCCGACTGTCTCGTGGTCGGCGTCGCCGACGATCGCTTCGGTCAGGCGGTCACGGCTGTCGTGTCGTTGGCTCCCGACGCCGACGTCGACGAGGCGACCATCATCGCCGGCGTGAAAGGCCAACTCGCGGGCTTCAAGGCGCCGCGCCGCGTCGTGTTCGTGACGCAGATCCCTCGCGCCCCGAACGGCAAGGCCGACTACAAGACCGCTCAGCAGTACGCCAACGACGCGGCCGGTCTGCCGTGAAACGATCGGTCGTGACGCTCAGGACTTGACGAGTCGCTCGATCGCCCGGCTCGCCTCGGTGATGATGCGGTCGGTCTCGCCTGCGTCATCGGCCTGCACGGCGCCGGCGACGCAATGGCGCAGGTGCTCGTCGAGCAGATTGACAGCAACGCTTTGGAGGGCCTTGGTCGCCGCCGAGACCTGGGTCAGCACGTCGATGCAATAGGCGTCGGAGTCGACCATCCGCTGGAGCCCGCGGATCTGGCCCTCGATCCGCCGCAACCGCTTCGAGAGGTCGTCCTTGTGGTCGTGGTAGCCGGGTGCGCTCGCTTCCATGCCCATACCCTACCGGGGTATGAGCGTCGCCGCGGGACGCCACCGTCAACGACCGGCCCGGCTGATCGCGTCGAGCGCGGCCTCGGCGAGTTGCTCGGTCCCGACCTTGAACGTCTCGATCACCTCGGCGTCGACCTGGTCGCCCATCTGGCCGTGCAGGTAGCGGGCGTACACACCCTCGCTGATCACGGCCAACCGCCACGACGAGAACGCCATGTAGAAGTCGATGCCCGACACGTCGCGTCCCGTCCGCCGCGCGTACCGCTCGAGCAGATCGCGATAGTCGGGGAACCCGACCGCGCCGGACGGGTCGTTGTGCCGTCGTGGCTCCGAACCCTGGTCGGTCCAGTACACGCTCAGGTAGCCGACGTCGGCGAGTGGGTCACCGAGCGTGCACAGCTCCCAGTCGAGGATCGCCGCGATCCGTCCGTGTTCGACGTCGGTCATGCAGTTGCCGAAGCGGAAGTCGCCGTGGGCGACGACCACCCCTTGCTGTTCCGGCACTCGCTCGGCCAGGCGTCGTGCGACCTCGTCGACCGCAGGGAGCTCGCGGGTCTTGGAGTTGACCCACTGCGTCGACCATCGCTTGAGCTGGCGCTCGACGTAACCGTCACGCCTGGCGAGATCGCCGAGGCCGATCTCGTCGACGTCGAGCGAATGGAGGTCGGCCAGCACGTCGATCAGGTGCTCGCTCACCGGCCGTCGCAGCTCGACGGCGAGCAGTTCGGCCTTCTCTGGCGAGTCGAGCACCACACCATCGACGAACCCCATCACGTAAAACGGCGCACCGTTGACCGTCTCGTCGGTGCACAGCCCGAATGTCGGCGGTACCGGCACGCCGGTTGCGCCGACGGCGGTGATGATGCGGTGCTCGCGCGCCATGTCGTGCGCCGTCGCCAGAACGTGGCCGAGCGGCGGGCGGCGCACGACGAACCTTCGACCGTCGGCGCCGAGCACGGCATACGTGAGGTTCGAGCGGCCGCCGACGATCAGCGAGAACGTGAACGGCGCCACGGCTCCATCCACGTTGTCGACGAGCCAGGCCGACACACGCTCGACGTCGAGGCCGTTGCTGGGTCGCGGCACGGACGGCGACCGTAGCGCAGTGGTGGTGGGCCGGGTCAGCCGGGTCGACCGACGACGGCGACCTTGTCCCAGTTCACCGGTGCGATCTTGACGAACGACCCGGTGTTCGGGGCATGGATCAACGTCCCGTCGCCGAGGTAGATGCCGACGTGGCTGATCGGGCTGTAATAGAAGATCAGGTCGCCCGCTTGCGCCGCGCTCGCCGGCACGTGCGGCACGGATGCCGCCTGGGCACGCGACTGGTGCGGGAGATAGACGCCCGCCTGTCCCCAGGCATACGACGTGAGGCCGGAGCAGTCGAACGACACGCCGGGGTTCGACGTGTAGGCAACGTACGGCACTCCCTGCTGCCCGAGTGCGGCGGCGATCGCCGTGCCGGCGAGTGCCGACGGCGCCGGGTAGTTGACCGGCTCGGCGACCGGCGCCGGTGGCGACTCGTTGCCGGAACCGGTCGGCGTCGGCGCGTCACCTCCGCCACCTCCGCCACCGTTGCCGCCGTCGTCGCTGTCTCCGCCGCCGGATCCGCCACTGTCACCCGAGCCGCCGCCAGTGTTCGTGGCGGCAGCGGCAGCGGCGGCGTTGGCCTGCGTGGCGGCGGCCTCACGCGCCAACCGCCGGGCCGACTCGGCTGCTCGGCGAGCTTCTTCCTCGACGATCAAGTCGCCGAGCTTCTCCTCGGCCGCGGCGCGCTGGGCCTTGTATTCGGCGGTCAGCTCGACCGTTGCCGCCTGGGCCTCGGTGATGGTCTCGGTGAGCGCCTCGGCCGCCTCCAGCTTGTCGGCCAGATCCGCACGTTCGGCGTCGAGGTCGGCGATCAGAGCGTCGAGGTCGTCGGTCGTGGCGGTCCCGACACTGAGTGCGACACGCGAGAGCTGATCGCGCTGCAGCGTGTCGCTGTAGGCCGCGGCGTTCGAGAACAGGGGTCCGAGCACGTCACCGCCGGCACCGGTGAACGCCCGCACCGCGACCTCGGAGAGATCGCCGCGCAACGTCTCGAGCTCGGCCTCCTTCACCGCGACGCGAGCCCGGGCGGCGACGACCTCCTGGTCGAGCTGGTTCTTCTCGTCGATCGCGACGACGTAGTCCTCGGCCAGGATGTCGGCTTGCTCTTCGAGCTCGGCGAGCTCGTCGACGATGCGCTCGACTTCACGCCGCTGGTCGTCGACCGGGCTGGCGACCACGTACTCGGCGTTCATCGCCGGCGCGGCGACCGCGATTCCGCACGCGACGAAGAATGCTGTGGTTCTGCGCTTCATGGACGTCGGAAGTCTAGCGTTCGTTACGAACGTGTTGCGAACCGATCACGGAAGGCGATCGTCATGATCGTGTCAAGCGATCGCAACGGACTCAGTCCCACTCGCGTCACTCCCACTCAATGGTGCCGGGTGGCTTGGACGTGATGTCGTAGGCGACCCGGTTGATGCCGGGCACCTCGTTGATGATCCGGCTCGACATCTTCTCGAGGACGTCGTACGGCAGCCGCGCCCAGTCGGCGGTCATCGCGTCGTCGCTCGTCACGGCGCGGATGACGATCGGGTGGCCGTAGGTGCGCTCGTCTCCCATCACCCCAACCGATCGGATGTCGAGGAGCACCGCGAACGCCTGCCAGATCTCGCGTTCCAGGCCGGCCGCGGCGATCTCCTGACGCACGACCGCGTCGGCCTCCTGCAGGATCGCCACCTTGTCGGGCGTCACCTCACCGATGATCCGCACCCCGAGCCCGGGCCCCGGGAACGGTTGGCGCCACACCAACTCGTCGGGCAATCCGAGCTCGGTGCCGAGCCGTCGCACCTCGTCCTTGAACAGGTCGCGAAGCGGCTCGACGAGCTCGAGCGTCATGTCGTCGGGGAGCCCACCGACGTTGTGGTGGCTCTTGATCACATCGGCCGTGCCGTCGGCGCCACCACTCTCGATCAGGTCGGGGTACAGGGTGCCCTGTACGAGGAACTCCGCCTCCCGCAAGCCACCGGTGTTCTCCTCGAAGATGCGCACGAACAGCTCGCCGATCGCCTTGCGCTTGACCTCCGGATCGGTGACCCCACGGAGCGCGTCGAAGTAGCGGTCGCCGGCGTCGACATGGATCAACTCGAGACCCATCGTGCGCCGGTAGGTCTCGACGACCTGCTCACTCTCGTCCTTGCGCATCAGCCCGGTGTCGACGTACACGCAGGTGAGCTGGTGCCCGATCGCACGGTGGACGAGTGCCGCGGCGACCGAGGAGTCGACGCCACCCGACAGCGCGCAGATCGCCCGCGCGTCACCGATCTGGGCCCGGATGCGGGCGACCTGCTCCTCGACGACCGAGCTCAACCGCCACGTGGCCTCGCACCCGGCGAGATCGTGGAGGAACGTGCGCAGCACGGTCATGCCGTGCGGCGTGTGGGCGACCTCGGGATGGAACTGAACTCCCCAGATCCGGCGCGCGTCGTGCTCGAGCACGGCGACGGGGGCCTCGTTGGTCGACGCCGTCGCCAGGAAGCCGGGCGGCGCCTCGGTGATGGCGTCGAAGTGGCTCATCCAGACGTCCTGCTCGTCGGGGATGTCGGCGCCGAGCAGCGACGACACCTGCGTGCGGACGAGGTGGGTCCGGCCGTACTCGCCGCGCATCCCGCGGCCGACGGTGCCACCGAGTTGCTGGGCGATGAGTTGGGCGCCGTAGCAGATGCCGAAGATCGGAACACCCAGCTCGTAGATCGCCGGATCGAGCCGAGGTGCACCTTCGACGTGGACGCTCTTGGGCCCGCCCGACAGGATGATCGCCGAAGGATCGTGCGCCATCATCTCGGCGGCTGTCGTGTGGTGCCCCACGATCTCGGAGTACACGTCGAGCTCGCGAACCCGGCGGGCGATGAGCTGGGCATACTGGGCGCCGAAATCGACGACGAGCACCGGTCGTCGGGGCGCGGACGCGGCAGGCGGCTTCAAGACCTTGATGGTAGACAGGACGCGTGGGTGAACACCTGGAACTCGGCATGAATGCAGGTGGCGGTCTGGCGGCGGCGTCGAGCGAGCCCCCGCCACCGCCCGTCACCGACAACGCGTTCATCCCCGAGAACCGCGATCTCGGCGAGTGCATCACGGCCGTGCCCAAACCCGGTTGCGGCAGTGAGGCGCGCGGCGACTGGCACCAAGGGCTCGCGCTCGGCGTGATGGTCGCCGGCCTGGTCGTGATCGGGTGGAGGATCGTCAGGGGCGTTCGGCGCCGCGAGGTGCAACACGCCGATGTCGACGCAACCCCTACGCGACCACCGGCTCGTTGAGCGAGGCGTCGAGCGCGATCTCGTACTCGATCGCGCGGTGCAGCGGTTCGAAGCCGAGTTGGCGGTACAGGCGGGCGGCACCGGTCGGGCTCTCGCTGTCGACACCGATCGCGGCATGGGTGAAACCGGCCGCGGAGAACGCGTGGAGCGACCTGATGACGAGCTGGGATGCCAACCCGCGTCCCCGCCATTCGGCGAGGGTGCCGAGTTGCTCGATCGAGCCGTCGCGTCGTCCGTTCAGCGCATCGTCGGCCTCGTAGCGCTTGTTCAGGCAGAAGCTCACCACATCGCCACTCGCGTCGTCGACGGCAATGAAGCTGAGGTCGAGCCGCGACCCGAACCCCCGAACCGCGTTGTGCCACCGGTCGGCGTCGAGCGGAACGGAACCCCAATGATCGGCGAACGCCGTGTTGTTCACGGCGAGGATCTCGTCGTCACGATCGTCGGGCCACGGCTCGATGCTCACGCCGGCGACCTGACCGGGGGCCGGGAGGTCGTCGAGCGGGCGCAGCAGCTCGTCGAAGTAGCGCACGGGCGTGAAACCCATCCGTCGGTACAGACGGTGGGCCGGCTCGATGAAGTCGAAGCTGTTGACCCTGACGTACTTCGGCAGGTTGTTGCCGGAGCTGCGCAGCTGCTCGGTCGCCCGTTCCATGCCCCACCCGAGGAGCGCCCGCCCGACGCCGACGCCGCGGTGGTCCGGGTCGACGTTCCCGATCACGTGACAACGTTCGAGCCGCTCGGCGGACGGGAGGTAGTAGGTGTAGGTGTAACCCGCCAGCTCGCCGTCGCGAAGGGCGATCCGGACATCAGTGGCGAGCACGACGCGTTCGTCGTCGATGTCTTCACGCATCTCGTCGAGGTCCAGAACCCTTGGAACGCCGTCGAAGGTCTCGGCCCGGTTGTGCAGCGCGCACAACGCCTCGAGGTCCTCGGCGACGGCCGCTCGGAAATCGATCGTGACCACGAACCGGACGCTACTGACCGGTCGCCGCGGCGTCAGCAGGCATTACCGTCGGCGCCCATGACGCCCGAGGAGTTCCGCTCGCATGGTCACGCGCTGATCGAGCTCATCACCGAGTACCTCGAAGGCATCGAGCAGCGGCCGGTCTCGTCACGGGTCAATCCGGGCGACGTGCGCGCGGCGTTGCCGGAGCACCCGCCCGTGGCGCCGGAGCCGTTCGCATCGGTGCTCGACGACTTGCGCGACATCGTGATCCCCGGCCTGACGCACTGGCAGCATCCGCAGTTCTTCGCCTACTTCCCGGCCAACATCTCGTACGCCTCGATCCTCGGCGAGCTGGCCGCCTCCGGCCTCGGCATCCAGGGAATGAGCTGGATCACGTCGCCGGCGTGCACCGAGGTCGAGACGTTGATGCTCGACTGGATGCAGGAACTGCTCGCGCTCCCAGCGCGGTTCCGCTCGGCCGGCGACGGCGGAGGCGTGATCCAGGGCTCGGCGAGCGAGGCCACGCTGGTCGCCATCCTGTCGGCTCGCTGGCGAGCGACGGGTGGTCGGGTCAACGCCGACGGCGACACATCGCGGCTCGTTGCGTACGCGACCTCACAGGCCCATTCGAGCATCGAGAAGGGCCTCCGCATCGCGGGCATCGGCACCGCCCGCATCCGCAGCGTCGCCCACGACGAGTCGTTCGCGATGGTGCCCGGTGCCCTTGCCGCGGCGATCGAGGCCGACAAGGCCGCCGGACTCGTGCCGTTCTTCGTGTGCGCGACGCACGGAACGACATCGTCGATGGCGTTCGATCCGACCCCCGAGATCGGCGAGATCTGCCGCACCCATGACGTCTGGCTCCACGTCGACGCGGCGATGAGCGGGATCGCCGCTCTCGCCCCCGAGCACCGCTGGGTGAACGACGGGCTGGAGCTCGCCGACAGCTACTGCACCAACCCGCACAAGTGGATGGGTGTCAACTTCGACTGCGACCTGTACTGGACGGCCGACCGGGTCGCGCTGCTCGGCGCGTTGAGCATCCTCCCGGAGTATCTGCGGTCGGTGGCCGCCGAATCCGGCGCGGTGATCGACTACCGCGACTGGCAGGTCCCCCTCGGGCGGCGGTTCCGCGCCCTGAAGCTGTGGTTCGCGATCCGCCTCGACGGGCTCGCCGTGTTCCAGGCGATGATCCGTCGCCACGTGTCCCTCACCCAGGAGCTCGCCGCGCTGGTGCGCCGCGACGAACGGTTCGAGATCGTCGCCCCGCACCCGTTGAACCTGCTGTGCGTCCGCCTGGTGGCGGGCGACGCGGCGACCGACGACCTGATCGAGCGGGCGAACGCGACGGGCGAAGTGCTGTTCACGCGCACCGTGCTCGACGGCCGCAGCGTGCTGCGGGTCTCGATCGGCGGCTCGACCACCGAGCAGCACCATGTCGTCGCCGGCTGGAAGTTGCTCAGCGCCCTGCTTGATTGAGCCGGCTCACAACACGCCGCAGCGGTCCTCGTCTGGTCGCCGGCTCGGTTCGTCACCGGCGCTCAACGGAGCTCAGCAATTGCACGATGACTGCCGCGGTCGCGCCCCAGACCGTCTCGTCGTCGAGCTCGAAGAAGTGGAGCAGGCGATCGGTCGGCGGTGTTCCCCACCGCTCCGAGCGGTACGTGTCGTGCCGCGTGAACTCCGCCAGCGGCACCCACAGCACACGATCGACCTCGGGGCTGGCGGGCTGCACGTCGACGGGTGCGGCGAGACTGGCGATCACCGGAACGATGTAGCTGCGGCTCACGATCGTGTTGAGGTGTGCGAGCTCGCCCTCGACGGTGACCAACGCCGGATCGAGCCCGACCTCCTCGTGCGCCTCGCGTACTGCGGCTTCGGCCGCCGTCTCCCCGGGATCGAGCCGTCCGCCGGGAAAGCTGATCTCACCACGATGCGTGCGCATGTCCATCGATCGCCGAGTGAGCAGCACCTCGACGCCGCGCTCGCTCGGCGCCAGGGCAACGAGGACGGCCGAACGGCGGGCGCCCGGAAACGCCGGGGCGAACGGTTGGCTGTGTGGGCTGATCCGGGCGAGCAGCAGGTCGAGGCAGAGCTCGGCATCGCTCGCGAACGGCGTCACGGGGCCCAGCTCCCATGCCGCGGGACGTGGCACGAACTGCTGCCCGCCGGGACGGCGGCCGTCAGCTGGCAGGGGTCCAACCCGCATCGACGAGTTGCTGGAGGACCTGCGGGAGCCCAGCGGTCTTGAGGTTGGCCAGCACCTTGCCAGGTGGGAGGTCGCCCTTCTCCCACTCCTCCCAGGCGGTCAGCAGCTTGGCGAGGTCGGGCGGCGGTTGCTCGAAGGCCATACGAGCAGCCTACGGGCATCGCCGCAACCCGGCATGGACAATCATCCGGGATTTCTATATCGTTCGGGAAATGTCGGACAATGCCCCAGCCACCACCACGACCGGGCTGGACTACGAGCTCGAACCAGACATCGCTGCCGACACACCTGAGCGGATCAGCGCGCTC
>DATMDV010000042.1:0-2592 GCA_035557475.1 Ilumatobacteraceae bacterium
GCCATCGGCCGCGCCCGTCCGCTCCATCTCGACGAACGCGTCGAGCAAGTCGAGCTGCTTCTTGCTGTGCCCGTGGACGGGGTCGAAGAACCGACCCAGGCTGAGTACGAGGTTGCGCTTCTCCCCCGGCTGCACCGACGGTCGAACCGGCGGATATAACACGTCGGCGACAACACGCCACAGGTGCTCGACCCACTCCGCGGTGAAGCTCGAGTTGGCGAGGAAGCGGCGATAGCTGGGGATGAAGTGGGTTCGCGCGATACGCCGGTCGAAACCTGCCTGCACCTCACGCAGACGGAGCGGCAGCTCGCGCTTCGACAGCGAACCGAGCCCCTTGACGGCGCCGATGTACACGCGGTTGCGCACCCGGTCGAGTTGGCGCTGCGGCACCTGCGGGAAGTGCACGTAGTAGTAGCCGAGCTCGGCCCGGTTGACGGCACGGCTCAGGTAGGTGCCGTTCACGAACACGTCGAAATCGGCGCTCGCGGTGGACGCCCCGTCGTCGTCGTGCACAGCGTGGTAGTCGCACCCAGACAGGTCGACGCCGAGACGCTCACGCGTGCGCTCGACGTCGGGTGGCCGCGGCCCGAGCAACGTCACTTCGTGTCCGGCCTCGGCGAGCACCTGGGCGATCGAGCCGTCGACCTGCTCGCCGCCACCGAGCGTCGACCAGTACAGGTCGTACACCCCCACCCGGCGACCTGTCACTTCGTGACCATCCACGTCAGCAGCGACGCGCGGTCGACCGACGGGCGCGCCGCGCGGCGGGCCCGCATCATCGCCGGCAACTTGCGCGCGTAGCTGCGCACCACGCGCCACTGGTGCGCAGCCTCTGCCCTGACTGGGAGGCGGAGCACGAACGGGCGGAGCACGACCTGGCGGAGGAACGTGACCACCAGCCGTTTGACCGCCCCGAGGATCGCCCGCAGGGCCAGTCGCGCGGGCGCGTTCTTGGCGAGCACGAGCATCCGGTTGCGTTCGGTGTAGAAGCGGAACGTCGGCGACCACGCGCCCGACGATTGGGCGTGGCGGTGACGGATCACCGATGCGGGCACGTACTGGTATCGCCAGCCGCGCAGCCGCCCGCGCCACGCCAGGTCGGTGTCCTCGTAGTAGAGGAACAACTCCTCGTCGAACATCCCGACGTCGTCGAGGTATTCGCGACGGAGAAGCACCGCACCGCCGCACCACGCGAACACCTCGGCGGGCTCTTCGTACTGCCCCGTGTCGCGTTCGAGGAAGCCGCGGTCGCCACCGAACCCATAGCGGAAGAGGTTTGACCCGACGTTGTTGATCACGTCGAACACGGTGGGGTCGACGTCGACGTCGATCCAGACCGGGGTCGTGCCAATCGCGGCCTCGACGACTGTCGAGCCCGACTGGAGTCGGAGCGTCCGCGGTGCGAGCGACGAGATCCGCAATGCGACTCGATCGACCGGTCGGTCGGCGACGCGCAAGCGGATGAGCCCGCGAGTGGACGACCACCTGGCGATCTCCTCGTCGTCGGGGAGATGGGGTGCCTCCGGAAGGTGGAACCCCTCGTCGAACTCGATCCGCTCGTCGCCGCGCTCGCCGTCGAAACGCACGCCGCTCACGCGGATCCCGAGCTCCCGCTCGTCGCTGCCGATCGGCCCGGCGTCCGGCACCTCGACGAGGATCTCCTGGAACTGGCCGGAGAACAGGATCTTCGGGCTCGCTGCGCCCAGATGCTCGTCGGTTTCGAGAGCTTCGACGAGCGGCCGCAGCCATCCGGGCGCGACCGTCGCATCGTTGTTGACGAGTGCGACCAGATCGAACTCGCCCGGCGCTCGGATCCCGAGGTTGCAGCCGCCCGCGAACCCGGTGTTGGCGAGCGGCTCGATCACGCGGACGGACGGGAGCTCGACCGCGACGCGTTCGACGACATCGTCGAGCGACCCGTTGTCGACCATCACGATCTCGAGCCGATCGGCCGGGTAGTCGGTGGCGAGCAGCGACTCGAGGCAGTCGATCGTCATCTGACCGCCGTCGTAGTTGATCACGACGGCGCGCACGAACGGGTTCGTCGAGTCCATCAGGTTGTGTCGGCGGCGCCGGCCGAATCGGCCGCGGTGCCCGGGCCCGCGCCGGCGACGGCGACGAGTCGCTCGACCTGTTCGACGATCACGGCCAGTTGGCGGTCGACGAGCTCGGTGACGCCCACCATCGTGTCGGCGTCGGTGCGGAACCGTTCGGCGTAGCCGAGGAACAGCGGCAACACGTCCCCGGCACCAGATCGGACGTCGTGGTTCAGCGTCTCGACGACGCGCTCGATCTCACCCATCCGATGGTTGATCGTGGCGACCATCTCGCGGACCGAGCCGAGCTCGTCGCGCAGCGCCTGGATGTCGTCGCCCCGGACGCGTGCTTTGAGGCTGCTGACCACGCTCATCGTCCGCGCACGCTAGCGGCGGGTGAGGCCCAACCTGCCCGATCGAGACGACCGGCCGCACCATTTCTCCGTTTGTGTCACCGCAACCGGCGACCTTCGCCGATGTCGGTGACACAAACCGGGATGTGGGGCTACGTGTCGATGACGGCGTCGAGGTCGTGGAGCTTGACGTAACGTCCGAG
>DATMDV010000043.1:0-3469 GCA_035557475.1 Ilumatobacteraceae bacterium
CGCACGTCCGTGGTGTGCCCGGGCGGGCAGGGCGACCTGTCGGTGTACGGCAACCTGCTGTTCATGTCGGTTGAGGAGAACCGCGCCAAGATCGACTGCACGGCGACCCCAGCAGCGGACGCCACCACGCGCTTCCGCGGCGTGCGCATCTTCGACATCAGCAACCTCGATACTCCTCGGCAGGTGGGAAGTGTCCAGACCTGTCGCGGCTCCCACACCCACACCCTCGTCACGGACGAGGACGATCCAGCCAATGTCTACATCTACGTTCAGGGGACGGCGGGCGTCCGCCCGCCTGCCGAGCTGGCCGGCTGCGACGGGCTCCCGAGCACCGGCCCCCCGACCGGGGAGAACCCGTCGAGGTGGCGGATCGAGGTCATCAAGGTGCCGCTTGCCACGCCGCAGGACGCCGCGATCGTTAACGAGCCGCGGCTCTTCAGGAACCCGGACACCGGCGCCATCGACGGACTCCAGAACGCTCCCCAGACGACGAACCACCCATCGGGCATCGCCTGGGGACCGGTTCCGATCACCGACGCCTGCCACGACATCACGGTGTACCCGGAGAAGGACATCGCCGCTGGGGCGTGCGAGGGGAACGGCCTGCTTATCGACATAAGCGACCCGGCCCACCCGACGCGGATCGACGCCGTGGCCGACCCGCTATACGCGTACTGGCACGGGGCGACCTTCAGCAACGATGGCAAGACGGTCGTGTTTACCGACGAATGGGGCGGCGGCACGAACGCCCGCTGCCGCGCGAACGACGACCTCAAGTGGGGCGGCAACTCGATCTACGACATCGTGGACGGGAAGCTCGTGTTCCGCAGCTACTACAAGATCCCGCCGGTCCAGACGACGGAGGAGAACTGCGTCAGCCACATCCCGTCGCTGGTCCCGGTTCCGGGCCGTGACATCTTCGTGCAGGCCTGGTATCAGGGCGGCGCTTCGCTGGTGGACTTCAGCGATTCGGCGAAGCCGGTCGAGATCGGCTTCTACGACCGTGGTCCGATCCACACGTCGCTCGTGCTCGGCGGCCTCTGGTCGACCTACTGGTACAACGGCGAGACCTACGGCTCGGAGATCTTCCGCGGTCTCGACGTGTGGAGGCTGACGCCGACCGCCCAGATGTCGCAGAACGAGATCACCGCGGCGCGTGAGGTGCAGGTCGACCGGTTGAACGTGCAGCACCAGGATGAGATCACCTGGGAGCCGTCCTTCGCGGTCGTGCGGTCGTTCGTCGATCAGCTCGTGCGTGCAGAGAACATCGACGCCCAGACCCTCAGGCAGGTCAACAAGTTCGTCGATCGTGCGGAGCGATTCAGCCAAGGCCACCAGACGGCCGCGGCGAGGAGCCAGCTGCGCTCGATCGCCGGTCAGCTCGAAGGCGACGAGTTCGACGCGCTCCGGGGCGCGTTGCTGGATCTGGCGAACTCCTTGCCGTAACAAAGTGGGCGAGGCCGGGCTGGTGGTGAGCTGACCAGCCCGGCCAACCCGCGTCTGCACGACTCGGCCCAAGGCGTTAACCGGTCGGTTACTCGTGGCCCGGCGCGACCGGGAATGCTCCGCCGCCATGCGCCGAACGTTTGCACTGCTCGCTTTGCTCATCCCCGTCGCCCTGGCCGGACTGGCCGACGCCAAGTCCAAGCCGGCGAGCGAACCGGCGATCGCCACCACCGACAACGAGACGCCTGTGCTCTACGACGACGAGGAGGGCGGCAACGCCTCGGGCGACGATCCTGCGATCTGGGTGCACCGCGACAGCTCGAAGTCGATTGTCATCGTCACGGCGAAGGAGGGTGGCCTGCGGGTCTACGACCTCGACGGCGAGGAGCTGCAGTCGATCCTCGCGAGCCCGGCGCCGCGCGCGGACGGCGTCGACGGGCGCTACAACAACGTCGACATCACGTATGGCCTGAACGTGGGCGGCAAGACCGTCGACGTGGCGGTCGTGAGCGACCGCTACAACGACCAGCTGCGCTTCTGGGCGATCGACCCGGCCGGCGCGGACGCGGCGACGCCGCTGACCGAGATCACCGCCCCCGAGCTCCCGTTCCTGTTCAGCCCCGACCGCGAGACCGTCGACGAGGCGCACACGGCGTACGGCGTGGCCGTGTGGCAGCCACGCCACGGGCCGGCATCCGTCGTCGTCACGCAGGAAGGCGCGACCACGCTCGCCACGGTCAAGCTCGTGACCAACGGCGACACCGTCGGCTACACCGACATCAAGCACCTCGACATGCCCGACACGTTCACCCTGCGCGACGGCACCAGCTGGACGCCGTGCGAGGAGCCCGGCGTCGGCCCACACTTCGAGGGCAGCGCCGTCGACCAGCGCCGCGCGACGCTCTACACAGCCCAGGAAGACATCGGACTCTGGCGGATCCCGCTGCCGTTCGGCAGCGGCAAGCCGGTGCTCGTCGACACCGTCGCGGAGTTCGGCCAGCAGGCGGTGTTCGACGAGGAGTCGGAGGAGTGCGTCCCGGTTGAGGGGTCCGAGGGGATCGGCGGTCCGAACCTGGTCGCCGACGCCGAGGGCGTGGACATCTACTACGGCCGCGGCGCGACGGGTTACGTGCTCGTCTCCAGCCAGGGTGACGACCGCTTCGCCGTGTACAGGACCGAGGGCCGCAACCGCTCGCTGGGCACCTTCAAGATCCTCGGCATTGGCGTCGACGACATCAACGGCTCCGACGGTTTGGCGGTGACCAACCGCGTCGTCGGGAAGTACGTCGAGGGCCTGCTGGTCAGCCACGACGAGCCGGAGACCGGCGGCGACGTAGACCCCGAGCGCGATCCGACGAACTTCTCCTACGTCGACTGGGGCCAGATCGCCGACGCACTGCACCTCATGCGGCCGAGCACCGCCGCGGGCAACGACCCGCGCGCGCGCCTTTTCCTTAGCATCCTGGCGATGGACCGCCACACGGCCACCGTCGCCGAACTGGTCCGCCGCGCGGCGGAGGCGGCAGACCCTGCCGGGCGCGATCCCTCCGTCGCGCAACTGCAGGTGCAGCTGGAAGACGACGACGAGCCGGTGACCGCCGTCGAGAACCTCGAGGAGCGTCTGGCGGTTGCGGCCGAGGGTGCCGACTACGACGTGGAGGATCCCGGTGTGGCCGTGGCGACGGCGGTCGTGCTCTACCTCGCGCGAAGGGGCGGGCAACCCGATTACGACCGGGACCCGAATGAGCTGATTCAGCTAGCAGTCCGGAATCAGTGGCATGGCGACCCGCCGGACTACGTCGCCGACTGGCTGGCGGCCCGTTAAGGCCGCTATTCCGCCCCCCGTTCACAAACTCTCGAGTGGCGCAAACCGGTACACGTACGGACCCATCGCCTCATTGATCGCGAAGATCACCCCTAGGAGCGCTTCCTGAGCTGCGGCGTTCTCGATGGGCCCCGTGTAGACCGGGTCGTAACCGGCGTCGCGATTGAGCTGCTCGACGACCTCCCGTGCCGCTTCGTC
>DATMDV010000044.1:0-6900 GCA_035557475.1 Ilumatobacteraceae bacterium
GCGGTGTTCCAGGTGATGAACGGCGTCTCGGAGATGATGCCGATCACACAATCGGCGCCAGTGGTGGCCTGAGCCACCTCGGCCGAATAGTCCTGGGCGGTCGGCGGCAGGATGATGACCTCACCGAACGTCTTGCCGAGGTTCGCCATTGCGTTCTCCATCGGTGGGATGAAGATCTGGGCTCCGTCGATGATCACGGCGTTGATGTTCTCGCACCCGTCGTCGATGGCCTTCTTGACCGCCCCGACTGCGTACATCGGTTGGTTCCCGATGTTGAACGAGTACGGGTTCGTCAGCTCGGATGGCGTGACCGGGCAGCACGCCCCGAACCAGGTGATGCTGGATTCGGCGATGACAGGCACGATCGACTCTGCGAAGAACGTGAACGACCCGACGATGGACACCATGCTCTCCTCGACCGCCTGCCGAGCGCACGTCGTCGCGATGGCCGGGTCGAACTGCTCGTCGCAGACGGTGACCTCGAGCGGCCGCCCTGCGATCCCGCCGCGCGCATTGATGTAAGTGGCGTACGCATTGGCGGTGTTGGCGATGTTCTCGTACGTCGGCCCTGCGGCGTTGAGCGTGGTCACGGTCATGATCTTGATCGGATCGCCGCTCGGTGCTTCGCCAGACGGTTCGGTGCCAGTCGGTTCGGAGCCAGAAGCCTCGGTCCCACCCGTCGTCGGTTCGGTGGAGCCGGCGTCGTCGTCATCGCCACCGCACGCCGCGGCACTCAACGTGAGGACGGCGAGCAGCGCCACCTTGATCCTCCATGACTGCGATTCACGCGTGCTCGACATCATGTCTCCCCCAGTTGAAGATGTGGCGGGCGCACGACGTGCCCCTACCTCGTGCTGTGTGCACCGACATTTCACCACAAGACATCGGAATGTCAATTACTCGGAGACTCCGACGTTCGGCATCACAAAGGGATGGCACCCGCAGTACCATCCCGGACGCGCGGATCGCTCTGATGTTTCGCTCCGGGGATGGGGTTGGCAAGAGGGGGAGGATGAACGAGGTCATCAGGTTCGCCCTGTTGGGACTCGGCGTCGGCGCGTTGTACGCCTTCGCTTCCCAAGGCCTGATCGTGATCTACCGCGGCACCGGCATCTTGAACTTCTCACTCGGCGCAACGGCCATCGCCGGCGTCTTCATGCAGTGGGAGTTGCAGAACGAGTACGGCTGGCCGTTCCTCGCTTCCGCGCTCTTCGGCGTCGCCTGGTCGGCCTTCCTCGGAATGCTCACTCACTGGGTGATCATGCGACCGTTGCGCCGAGCCAGCTCGTTGGTCCGGGTGATCGCCACACTCGGTGTGCTGATCACGATCCAGGCGGGTGTCGTGATCCGGTACGGCTCCAACCCTCACCAGGTCGACAGCTGGCTGCCGACAGACCGCGTGACGCTGTGGGCCGATGTCGGCATCACGGTCGATCGCCTCATCCTGCTCGGCATCGGGTGCGCATCGGCGTTCGGTCTGTGGATGCTCTACCGGACGAGCCAGTTCGGCCTCGCCACCGAGGCCGTGTCCGAGAGCGAGCGTTCGGCAGCCGCGATCGGGTTGTCTCCCAACCGCATCGCATTGCTGAACTGGGCGTTGGGGTCGGCCATGGCCGCCGTGGCTGGGATCCTCGTCGTCCCCATCATCACCCTGCAGGTCACGGCGATGACGGCGCTGATCCTGGCCGCGCTCGCGGCGGCGTTGGTCGGCGACTTCCGGTCGTTCCCCATCGCCACGGCCGCCGGGTTCGCGCTCGGCATCGGCCAGGCGCTGGTTGGACGGTACGCCGATCAGCAGGGCCTCGGTCCGTCGCTCCCGTTCCTCGTCATCATCGTCGTCCTCGTGTTCCGGGGACGGTCGCTGCCACTGCGTGACCACTACCTGCAACAGCTGCCGATGCTCGGCAACGGTCGAATCTCGTGGGCCTGGGCGCTGTTCGGCTGCGGCGCCATCGTCTTCCTGATGCAGACCAAGCAGCCGAAATGGATCGACGCCATCACCGTGTCGTTGGGCGTGGCGATCGTCCTGCTGTCGATCGTCGTGCTGACCGGGTACGCCGGACAGCTCTCCCTCGCCCAATATTCGATTGCGGGGTTCGGTGCCTATGTCGCAGGGCGGTTGGTCGCGGTCTTCGACATCCCGTTCCTGCTCGGACTGGTTGCCGGCGTCGCCGCCGCGGTGCCGCTCGGTCTGATCTTCGGTCTGCCGGCGGTGCGAACACGGGGCATCAACCTGGCGATCGTCACGCTCGGCTTGGGAACCACCATCGAGCTGATGCTGTTCAACAACCGCAATTACACCGGCGGCGTGCAGGGCACCCAGGTCGGGAACCCCGACCTGTTCGGCTACGACATCGGTTCGATCAATCACCCGGAGCGCTACGGGATCTTCGTGCTGGTCATGGCGATGCTGGCTGTCGTCGTGGTCGCCAACGTGCGACGCGGCCGCAGCGGCCGTCGGCTGATTGCCGTGCGGACCAACGAACGGGCCGCGGCGGCGCTGGGGATCGACGTGATGGTGGCCAAGCTCTTCGCGTTCTCACTGGCGTCCGCGATCGCTGCGCTGGGCGGCATCGTCCTGGCGTTCCGGCTCAGTTCCATCAGCTACCAGTCGTTCACCAACTTCACCTCGATCACCTACGTCGGACTGGCCTTGGTCGGGGGCGTCGGCCAACTGCTCGGGGCATTCGTCGGCGGGACCATGGCGACGGCGGGGCTCAACCAGGAGATCCTCGAGTCGACGTGGGAGGGCGTCGGTCGATGGACCCAGCTGATCAGTGGCATCGCGATCTTGCTCACGGTGTTGGCGTACAAGGACGGCGTGGCCGCCGAATGGGTCAAGATCTCCCGGTTGGTCAAGAAGGCGCGGAAATGGAGCCGGCCGTACACCATCGAGCTCGCCGATGTTGCCAGTGTCGAGGCCGACACCCACCACGGTCGAGTACCACCGCGGAGGCTGACGCTGGAGGGTCTGACGGTCCGGTATGGCGCAGTCGTCGCCGTCCACGACGTGAGCTACCGGCTCGAACCTGGCACCGTCACCGGCCTGATCGGCCCGAACGGCGCGGGCAAGACGTCGCTGATCGACGCGATCAGCGGCTTCACGCCGGCCGACGGTCGGGTGTGGCTCGACGACGAGGATCTGTCGAAGGCGCCGCCGGTCAGACGCGCCCGGGCCGGCGTGGCCCGGTCGTTCCAGTCGCTCGAGCTGTTCGAGGACTCGACGGTGTTCGAGAACCTCAGCGTGGCCGCCGACCCGCAGGATCTCCGGTCGTACGTGCTCGATCTCGTCTGGCCGATCAATCCACCGTTCCCTCCCGAAGTTGTGCGCGCCGTGAGGGAGTTCCAGCTCGACGAAGACCTTCACCGCGACGTGCACGACTTGTCCTACGGGAAGCGGCGGCTGCTGGCTATCGCCCGGGCGGTGGCGATGCATCCGAGTGTGCTCCTACTCGACGAGCCGGCAGCCGGCCTGAGCTCGACCGAGAGCAGGGAATTGTCGCGGGTGGTCCGGCGCTTGGCCGACGAATGGGGCATGGCGGTCCTCGTCGTCGAGCACGACATGAACTTCGTGATGGGAGTGTGTGACCAGGTGGTCGTCCTCGACTTCGGGAAGCTGATCGCGTCGGGTTCACCCGAACAGGTCAGCTCCGACCCGGCCGTGATCGCCGCATATCTCGGCGGCGACGGCGACACCGAACCTGACGCCCAGCCGGCATCGTCGCCGTCTCCGGCATCGGTCGCAGGCGGCACGTCATGAGACCACTGCTGGAGACCCGCAACCTCAAGGCCGGCTACCTGGGTCGAGAAGTGGTTCGAGCGGTCCACCTCACCGTCCAGCCCGGCGAGGTGGTCTGCCTGCTCGGACCCAACGGTGCCGGCAAGACGACGACGCTGCTGACCATCGCCGGCGAGCTGTCGCCGGTCGACGGCATCGTCATGTTCAACAACGTGCCGACCTTCACGCCGATGCATCAACGGGTCCGCGACGGCGGCATCGGCCTCGTCACCGAGGAACGGCTGGTGTTCACGAAGATGTCGGCCCGCGACAATCTGCGCCTCGGTGGGGGTTCGATCGAAGGCGCACTGGCGCTGTTCCCGGAGTTGGAACCGCGACTGTCGGTCCGGGGCGGGATGCTCTCCGGCGGCGAGCAACAGATGTTGGCCCTCGCCCGGGCGCTGAGCCGCAATCCGTCGCTCCTGCTCGCCGACGAGCTGTCGCTCGGGCTGGCGCCGAAGATCGTCGACCGCCTGCTCGGCGTGGTCCGGAACGCCGCCGACCAGCACGGGACCGGAGCGTTGATCGTCGAGCAGCATGCGCACAAGGCGTTGAAGTACGCCGACCGGATGTACCTGATGGCGCGCGGCCAGATCCTGCTCGAGCTCCCCGCCGCCGAGGCGATCCAACGCCTCGACGAGATCGAGGATGCCTACATGCGGGGGACCTCGGAGACCGAGGAGGACCACATCGAGCGGCTGCGCCAGAAGCGGAAGCGGAAGCAGTGGAAGCGCATGAGGGTTCGAGAACGCGAACTCGAGCGCCTCACGGGAAAGATCGTGTCCACCAGGAGGGCAGAAGATGATGATTACTACTTCGAGGTCGAACGCCGGCTGCGTTCCTGGGCGAAGCGCGTGAGGAGGTAGCTGCCATGGGTTACCGCACTGCAGAACTTCCGCCCGTCGCGCTCGACGAGTTCGCCGCCATCCCGTTCTTCGAGCGCATGAAGCTGCTGCAGCTCCACTGGGTGGAGCAGGGCTTCGGCACCCCGAAGCAAACGGCCAACTTCTACGTGTGGAAGATCTTCTTCTACGGACTGTTCGGGTTGATCGTCTGCGGCGCCTTCACCGCTGGGCTGGAGTTCGACAACATCGGCGGATGGTGGGACGAGCCGATCCTCTACCAGAAGCTCATGGTGTGGACGATCCTGCTGGAGATCCTGGGGCTCGCCGCGACATGCGGCCCGTTGGCGTTCCACTTCGATCCGCCGATCGGGGGCGTCCTGTACTGGTGGCAGAACGACACCCTGCGGGTCCCGCCGTACCCGAACCATGTCCCGTTCACCAAGGGCAACCGGCGGACGCCGTGGGACACCGGCCTCTACAAGCTCATCGTGTTCTGGTTGGTCATGATGATGTTCCTGTCGGGTGATCAGGTCGACGGGCTGCCCGAGGGCTCGGCCGGCGTGCTGCCCCAATGGGCGCTGGTGACCTACTGCTTCCTGATCGTGTTGATGGGTCTCCGGGACAAGATCGTGTTCCTGTCGGCCCGCTCCGAGCAGTACGTCCCGACGATGCTCTACTTCGGTCTGTTCAGCAACTTCGTCGACATGGTCGTCGCCGCCAAGATCGCCATCGTGGTGATCTGGATGGGGGCCGGCTTCTCGAAGCTGCAGCACGGCTTCTCGTCGACGGTGGCGATCATGGTCCAGAACACGCCGTGGGTCACCTCGGATCGGTTCCGCAAGGCGACGGTCAAGGACTACCCGAACGACCTCCGGCCATCCAAGCTCACGCATGCCCTGGCCCACATCGGTGGCACCACGTGCGAATTGGTGATGCCGCTCGTGCTGTTGTTCTCACCATGGCCGTGGGCGACGTGGGTGGCCATCGTCTCGATCTGGTTGCTCCACACCTTCATCATCTCCACCATTCCGTTGGCGGTGCCGCTGGAGTGGAACGTGTTCTTCATGTTCGTCGTCGCGTTCCTGTTCGCCAACTTCCACGCCGGCGACGGATACGGGGTCGGCGACATGAATCCGGGCCTCCTGGCGATCGTCGTGTGCGTCGCGCTCGCACCGATCGTCCTCGGCGCACTCCGGCCGCAGTACGTCTCGTTCCTCGTTGGGATGAAGCAGTACGCCGGCAACTGGGCGGCGGCCACGTTCTCGTTCCGCGACAAGTCGATGGAGGACCGGATCAACGAGCGGATCGTGAAGGCGGCCGACAACCAGATCGACCAGATCGAGCCGCTGTTCGGCAACGAGATCGCGGAGATCTTCATCCAGAAGGCGGTGGCGTTCCGGATGATGCACCCGATGGGCCGGATGCACATCTCCGCCCTGATGCGCCATACCGACGGACTCGACCACCGGGTCCAGCGCGAGGGCGAGTTCGTGAGCAACGTCCTCACCGGGTGGAACTTCGGCGACGGCCACTGCCTCGACGAGCGCCTCATCGCCGCGCTCCAGGAGCGGTGCCAGTACGAACCTGGCGATGTGATAGTCGCGTTCACCGAGTCACAGCCGGCCTTCAGCAAGAAGGTGCAGTACCGGGTGATCGACGCCGCGCTGGGCACCGTCGAGAAGGGGTGGTACCACAATGACGATGCCTACAACGAGCAGCCGTGGCTCCCCAACGGCCCAATCCCCCACACGATCACCTGGACGCTCCCGGGGTACGTGGCACCGGGCGTCGCCCATCCCGGCGTCGGCGGCCGCGTGTGAATCGAGGATGAGCAGCCGGTGACATCGTGAGCCCCGTGACACTGTGAGCACAGCGACATTGTGAGCACAGCGATCGTCGTCGGCAGCGGGCCGAATGGGCTTGCGGCCGCGGCGCGGCTGGCGCGCGCCGGCCTCGACGTGACCGTGCTCGAGGCCAGCGACGTGATCGGCGGTGGGACGCGCAGTTCGGAGCTGATCGTCCCCGGGCTGGTGCATGATCACTGCTCGGCGTTTCATCCCCTCGCGGCAGCGTCACCCTTCCTCGCCGGACTGGACCTCGCGTCCCACGGGCTCACCTGGCTGCAACCCGCGGTGAACTGTGCCCATCCGCTGGACGACGGGTCGGCTGGTGTGCTGCATCGATCGATCGATCGGACCGCCGAAGGTCTGGGAAGCGACGGGCAGCGGTGGCGTCGAATGTTCGAGCCGATCGTCTCCCGCTTCGACGACCTGCTCG
>DATMDV010000045.1:0-2319 GCA_035557475.1 Ilumatobacteraceae bacterium
TCCGCGTCCGCGGCGGCGAGCGGCTCACCGCCCGGTACCTGGTGACCGCCACCGGCTTCCTCTCCCAGCCCCGGATGCCGGACATCTCGGGCATCGACACGTTCGCCGGCAAGGTCATCCACTCCACCGCCTGGGACGACGGCTACGACCTGACCGGCCGCCGCGCGGCGGTCATCGGCACCGGGGCGACGGCGGTGCAGCTCGTGCCGGAGATCGCGAAGAAGGTCGCCGAGCTGACCGTGTACCAACGCACGCCGATCTGGGTGACGCCGAAGCTCGACGGCCCGATCCCGCGCTCGGTCCAGCGGATGTTCGCCCGGGCACCGCTCGTGCAGCGGTTCGCACGGCTGCTCAACACCGCCGCGCTGGAGGCGATCATGGTCACCGGCGTGCTGCACTACCGGCACGCCCAGCTGATGAACCGCGGAGCCGAGCGGCTGGCGCGGGCACACCTGCGACGTCAGGTCAGGGATCCCGAGCTGCGCCGCAAACTCACGCCCGACTACTCGTTCGGCTGCAAGCGGCCGACGTTCTCCAACGACTACTTCCCGACCTTCAACAAGCCCAACGTCCACCTCGAGACGACGTCGATCGACCACGTCGAGCCGAACGCCATCGTCACAACCGACGGGCGCCGGACCGAGATCGACACACTGCTGCTCGCCACCGGGTTCAACCTGTGGGACGTCAACTTCCCCGCGATCGAGATCATCGGCCGCGCGGGCCGCGACCTCGGCACTTGGTGGCGCGACAACCGATTCCAGGCGTACGAGGGCGTGACGATTCCGTACTTCCCGAACCTGATCAGCCTCAACAGCCCGTACTCCTACAGCGGCTTGTCGTACTTCACCACGATCGAGGCGCAGATGCGCCACATGGCAAGACTCTTCGGCGAACTGCGACGTCGGGATGCGAGCACCTTCGAGGTGACGCAGGCCGCCAACGACGACTTCCTCGAGAAGATGCGAGCCCGCCTCGGCGACTCCGTGTTCGAGCTGGGCAGCTGTTCGACCGCGCGCAGCTACTACTTCAACCAACACGGCGAGCCGGCCCTGCTCCGCCCGACGTCCACCCTCAACGCCAGACGAGCCGCCGCCACCTTCCCGGTAACCGACTACGCCTACGCCTGACCGCTCACTACGATTGGTCGCTCGCTGTCCGCTGGCCGTAGCCGAGGTGACGGATCAGATGCGCGAGCTGGTCGAAGTAGTGGCGGGTGAACTCATCGTCGGCGTCCTAGCCGCCGATTGCCTTCACGATCCGCTCCGGCCATGCGCGCCCAGTGCCGGTAGTGCACCGTGCTCATCCTGAAGCCGGCGATCATCGCGTCGAGCGGCTAGTCGAGGCTCGGCGCGACCGCCACCGCCGACGTGCTGGTCGCCGCCGACGGCGCCACTTCGCGTGTGCGCGGCCAATACCTTCCGCACACCGAGCTGGTCGACACCGGCGTCCGCACGATTGCGGGAAGGCTCCCGTTCGCCGAGGAGTCCAAGCGGTGACTGGCGATCCGGCTCCATGCGGAGCCGAACAACCTCATCCCGCCGGCTGGCTGCGGCATGTTCGTCGCCCCGCACGAGTTCGACGCCGACGTGCTGTCCGTGAACGGCATCGGCGGCAACGACGAGACGCTCGCCGACGACGTCGTGTTGTTCGACAACCGGCGGCTAGCCTCTGTCGCCGACAGCACGCGACTCGGGTCGGACGCCGATCTGTCCGCAATGGACGGTACTGCGCTGCGGGACCTCGTCGGCCAGCTGATCGAGGCTGGCACCCGTCATTGAGTCGGCTCGTCGCCTAGTCATCCGAGCAGAGCGTGTCCCTGCTGCCGATCCGTACGTCGGTGCGGATCCCGCGGTGGGAGGCGACGAACATCGCCCTCGTCGGCGACGCGATCCACGGCATGACGCCGTTCCGCGGCATCGCGGCCAGCACCGCAGTTCGCGACGCGCAGCCGCTCGCGCAACCTGATCGCCGCCGCCCGAGCTGAGACGGACCTCCTCTCTCCGCGATCCACGACTACGAAACCCAGCTGATCGACTACGGCGTCGCTGCGGTACGGATGCTGCGCCGTACCGCGGCGCAGACGGTCTCCATGAACCGCATCGGCCGCTCGATATTTATGGCGTCGCTCCACATGTTTCTCGGCGATTCCCCCTCTCAGCGAATGGTGTTCAGCGAACGGGGCACTAACTGACCTTCGGGGATGGAGCGCCCGGGCGCTCCCGTTGGCGGTCGGGATGTGTCAGGTCGTGGTGGCCAGTGCGAAGGGAAGCACCGCCGGGGCGCCTGCGTCTCGGAGGAGCTTGGTCGCCACGGTCA
>DATMDV010000046.1:0-11969 GCA_035557475.1 Ilumatobacteraceae bacterium
CGGCGGTCGCCTCTGGACCGACCATCGGACGGGGTCTTGCATCTGGATAACACCAACGCGTACTGTCGTTATTGGCAGGTCCGGGGTCGGGGTGCCCGCATCGACACGTGCCACCAGATCACGCCGACGGTGCGGCAGCGACGGCGCAACAGTCGCCGTTGTCGTCCCGGGGACTCACACGCAACACGGAGGGACGACGAGATGGACAGACGAATGGATCGACGGACAATGGCCAAGGGCGCGGGAGCCGTCGCTAGTGCGGCTGAGCTGGGACTGTTTCCGGCGAGCGCCGAGGCAATTGCAGCGCCGCAGACGACTCCTACGGAACCGAGTCTGTACGACCGGTTGGGCGGCTACTTCGGGATCGCCGCGGTCGTCGACCGCTTCAGTGACAAGATCCTCAGAAACCCGGTACTCAGAAAGAACCCCGCGCTCAAGGCATGGAACAGGACGCAGGCGGAAGCGCGGCTGCCGGGTCTCAAGTTCGGTCGCACGCTGTGGATCGCGGCAGCGGCCGGCGGACCCTTTGTGTACACCGGCTTGCCGCTGAAAGAGGCTCACACCGAGTTCAATCTGACGGCCGAAGAGTTCGCCGAAGTTGGGGCGGAGATCGTCCGCGCCCTCGAGTTCTACGGGGTGCCGGAACGGGAGCAGCAGGAACTGGTGGCCGCCTACAGAGCCAGCATGTCCGACGTCGTGACGGCTGCCGAGGAAGACACAGCGACGACCTAAGGCGGCCCAACCTCCGAGTGCCTCTGACCGGCTGGGAGTCGGTGCTTCCCACCTCGGTGGTGTCCCGTACAGTGCGGCGTCGGTGTCCCCGAACCAACCGCGCGTCCTGCTCGCCGACGACGAGGCCGACATCAGGACCAACCTCGCGGGGCTGTTGACGCGCTCGGGCTTCGATGTCGTGGTCGTCGAGGACGGCCGAGCGGCGCTCGACATGTTCGAGGCCGGCGGCGTCGACGTGGCCGTGCTCGACGTCGTGATGCCCGAGGTCGACGGGCGCGAGGTCGTGCGCCGACTGCGGCGCACCGGCACCTGGACGCCGGTGCTCCTTCTCACCCAGGTCGGCGAGTCTGCCGAACGCGCGATGGCGATCGAAGAGGGCGCCGACGACTACCTCAACAAGCCGTTCGATCCCCACGAACTTGTCGCCCGGCTGCGTGCATTGCTGCGACGGGCGAGTGGCGGTGCGCCCGACCTCGCACGGGCGCGCGGCGTTGTGTCCGGACGGCTGCGCCTCGATCGGGCGGCGCGCCGTGCGTACCTCGACGGCGTGGAGCTCGCCCTGACGCCAAAGGCCTCGACACTGCTCGACTACCTCGCCGTTCGGCCCGACGAGCTGCTCACCCGCGAGCGGTTGCTGGAGGCGGTGTGGGGATGGGACAACCCCGTCGGCACACGCGCCGTCGACCATCGCATCGCCGAGCTGCGCAAGGCGCTCGGTGACGACAGCGGCAAGCCGACCTGGATCGAGACCGTCGCCGGGCTCGGCTACCGCTTCGTCGGCGACGTGTCGGTCGAGCGATGAGGCGTGCGGCGCTCCCGGCGGCGCTGGTCGCGGCCGGCGCACTCGGCGTCATCGCGCTGTGGGGTCAGCGCGACCGCCGCTGGTACGTCGAGGCGTCGCCCCCACTCGTGGTCGCGATCGTCGGGCTCGTCGCGGCCGGCCTCGTGCTCGCCCAGCGCTGGCAACGGGCCCGCACGGCGCGGCGGGATCAGCAGCAGCTGCGCGAGCGTGACGCCCACGCGCGCGCGGCTCGGACGCGGCTCATGGCCCGCCTCGACCACGAGCTCAAGAACCCGGTGCAGGCAATCCGCGCGGGGGTGGCCAACGCCCGCTCGAACCCCGGCGACGTCGACGGTGATCAGGCGCTGGCGAGCATCGACGAGCAAGCGCGCCGGCTGGCGAGGCTCGTCGCCGACCTCCGCAAGCTCGGCGAACTCGAGTCGGCGCCGATCGAGAACGATCGGGTCGATCCTGCCGAGATCGTCCACGAGGTGGCCGCCGCGACGGCCGACCTCCCCGACAGCGACCGTCGCGAGATGCGCGTGCTCACCCCCGAGATCCCGTGGCGCGTCGGCGAGATCGTCGGGGATCGCGACCTCATCTTCCTCGCCGTGATGAACCTCGTCGCCAACGCCGTCAAGTTCTCCCCTCCCGGCGCCACCATCGAGGTGCGCGCCCTCGAGGAAGACCGCCATGCCGTCATCGAAGTAGCCGACACCGGCATCGGCATCCCCGACGACGAGATCGACCTGGTGTGGGAGGAGCTGGCCCGAGGTGCGGCGGCGCGAGCGGTCCCCGGCAGCGGCATCGGCCTGGCGCTGGTCCGGACGATCGTCGACCGCCACGGCGGATCGGTGTTCGTGCGCAGCCGCGTCGGTCAGGGCACCGTCGTGCGGCTGCGCTTCCCGCTGGCGGTCGTGTAGCGGCGATGTCGCCGATCTGCGACGACGTGGGGATAACGGTGCGACAGCGCGTCCGTACGATGCGCGGAGCACCCCACCCGAAGGAGCTCTCGTGAACCGCACCCGCCTGATCCTCGTTGCCCTGACGACGACCTTCGTAGCCGCAGGCTGCGGCGCGGGTTCCAAGGACAACGACGACGCGTCCGGCGACTCGACGGCGGCGCCCACCGCGTCCTCGTCGACGCCTACGACGGCGCCAGAGACCACGGACGCACCGACTACAGACGCGACGACGGAAACCACCACACCGACGACGGACGCGACGACGGAGACCACGGACGCACCGGCGACGTCCGTGCCGGCGGGCGGTGCCGGCTGCCTCGACGGCGAGTGGACGATCAGCGAGATCGACGCGTCCGACGCCACGATCACAGTGAGCGGCGCCGCGGAGGGGATGACGATGACGTTCGCCACCGGCACGTGGGCCCTGCGCGCCACCGACGCCAGCATCCCAGCCGAGGTCGCGGGAACGCCCGCCACCCTGTCGCTCGACGGCGAGGCCGCCGGCCAGATGGCCACGCTCGGCGATCGCCTGCAGTTCGCCCTCGACGACGCCGAGGGCACCGCGACGGTCGCGGCCGCCGGGATGGAGGAGGAGCTCGCGTTCGAGGACGTGATCGTCGCCCTCGGTCCGACCGGCGAGGCCACCTCGACGTGCTCCGCGACCGCGGCCACACTCACGACCGAAACGACGACGATCGACCTCACCCGCGAGGGTCCCGCGCCCGACACCTCAACGAGCACGACCGGCGATGCCGTGCTCATCGACGAGTCCGGTGCGACCGTGACTCATGCGTGCGGTGGCGCCGCGGTGACGATCATTAGCGGCGACTCGATCGTCACGCTGACTGGCGACTGTCCGACGGTCACCGTGACCGGCGGCGGGAACACCGTGTCGGTCGACCGGGTCGGCGAGATCTTCGTCAGCGGCGCCGACAACGACATCACTTGGGGCGCCGCGCTCGACGGCACGACCCCAGCGATCACTGACACCAGCGTTGGCAACACCATCGTCCAGGGGTGAGCCGGTCAACCCGCCGGCGATAGGTCCCGGAGCCCGAGCAGGACCATCGACCATCCGTCCTGCAGCCTGAACGCGAACGAGGCGCATGCCCTGACCTGGGCATATGCGCCTGGGAATGCGTGGAGCGGGGGAGCGGGATCACGCGCGTCACCGTGTCCGCGGCGGCGCGGTGCTCTCCCTGATCACCAGTTCGCCACTGATGCAGACGCTGGATGCCAGCCCGCCCGCCAGGATCCGCTCCAGCACACCGACGCAGCGGGCGGCGAGCGTGGCGAAGTCCTGGCGCACGGTGGTCAGTCCGGGCTGGAAGAACTCAGAATCGGGCAGGTCGTCGAACCCGGCGACGGACACATCGCCGGGGACGTCGACGCCCGCTGCGCCGAACGCGGAGAGCAGCCCCAGCGCCATCTGGTCGTTCGCCGCAAAGACCGCCGTCGGGAGACCGTCGGCGAGAATCCGCCGGCCGGCGGCAAACCCGGTCGCCGAGGTCCAGTCCCCCGGGTACACACGCGGTGCGGCGAGGCCGGCGCTTCTCATCTCATCGCGCCACGACCGCAACCTCGCCGCAGCCTCTGGCGAGTTCTGCGGACCGGCGATGAAGGCGACGTCGCGGTGACCGAGGTCGAGCAGATGCCTGGTGACGAGGCGGGCCCCGGCTCGGTTGTCCATCGCCACCGAGACGAGCCACGGCTGGGCGGCGCGGTAGTCGGCGGACATCGTGACAACCGGTAGGTCTTGGGCGACAATGCGGGCCGCGGTGAGCAGCTCCCGCTGCGGGGCGATCAGCACGACCGCCTCCACCGCCTGGTCCTTGAAGTGCCCGACGGCGGCGTCGAGCGCGGCCGCCGACGAGTCAGCGACGCTGGCGAGGCTGACGAAGTAGCCCGCGTCACGTGCTGCGACCTCGACGGCGATCATCGTGCTCGTCGGCCCGTACAGGTGGGTGCGCGGGGTGAGCACCCCGATCACGCCGGAGCGTCGCGTGACGAGCGAGCGGGCCGCGGCGTTGCGGCGGTAGCCCAGCTCGGCGATTGCCCGCTCGACGCGCTCCTTCGTCTCCGGCCGGACGTTGGGGAGGCCGTTGAGGACGCGCGACACTGTCTGGTGCGACACGCCCGCCACCCTGGCGACGTCGTGCATCCCGGGCAGCCGCGTCACGATGGTGCCGTCATCGTCGGCCGTCCATCCTCGGCAGTGTGTCATTCGAGCGGATGATCGACGGCATCGGCGGGGATTGACGAAATCGTTGTGAACGTTCACAATCGGGTGCGCACCCGCTACTACGGAGGTCGCTGTCGTGAGCATCGATCAATCCCCGCTCGCCGCCCGTGTCGTGATCGACCCCGCGGCTCGGGTGGGGCCGGTCAAGCGCCGGTTGTTCGGGTCGTTCGTCGAGCACCTCGGGCGCTGCGTGTACACCGGAATCTATGAGCCCGGCCACCCCACGGCCGACGAAGACGGATTCCGCGGCGACGTCCTCGCCCTCACGCAGGAGCTCGGCGTGTCGGTGGTGCGCTATCCGGGTGGCAACTTCGTCTCCAACTACCGCTGGGAAGACGGCGTCGGGCCGCGGGACCACCGTCCGGTCCGGCGCGACCTCGCCTGGCGCACGATCGAGACCAACGAGTTCGGCGCCGACGAGTTCATCAAGTGGACCGGCCGGGCCGGTGTCGAACCGATGCTCGCCCTGAATCTCGGAACCCGCGGGGTCGCCGAGGCGCTCGACCTGCTGGAGTACTCCAATCACCCGGCCGGCACGACGCTGTCGGACCTGCGCGTCGCCAACGGAACTCCCGATCCCCACGGGGTTCGGTTGTGGTGCCTCGGGAACGAGCTCGACGGGCCGTGGCAGACCGGACACAAGACCGCGGCGGAGTACGGGCGGCTCGCAGCCGAGACGGCCCGGGCGATGCGTCAGGCGGAACCCGACCTCGAGCTCGTGGCCTGCGGCAGCTCCCACTCGTCGATGCCGACGTTCGGATCGTGGGAGGCGACAGTGCTCGAAGAGGCCTACGACGTCGTCGACTACATCTCGCTTCACGCCTACTACGAAGAACACGACGGCGATCCCGGCAGCTTCCTCGCCTCGGCGGTCGACATGGATCGCTTCATCGACGCCGTCACGGCCACGGCCGACCACGTGCGTGCGAAACTCGGCGCGAGCAAGCGCATCAACCTCTCGTTCGACGAGTGGAACGTGTGGTACATCACCCGGTTCCAGCGCGACGGCCCGGAACCGGGCTGGCCCCGAGCGCCGCGGCTGCTCGAGGATCGCTACAGCGTCACCGACGCGGTCGTTGTCGGCAATCTGCTGATCTCGCTGCTGCGGCACGCCGACCGAGTCGCCGTCGCCTGCCAGGCGCAGCTCGCCAACGTCATCGCACCGATCATGACCGAGCCCGGCGGCACGGCGTGGCGGCAGTCGACCTTCCACCCGTTCGCCGAGACCTCGCGCTACGCCAGCGGCGACGTACTGCGCCTCGCGATCGACGCGCCGAGCTACGAGACGGAGCGATTCGGCGAGGTACCGCTCGTCGACGCCGTCGCCACGAGCGACGACGCCGGCGCCGTGCTGTTCGTCGTCAACCGCTCGCTCGATGCCACCGTGCAGTTGACCGTCGACACCCGGCCGCTCGGCGACCAGGTCGCGGCCGTCGGATGCCTCCAGGTCGCCGACGCCGACCGCCACGCCAGCAACACCGCGGCCGACCCCGACCGCGTGCGCCCGCGCACCCTGTCGTTGCCACCCCCGGACGTCGACGGCGAGATCGTTGTTCCGCTGGCACCCGTCTCGTGGACGATGGTGCGCCTCACGCAGGGGCTGAAGACCTGAGCGGTCGTCACACCTAGAGCCGGACGAAGCGGCCATCCTCGCGTTCCTGAAGTGTCGCCGTCCCCACCCGTTCCCAGGCCGCCGCGGACTCGGACCGGTCCGCCGATACGAGGCCGTCGGTTCCAGCGTCGGTGATGGACAGCACGGAGTCTTTGAGGAGGCGGGAATACGGATGCTCGGGCGCATCGAGAATTGGCCGCGCGGGACCCATCTCCACGACATATCCCTTCTGCATGATGACGAGCCGGTCGGAGATGTAATAGGCCGTGGCCAAGTCGTGCGTGATGTAGATGACCGAGACGCCGAACTCATCCCGCAGATCCCGCAACAGGGTGACGATCGACATGCGCAGCGATGCATCCACCATCGACACCGGCTCGTCGGCAATGAGGAGCGAAGGGTTGGGAATGAGCGCACGCGCGATGGCCACGCGTTGAAGCTGTCCGCCGGACAGTTCATGCGCGTAGCGCCCGGCGACCTCCCGCAGGCTCAGCCCGACTTTGTGCAGCGCACCGTCGATCACCGACTCCGCCTCGGAGGCGGTCCGCGCGCCGAACAGAGTGCGGGCCGACGCGTGCAGGTAGCGGTCGACCCGCTTGAGCGGATTGAACGTTTCGAACGGGTTCTGGAAGATCGGCTGCACGCGCCGATAGAAGTCTCGCCGTGCGGCGCGCGTTCGACGTTCCGCGTTGCGCTTCCCCTCGAACCGGATGTCGCCACTCGTCGGATGCTCGAGGCCCAGGATCATGCGCGCCAGCGTCGTCTTTCCCGAACCAGACTCGCCGATGATCGTAAAGATCTCGGAGGCATCGGACGACAGCGAGAGATTGGCGTCCACGACGGCATCGATATGGCTGCGCGAGAGCCGGCCGCCCGTGACGAAGTGTTTGGAGACGTGGGACACCTCGAGCAGCGCGGTCATCCCGCGACCTCGAGTTCCTGGTGACCGATCCGGGTCAGCGGACGCACCTCGGCGCTGCGCCAGCAGGCCGAGCGGTGATCCAGCCCGACCGGCTCGAGTGGCGGTACGTCGGTCGTGCATTTCTCGATGGCGAGCGGGCAACGAGGATGAAAGCGGCAGCCCGTTGGCGGTTCGGCAAGGTTCGGCGGCCGCCCCTCGAGCGCGACCTTCGGCGTGGTATCACCGATGCGTGGCAGTGAGGCGACGAGATGGGCCGTATAGGGATGCCGTGGTGCGGCAAGGAGCGTGCGGGTCGGACCCTCTTCCACGAGCCTTCCGGCGTACATGATGCCGATGCGGTCAGCAATATTTGCGTGCACACTCATGTCGTGGGTGACAAACACGACCGAGGACCCCATCTGGCGCTGCACATCGCGGATCATCGCCAGCACGTCCTTCTGCACCACCACGTCGAGCGCTGTGGTGGGTTCGTCGGCGATGACGAATTCGGGCTGACATACCGTGGCCAGCGCGATCGTCACCCGTTGACGCATCCCGCCGGACAGCTGGTGCGGATACGCCGACAGGACGTTGGGGGACAGGTCGAGCCGCTGAAGATGCGACTCGACACGGCCCCAGAACTCACTCCTGGGCAGCCCCATCGGCCGGAACGCGAAGTCCTCGAAGGTCCTGCGAACCCGCCGCACGGGATTGAGCAGGCTCATCGACCCTTGCATGATGTAGGAGAGATGGCTCCACCGGAGCGCATCGACCTTCGCCTGAGGTGCCGCGTAGGGGTCGATGTCGCCGTTCTCGAAGTGGTACGTCATCGAGCCGCCGACGATCTTCAGCGGTGGACGAATCGCGGACGCAAACGTCTTGATCAACGTGGTCTTGCCCGAAGAGCTCTCCCCGGCGATGCCATAGACCTCGTTCTTGCGGACCGAAAGCGTGACGTCATCAACTGCCCGCACCTCGCGGTCAACGCCGAAGTAGGACATCCGGTAGTAGGCCTTCAGGCTCGTGACGGTCAGGACGTTCTCGGTCACGGTCGACCTTCGGGCTCGCCGCGCACATCGGCTCCGAGGGTCGGCACCGGCGCCGCACCACCCTCTGCGACGAGCGTCGACGTGGCGCTTACTAGCGCCGCGCCACCCATGCGCCGCAGACGTGAGCGCGGATCGATGTATTCGTTGAGCGACACCGCGAGCAGGTACAGCCCGACGAACGTGACGACGACCAGGACGACCGGTACCGCGATCCACCACCACGTTCCCACCACCATGGCGGAGTGGTTGTTGGCCCAGTAGAGCATCGTGCCGATCGACGGGATGTTCAAGTCGGTGAACCCGAGCACGGCGAGCGTCACGGACAGCCCGATCGACCAGATCATGTTCGCCATCGCCGTCGACAAGACGATCGGCATGACATAGGGCAGATGTTCCTCGAACATGATCTTGCGAGCAGACATGCCGGCGAACACGGCGTGGTGGGTGAACTCGCGATGCCGCAGGCCCACCGCGATGGACCGGATCAGCCGCGCGTCGAAGGGCCAGCCGAAGCACGCCATGACGATGGCGAGTTTCAGCGTGGTCAGGTCGGCGCGCAGGACGAAGTAGACCAGCACGAGGATCGGGAAGATCGGCAACGCAACGACCACGTCGTTGATGGACATCAAGACACGATCGACCCAGCCGCCGATATAACCCGCGACCAGCCCGACGGTGACCGAGATGATCCGTGAAAGGACCGCCACGAGGAGGCCGAAGGCCAGCGTGTTGCGGATCGCGAACGTGGCCTGCCAGAAGAGGTCCTGACCACGCGAATTGGTGCCGAACCAGTACTCGGTCGAGGGCGGCCGCTCGGGCGGAACCAGGTAAACGAGGGTCGGATCGACCGGTGAGAAGAAGCTCAGGCACGAAAAACCGACGATGATGGCGACCAGGACCGCACCAATGGTGAATTCCTTGTTGTAGCGAATGAGGTCGCGTACGACGGCAAGCATCGGATCTAGCTTGCTCTGACTCGTGGATCGAGGAGGGGGTGCAGCAGATCGACGACGAAGATCGCGACCGCGACCGCGGTGATGGCAACAGTCGACACGGCGAGCACTGTGGTGTTATCGCCAGTGTTGACGGCATCGACCAGCAACGTGCCCAAACCGGGATAGTTGTAGACCTGTTCGGTGATGATCGTACCCGAGAAGATCGAGCCGAGCACCAGTGCAAGTGCCGTCAACTGCGGCACCGCGGCGTTGCGCATCACGTAGGAGAACACGATGCGTCGGCGCGGCACACCGGCCAGCTCGGCATAGGTCACATAGTCCTCGTTGACGATGTTCGAGACCAGCGCCCTCATGCCCAGGAACCAAGTCCCGAACCCGACGACGATGAGCGACGTGACTGGCAGGATCGCATGCTGGATGACCGAGAGGATGAAGTCGATGTTCCAGCCCGACTGGACGTCCATGGCATAGGCGCCCGATATTGGCAGGACCGGCCACACGAAGCCGAAGAAGATCAGGAAGAGGAAGGCGACGATGTAGTACGGGATCGGCTGCACTCCCATCGACGCCACCCCGAACACCTTCAGCAGCCGGCTGTTCTGAAAGTAACCAGCCAAACCGCCGAACAGGTTGCCCAGAAACCAGGTGATCAGTACGGAAGTGCTCAGAAGGAGCACCGTCCACGGGAGCGCACGCATGACCAACGTCATCGCCGGCGTGGGAAAGGCGAGTAACGACGGCCCAAAGTCGCCGCCCTGGAGGAAGCGTTGCCAGAAGTTCACGTATTGCTCGAGCAACGGCTTGTCGACACCGTAGAGATCGGTCAGCGCCGCTCGCATCTCCTCAATGGCTTCTGGGCTGAAGTTCGATCGGGTCGTGATGCTGCTGAGCATGCTGTCGACGGGGTTGATGGGGGAGAGATGTGTGATCAAGAACGCCGTCGAAACACCGACATAGATGACGACGATCATCTGCGCGAAGCGCTTGAGCACAAACCACGAATATGCCTTCATCTACCGCCTTCTCACGTCGGCGCCTGTTTGAGTACACGCTGGTGGGTGCCCGGCACATCTGTCGGGCACCCACACCAGCACCCTCTGCGGGTCAGCTTCCCACCGGTTCGAGCTGGGTCAGGATGTACCTCGAGTTGCCCCAGTTGTTCACCGGGTTGGCGTACGGATTTTCCGTGGTCGGATAGCCCGTCCAGTAGCGCTCAGACATCGCCACGAACACGTTGTAGGACATCACAGGAATGTTGGGCATCTCTTGGAGATGGAGCCTGACGAATTCGCGGCCCAGCTCCACGTTGCGCTCCACGTCGTCGAAGGGAACGGTGCGGATTTCCTCGATGATCCGGTCGAGCTCGGGATTCTCCCAGCGCATCCAGTTGCGCGGCGGCTGCACCTCGCCTGGCTCCACGATGTAGCTGGAATGGTAGCTGTCGAGGAAGAACGACAGGTCGGGGTGACCGCCCCAAGTCTCGACGGACCACGCGACATTGGCCTCGTAGTCGCCGGCTTGCTGCCGATTCCATGCGTTGGACCAAGGTTCCTGCACTTCGGCCGTCACGGGGACGCCCGCCTCGCTCCACATCTGGGCCGCGATCACGCCCAGCCGGTTGATGACGCCCTCGGCCGGCACCATCAGGGTGAACTCGAAGGGCTCACCATTGGGCATCGTCCATCCATCACCGTCCTCCGTGAAGCCTGCGCTGCGGAGCAGCTCGGCCGCCGCGTCGAGATCCTGGTTCCACCAGCCGTAGCCGAAGGAGCGGCGGATGGCGTCCTCATCGGTGGGCACCTCGTCGCCGAACTCCGGACGTACCAATTCCGCGATCTCGAGGCCCATATCGGGGTTGTAGGGCTTGATCACGCTTTCGCCGGTGTCGAGCTCGAAGTTGATGAGCTCCTCCTGCATCGGAATGTGATAGTCGTCCGGATGCGTGCCGGTGGGCGGAATCGAGATCGCCGAGAGCGTCGCCGCCCCCCGATAGCTGGCCATCGACAGGCCCCGTGCATCGAGCATCAGAGCAAGAGCCCAGCGCACGCGGTGATCCTGGAACTTCTCGTTCTGATGGTTGAAGATGAACATCGGTAGCGTGGGATCGGGATGGGCGTACGGGAAGCCCGGGAACCAGCCCCTGACGGTGTCTTCCTCCTCGACGATCGAGAACATGCCCTCCGGCGAGAGGTCGTGGATCACGTCCAGATCGCCGTTCCGCATCTCGATCAGCCGATTGTCGATCGGCATGTTGTTCCGGTAGTTGACATATTGCGGCGCCGGCTCGCCGAAGTCGGCAACCGAGGTGCGGTCCCAGTCCTCGCGCTTCTCCCAGATGTACCAGGTTCCGTTCGGGTCGTAGCTGTGCAGCACGTAGGGCCCAAGGCCAACGGGATCGGCGAAGTCGTACTCCAGCACGTTCTCGACTCCCGAGAAGATGTGCTCCGGCATGATCCAGGCGCCCGACCAGCGCACTGAGAAGACCGAATGGAACCTCGAGTTGGGGTTCTGGAGCGTGAAGTGGACGGTCTGGGGATCCGTCGCCTCGACCGTCTCTACCTCGGTCGAGAATGCGCCACTCCAGATCATACCCGGTGTGTTCATCTGGGTTTCGACCGTGAAGACGACGTCGTCCGCGGTGAACTGCTCACCGTCGCTCCAGTAGATGTCGTCGCGCAAGTTCACCGTCATCTCGGTGAATTCTTCGTTGTATTCGGGTGGTCCGGACGCG
>DATMDV010000047.1:0-8060 GCA_035557475.1 Ilumatobacteraceae bacterium
GCGGCGTTGATCAACGCTCAGCCGATGGGCTTCTGGTCGCCGCACACGCTCGTCCGCGACGCGCGCCGACATGGCGTGGTGGTGCGCACCCCCGACCTCAACGCCTCCCTCGCCACCGCCACCCTCGAACCCGTCGAACCCCGGTTTGTGTCACCGATATCGGCGAAGGTCGCCGATATCGGTGACACAAACAAGGGAGAGTGGGGGGAAGTGGCGGTGCGGCTCGGGCTCGGGTCGGTGCGGGGGGTCGGGAAGGAGCTCGCCGAGCGGATCGAGCGCGAGCGGGTCGATCACGGTCCCTTCGAACGGCCCGAGGAGCTGGTGCGGCGGGTGCCGGAGCTCACGCTCGCCAACCTCGAGACGATGGCGACCGCCGGGGTGTTCGGCGAGTGCTTCGGCATGGACCGCCGTCAGGCGCTGTGGGCGATGGGCGCCGTCGCCCAGTCGCGGCCGGGCCGGCTGGAGGGGATGGTGACGGGCGACCGGCCACCCACGCTGCCCGGCATGTCGCCGATGGAGGAGGCCGTCGCCGACCTGTGGTCCACGGGGGTGTCGCCCGACGGCCACCCGACGGCGTTCCTGCGCGAGCAACTGCGCGAGCTGGGCGTGGTGACGTCGGCCGGGCTGTGGGAGTGCCTGCCCACGAGCCGCGTGACCGTTGCCGGCGTGGTCACCCACCGGCAACGCCCGATGACCGCCCAGGGCGTGACGTTCCTCAACCTCGAGGACGAGACCGGGCTCATCAACGTCGTGGTGTCGAAGGGATGTTGGGCGAGGTTCCGCACAGTCGCCCGCAGCGCGCCGGCGATGATCGTGCGCGGCCGGCTCGAACGCAGTGAGGGTGTGATCAACATCGTGGCCGAGCACCTCGATGTGCTCCCGCTGGCGGCACCAACGGCGAGCCGGGACTTCCGGTGAACGGCGGCAATGCGGCCCTTGCCAACGTTGGCAACACGTTGCTAACGTTGGCAAGGTGGGGGAATCGAGGGGGAGGCAGGCGCTCGTCCAGACGTCGCTGTGGTTCGGCGGCGACTACAACCCCGGTCAGTGGCCGAGCACGGTCATCGACGACGACCTGGCGCTGTTGGAGCGTCTCGGCGCCAATACGGTCACGTTGCCGGTGTTCGGCTGGGAGCTGCTGCACCCCGCCAAGGACCGGTTCGAGTTCGGCTGGCTCGATCGCGTGCTCGAACGCCTCGCCGACCGTGAGTTCGGCGTCATCATGGCGACGCCGACCGCGGCCCAACCGGCGTGGATGTCGGCGGCGTACACCGAGATCCTGCCGGTCGACACCACCGGTCGTCGGCGTCGCCACGGCGGTCGTGGGAACTACTGCCCGACCTCGACGGCCTATCTCGAGGCGTCCGCCGAGATCGCATCCGTGCTCGCCGAGCGCTATCGAGAGTACGCAGGCCTGCGGTTGTGGCACGTCAACAACGAGTACGGCCCGGTGTGCTTCTGCGACGGGTGTCGCTCGGAGTTCGCGAGCTGGTTGGCCGCCCGCTACGGCGACCTCGACGGGTTGAACGAGGCGTGGGGAACGACGGTCTGGGGCAACACGCTGCGCGACTGGTCCGAGATCGAGCTGCCGTCGTCGCTCAACTCGATGGGGACCACCCCGGAGGGGGTGGTGAACCTGGCGTCGAACCCGAGTGCTGCACTCGACCACGCCCGGTTCGTGTCGGCCAGCCTCCTGCGCTGCTATCTCAACGAGCGATCGGCGCTGCGCAGTCTCACCCCGGCCATCCCGATCACCACCAACTTCCACGGGCCGATCCAAGCGGTCGACTGGCACGAGTGGGGGCCGCACATCGATCTCGTCTCGTGGGATTCGTACCCACGCGCCGGCAGCCCATGGTCGCACGCGTCGTTCGGGCACGATCTGGCACGCGGTGCCGGTGCGGGAGACGAGTTCCTCGTGATGGAGTCGTCCCCAGGCTCGGTCAGCTGGCACGACCGGTGCCCGCTCAAGCGGCCAGGTGTGGTGCGGCTGGAAGCGCTCCAGGCGATCGCCCGGGGCTCACGCGGCGCGCTGTTCTTCCAGGTCCGCCAGTCCCGCGCCGGGGCCGAGCTGCAGCATGCGGCGCTCATCCCGCGTCACGGCCGCATCGACACGCGGGTGGGTACCGAGCTCGCCAGGCTCGGCGGTGACTTGTCGAGCATCGAGGTGCTGCAGGGAACGCATCGGATCGCCCGACGGGTCGCGGTGGTGTTCGATTGGCCGAGCTGGTGGGCCCACCACAACACGCCGGGTCTCGATCAGCGGTCGCGTTATTTCGACACCGTCCGCGCCTTCCACGGTGTGCTCGCCGAGCGTGGTCTGACGACCGACGTGGTCGGGGTCGATGCCACGTTCGACAGCTACGACGTGGTGGTGGCGCCCCTGCTCCACATCGTCGGTCCGAGCACTGCACGAACGTTTGCCGAGTTCGTGGCGGGCGGCGGTCTGCTCATCAGCACCTGTGGCTCGGCGATCGTGATCGACGACGGCCGGGTGCACGCCCGAGGGGTCGAACCGATCTGGCAACAGCTGTTCGGACTCTGGATCGAGGAGACCGACGTGCAGCCCGAGGCAGTCGTCAACCGGGTCGTGTTCGACGACGGTACGACGGCCGCCGCTCGCGAGCTGTTCGACGTCGTGCGGCTCGACACCGCCGACGTGGTCGCCACGTTCACCGACGACTTCTACGCCGGGTCGCCGGCCATCACCACCAATTCGCACGGTGACGGCCGGGCGGTGTACCTCGCGTCTCCGTCGGCCGAGCTCTTCGCCGCCGTCATCGGTCGCCTGTCGATCGCGACCGACGCGCCGCCCGTCGCCGACGGCGCCTCGGTCGAGGTCGTTCGATGGGAGTCCGACTCCAACGTCGTCGCGTTCTGCCTCAACCACGGAACGGTCGAGCGCACCATCGATCTGGGTGACGGCGAGTGGACCGACCTGCTGACGGGCTCGTCGATCGCCGGGTCGACCGTTGTCGCGGCGCGAGACGCCGTCGTGGCGCGGAGGACACGGTGATGCGCCGGACATGGACTTCGTGTTGCACCACGGTCCGGCGCCGGGGGTTCGGCGGTGACGTGGGTGTTGCCAGTGGAAGCGGCAGCTCCCTCAGCCCACGTCACCGTCGCCCATCCACCCGTCCCGATGGTGCTCGCCGTCGAGCAGTCATGACCGTGCCCACCTCTCGCCATGCCACACCTCTCGCGCGATGCCTCTCGCGGCGCCGGCGAGACCTTCGACATTGAAAGGAACGCATCATGAACCGAACCCAGACCAGGCGCGCGGGAACCGTGATCGCCGCCCTCGCACTCTTCGTGGCTGCATGCAGTGGAGACGACGACGACACGAGCGCTGACTCCGCGCCCGCCAGCGCCGACACCGAGACCACCGCCACGACCGGTGACAGCGCAGCTGACACCGCAGGTGATCCTGCCGACACGGCCGCCACCGACACTACGGGCGACACGGTCGCCGAGGGCGACACCGGTGCAGGCTCGAGCGACAACCTCACGTTGTGGGTCTACGACGACGGCCGGATCGAGATCCTCAACGAGTTGGGTGCCGAGTTCGAGGAGGAGTTCGGTGTCGGCGTCACCGTCGAGGCGGTCGACCTGGCCGAGCTCCGCAACCAGATGTTGCTCGGGGTCGAGGGCAACGGACCCGACCTCGCGATCATCCCCCACGACAACCTCGGAGCGCTCGTCGAGAACGGCGCCGTCGCACCGGCCGACATCGGCGACAAGGTCAGCGAGTACTTGCCGAACGCCATCGACGGCTTCATGTACGGCGGTGAGCTGATGGGCGTCCCGCTCGCCGTCGAGAACATCGGGTTCTTCTACAACACCGACCTCGTCGACGCCGCGCCGACCACGTGGGCCGAGGTGAAAGACGTCGGCGGCGCACTCGTCGCCGGCGGCACGGCCGAGTCGGCGATCGGCCTGCCCGACCTCACGTACAACACCTATCCGCTGTACACCTCGTTCGGCGGCTACATCTTCGGTCGCGGCACCGACGGCAGCTTCACGGCCGATGACATCGGGATGACCAACGATGGGATGGTCGAGGCGATGACGTACATCAAGTCGCTCGCCGACGAAGGTCTGATCCCGGAGAACATCGATTGGGAGGCGTCGCATGTGCTGTTCGAGACCGGACGCCAGCCGTTCATCCTGACCGGACCGTGGGCGCTGAACCGTTTCCGTGACGCCGGCGTGCCATACGCGATCGCACCGTTCCCGGCCGCCGAGGCCGGCGGCGAGCCCGGGTACCCGTTCCTCGGCGTGCAGGGGCTGATCATCAACGCCAACTCCGATCAGCTGCTCCTCGCCCAGGCCTTCGCCACCGAGAAGATCGCCACCGAGGATTCGATGCGGCGCATCTTCGAGGCCGAGGCCCGGCCGTCGGCCTGGCAGTCGGTGTTCGAGCTCGCCGACGACACCGACACGCAGGGGTTCAACAGCGCCGGTGTCGACGCCCAACCGATGCCGTCGATCCCGGCCATGGGATTCGTGTGGGACGCCTGGGTCAACGCCGGCACGTTGACGATCACCGGCGAGCTGTCACCCGCCGACGCGCTCGCGCAGGCGGTCGAACAGATCCAGACCCAGATCGCCGAGAGCTGACCCCCGAACGGCACCCACCGCGATGCTGACCAAGGACCAACGCGTCCCGACGTCGTTGTACGTCCGGACTGCGCTGATCACGGTCGCCTTCGCGGTGGGTGCCTTGTGGCTCGTCCGCGCGCTGCTGCTCGACGGACTGGTCATGTTGGCCTCCGTCGTCAGCGCGGTCACGATCTTCCTGCTCCTCGTCTACCTCCGCCGCCGCTACTCGGCGATGCGCTGGATGGCGATCGGCGTGGTGTTCGCCGCGCTGTTCGGCGTCTACCCGATCCTGTTCAACATCTACATCGGATTCACCAACATGGGGAACGGGCACCTGTTCTCCAAGGAGCAGTCGATCGAGCGACTGGAGTCCGAGCAGTACTTGCCCGAGGGATCTTCCACGTTCGAGTGGAAGGGATACCAATCGGCGGACGGCTACGCGATCGTGCTGATCGACGCCGACCCACCCCGGTTCGTCTCGGAGTCCGGCGCCGACGAGACGGTCGAGCTCGACCCGAACGGCGAGCCGCCGGCGACCATCGACGACTACCGGGTCATGGCACCGAACCAGGTGCTCCCGATCATCGACTCGCTCGCCGATCTCGACTTCGGCGACCCCGACGCGCCAGTGCGCATCCAATCGTTCCGGGCCGCGGCGGCGTCGCAGCAGCGGTACCGCTACGACGCCGACCTCGACGCCGTCATCGATCTCTCCAACGGTGTGCCGCACCAGGCCAAGGAAGGCTCGTGGGTCGGACCGGACGGGGGCGAGCTGGTGCCGGGGTTCATCTCCGTCGTCGGTGCGGACAACTTCGACCGGTTCCTCTCGAACGACAACCTCCGCACCCCACTGCTGCGGGTGGTCGTGTGGAACTTCGCGTTCGCGTTCTTCTCGGTCGCGTTGAGCTTCCTCGTCGGCCTGGGGGTGTCGATGCTGTTCGACGACCTCCCCGGTCGACGGATCATCCGCGCCCTGCTGATCGTGCCCTACCCGATCCCGGTCCTCGTCTCGGTGCTGATCTGGCGCAGCATGTTGAACCCCGACCTCGGCACGATCGGTGAGTTCCTCGCCGCGATCTTCGGATCGTCGCCGCAGTTCTTCCTCGATCCGATGTGGACCCGGATCGCGCTGATCGTCGTCAACATCTACCTGTCGTACCCGTACTTCTACGTCGTCACCTCGGGGGCGCTGCGCGTCATCCCCGAGGAGCAGTACGACGCCGCCGAAGTCGACGGCGCCGGGCCCTGGCAGCGGTTTCGGTACATCACGTTCCCGCAACTCATCGTGATCGTGATGCCGCTGTTGATCGCCTCGTTCAGCTTCAACTTCAACAACTTCAACCTCGTCTACATCTTCAACAACGGCAACCCGCCGATGGCCGACACCATCATCCCGGTCGGCCAGACCGACATCTTGATCTCGTTCATCTACAAGCTCGCGTTCGTGACGTCCGGTGCCTCCGACTACGGGCTCGGCGCGGCGATCTCGGTCGCGCTGTTCGTGGTGGTCGGCTCGATCACGTGGTTCCAGATCCGAGCGACGCGGGCCTTGGAGGCACGATGAGCCGAGTCCGACGCGGCCGCCGGAGCTGGTGGTGGCGCTACCCGCTCGCGCTGGCCATGATCGGGTTCGCGCTCTTGCCGGTGTTGTGGGTCGTCTCGGCGTCACTCAACCCGGCCAAGACCTTGGTCGGCGCGTCGCTGCTGCCCGAGAACCCGGGTTTCGTCAACTACGACGACCTCATCAACCATCCCTCGTACCCGTACGAGACCTGGCTGTGGAACTCGATCAAGATCACCGTCATCTCGGTGAGCCTGACGGTGATGATCACCACACTCGCCGGCTATGCGTTGTCGCGGTTCCGGTTCGCCGGCAAGAAGGCGTTCATGACCGGCATCCTGATCCTCAACGTGTTCCCCGCCGTGCTGTCGATCATCGCCCTGTTCGGGATGATGCAACAGATCGGCACCCAGATCTCGTGGCTCGGCCTCGACACCCACGGCGGACTCATCGCGATCTACGTGTCGTTCGGGATGGGCATCAACGTGCTGCTCGTCAAGGCCTACATCGACCGGCTGCCCCGCGAGCTCGACGAATCGGCGCTCGTCGACGGGGCCACGTACGGCCAGGTGTTCCGCAAGATCGTCTTCCCGCTGATCCGTCCGATCATCGTGACGGTGTCGGTGCTGCAGTTCTTCGCCGTCTACGGCGACTTCGTCATCGCCCGCGTCATGCTTCGCAGCACCGACAACCTGACCGTGATGGTGGGGTTGTTGCTGTTCCAGACGCAGCGCTTCGAACAGGACTGGGGCGTGATCACGGCCGGTGCCGTCCTGGCGTCCCTGCCGGTACTCCTGCTCTACATCCCCGTCCAGAAATACGTGATCAGCGGCCTGACATCGGGATCCGTCAAGGAGTGACGTGCCGCGGCGCGGCCACCGCCGCGGCATTGCGCAGCAGCTGCTCGATGCTGTCGGTGACCATCCGTGACACATCACTCAACTGCTCGATGTCGACCGTCGCGTCGGTGAGCACGGTGAGTGCCGCCACGTTGGCGATCCGGCAGACGATCACGTGCCCCGACGGCGACCGCAGCGCGAGCTCGGCCGCCGGTTCGCGCCCGACGGCTCCGACCAGGCGGTTCGACACGCCGAGCGCGGCGGCCGACATCGCGGCCAGGCCGGCGGCGTCGGTGCTCGGGAGGTCGTGGGGGATGTTCGACGCCAGCGCGAATCCGTCGACGCTCGCCACGAGCGCGCCGACCACACCGGGGACGCCTTGGACGAGCTGGTCCAACAGGTACCGCATCGAGCCGATGATCTCGGTCGCCACGCCTCGATATCGGCGCGATCTGACGAATTCTTGAGCTTCAGACTCCGGTGTCGACGGGTTCGGGCGGCGTGCCCTCGACGAGCAGGCGGGTGAGGTGCTCGCCCATGCGCCGGGGCGCGAACATGGCCGTCGACGCGAGCACCTCGTCGATCGTCCACCACCGCAGCTCGTGGACGTACTCGGCGTTGAGTTGCTCCCATCCGATCTGCGGTTCGGGCGTGAAGACGTCGGTGCGCACGAGGTGGATCTGGTCGGCCTGGCCGTCCCATTCGCCGTTCAGCATCGGGATCACGTGGAGCCGGCTCCACACGTGCGGACCGATGTCAACGTCGACGAGGCCGAGCTCCTCGGCGAGCTCGCGCCGCAGCGCGTCGACGGGGTCTTCGTCCGGCTCGATGCCACCGCCGGGGAGCGCCCACACGACGGCCGTCGGGAAGTCGAAGCGGGCGAGCAGCACGCGGTCGGCCGGATCGAGCAGCACCGCCCGCACGGCACGGCGGATCCTCAGCTCGGGGCGCGCTGTGTCCAACGCAGGGTCCTCGTCACGCCGCACGTCGAGTCACTCGGGCGGGTCGTCCGGGAGGCCGTCGTTGAAGCCCCGGTACATCTCGTAGATCTCCTTGCA
>DATMDV010000048.1:0-13672 GCA_035557475.1 Ilumatobacteraceae bacterium
CCGGTTCGACACAGCTCGTCGACCACGACGAAGCCCCGCTCGTCGACCTCGACACCGGTGCCCTCGAGCCCGAGCTGATCGGCGAAGGGGCGGCGGCCGACCGACACGACGACCGCGTCGGCGGCGACCGACTCACCGTCACCGAACTGCACCACCGTGCCGCCATTGCCGTCGGCGGTGTGACCGGTGACGTTGACCCCGGTGCGGATGTCGATCTTCTTCTTCTTGAAGTTCCGCACGACGATGTTGGCGACGTCGGCGTCGAGTCCGGGGAGGATCTTCGGAAGCCCTTCGAGGATCGTCACCTGCGAGCCGAGATCGGCAAACGTCGAGGCGAACTCGCAACCGATCGCCCCGCCACCGATCACGACGACACGCGCCGGGAGGACGTCGAGGTCGAGCACCTCGTCGCTGGTCATGATCGGGCCGCCGCGCTCGAAGTTGGGGATCAGCCGCGGCACCGAGCCGGTGGCGAGGATCACATGCCGCCCCCTGATCGACGTGGCCGTGCCGTCGGGTGCCGTCACCGTGACCGCGTGGTCCGGCCCGAGCGAGCCGACGCCGTTGAACACCTCGACCTTGCGTCCCTTGCACATCGCCGCGATGCCCTTGACCAGTCCGTCGACGATGCGCTGCTTGCGTTGCTGGGTGATCGCGAAGTTGACGGATGGGGCACTGGCCTCGATGCCGAACTCGGCGGCGTGCTCGACGTGGCGGTGCACCGCTGCTGTCTCCAGGAACGCCTTGGCCGGGATGCAGCCGCGGTTCAAGCACGTCCCGCCCAACGCGTCCTTCTCGATCATCGCCATCTTGAGGCCCGCCGACGCGCCGTACAGCGCCGCGCAATAGCCACCCGGACCACCACCGATGACGACGACGTCGAACTGATCACTCATCGCCATTCACCGTATCGCCCCTTCCAACATCACCGATCCTGGCCAACATCACCGATCCGCCGCCAGATCCCAACGCGCCCGGTCGTCGCCGCGCCGGTACCGCAGCACCCGCGACTCGCCGTCGGCGGTCGACACATCGAACACGAGCGTGCACCGCTGCGGTTCCACCGTCGTCGTACCGCACGTCGAGGCATCGCTCGGTGCGATCGGCCGGCCGGACGCGATCAGCTCGAATCCGTCCGCCGCGTCGGGATCGTCAACGCCCCCCAGCTCGAGCTCGACGGTGAGCGCCTCGGTCTCCGGTTCCTCGGCGGCCGATAGCACGGTGACATGGAGATCGCCGACCGCCGAGTCGACGCCGATCGCGACCGGTGGCTCCGGGTCGTCCTGGCCGGCGAGCTTCACGAGCAGCACGCCACCGGCGAGCAGGATCGCCAGGCCGCACCCCAACGCCAAGAGCAACAGCGTGCGGGTCTTCATCGGAGGCCGAGGATACGGGCCGCGGGGAACGGACGCGGGAGCACGGGTACCATCGGCAGTCGTGCTGCAGCGGCGGACATCGGTCCGAATGACTCGGCTCCGCCCGCTGTTGATCATCACCGGGTTGACCGTCACCGGGTGCGGATCGACGACCGACTCCGACGCTGCGGGGAACCGAACCTCCGACCCGATCGTGGCGCCGTCCGCCGTGCAATCCGTCACGACCGACGCGGACGCGCCGGTCGCCGAGGTCCCGGAAGCGCTGCGATTCCGAGCTCCGCTCGTCGGCGGCGGGGAGATCGACATGTCGACGCTCGCCGACCGGCCGGTCGTGTTGTGGTTCTGGGCGCCGTATTGAACCACGTGTAACCGGGAAGCCCCCTCGGTCGAGGAGGCAGCGCAGCGCTGGGCAGGCCAGGCGGAGTTCGTCGGCGTGGCCTGGTCCGGCTCCGACGCGGAGTTCCAGGCGTTCATCGACCGCCACGGTCTGACGTTCACCCAGCTGAGCGACGACGACGGCGCGGTCTACGATCGCTTCGCGATCCCGATCCAGCCGGCCGTGGTGGTCGTGCAGCCCGACGGACACGTCGAAACGCTGTTCGGCGCGGTCGACGAACCATTGATCGACCAGCTCGTCGGCGACGCGCTCGCCTGATCAGGTGCAAGGGCGTGTCTCAGTGTCCGGTGTCGCCGGGACGCCGCACCCTCAGCCTTCCGAGCAGGTGGCCACTCGCTCGTCGTACTCCGGCTCGCCGAACACCTGGTACCAGTTGCGGCCCTCGAAGCACTCGGGCTTCCTGTACTCGATCGGCAGATCGGACTCCAGCAGCTCGCCGGAAGTGACCAGGGCGAGGAAGCACGGTCGGGCGGCGTCGATGATCGCGAAGAACTCCGCGTCGGTCATCGTGAATCCGGTCCAGTAGGCCTCGGCGACGCCGCACTCGGGGTGCAGCATCTCGAGCGGCGCCTCCCAGGCTTGGGCCTCGCCGGCAGCCACGACTTCCTGGAAGCACGCGCTGGCCTCGGTGGCGTCCGCCGCCTCCCAACACCGGGTGAGCGGCGACTCGACCGCGGTGTCGGTCGGCACCGTGTCGTCGACGATCGTGTCGTCGACGATCGTGTCGTCGGGGAACGTGTCCTCGGGGAACGTGTCCTCGGGGATCACGTCGTCGGAGAAGGGATCGTCGGAGAACGGATCGTCGAGGAACGGGTCGTCGATGTCGAAGTCGGCGCCGAAGACGTCCTCGAAGAAGGCGTCGGCCGCGGGCGGGAAGGCCTCGATGATGGCGTCGAGCTCGGCGCGGTCGAGCGCCCGGATGAGGGCGAGCAACTGGTCGTAGTACGTGCCGATCGGGCTCACATACCACGATCCGTCGGTCTCGACGAGCGTCACGCCCGGCTGGTCGTAGTCGGCGAACGCCTCGGTGAGCACGTCGATCAGATCGCGCACCGGGCCCTCCGCCAACATGTCGTCGACCTGGTCGAACTCCTCGCCGGTCAGCTGCTCGTCGAGCTCGCAGGAGTTGACCTCCTCGCCCTCGGCGCTCGCCGTGACGCAACCGTCGGCGTACTTCAGCTCGAACGCGGTGCCGTCGACCGAACCTTCGACGACCAGCACATCGATCGACGCATGGCGGCGCGCACCGTCGCCGGTGACGGTGTATTCCGACTGGGTGAAGTCGAGCTCGATCGGCGCCTCGTCGAGCATCGACTGGGCATCGTCGATGAACAGCGGCGCGTACCGCTGGAGGGCGGCCGCCTCGCCCGGGTTGAGCGCGGCGATGATCGCCGCCAGGTCGAGCGTCTCGAGCCCGTCGAGCAACTCGTCGAGCGCGTCTTCGGGACTTTCGCCGCCCGACGCCTCGATTCCGCTGGCGGGGATGTCCAGCTCACCAGCGCTCGCGCGTGCCTGCTCGGCGATGGTGAAGAACACGCTGAGGTACCACCGACCGTCGACCTCGACGGCCGTGAGTGGGATGTCGAGCTCGGTGCTGGTGCTCTCGTCGAGCTCGGAGAGGTCGATGTCTTCGCCGAAGTCGAGGATCAGTTCGCCAACCGGAAGCGCTTCGCCGTCGATCTCGGCCGTGATCTCACCCGACAGCGCGAGGTTGGTGATGTCGTCGACGTTCGTCTCGACGGCCTCGACCGAACCGTCGGTGATCGACAGGTCGATCCCTTGGATCTCGCCCAGATCGGTGTCGGCACTGAGCACCTCGAGCCGCGACAGCTCCGACACCCAATCGATCGTCGGCTGCTTGAACACCTCGCGCTCACCGGGCATCAGCATGTCGAGGATGCCGAGCACGTCCTCGTTCTCGATCGCGACGAGCATCTGCTCGCCGAGCTCCTGCGCACTGTCCGCGCCGCCGGCGTTGCTGCCTGCCAGCTGGGTGGCGGCGAACGTTCCAGCTCCGCCGACCGCGAGCACGGTCACGACGGCGGCGACGAGGACACCCTTGCGACGCCTCGACGGCGGCGGGGATGCGGCGTCGTACGGCGCGGTGGGCGGCGGTGGTCCGGCCGGCACCGTCATCGACGGCGGGCCGGCGACGCCCGGCGCGGTCGGCGCGGTCGACGGGGTCGTGGCGAACGGCTCGGACGGTGGAAGGTACGGCCCCGATGGCGGCGGAGGGGGCGGCGTGACCCCGTCGGATGGCGCCTGAGGCGGGGGCGTCCCGTCGGCGGGTGGCATCCAGTCGGATTCGTCGCTCATGGAGCGCGAAGGCTACCGAGGGCACGGGCGCGACCGTTGGCGCGCACAGGAGTTCTGGAAGACGTCAAGGCGTTAGCGTCAACGCGGATGCGTGTTGCGATCACAGGTTCCAGCGGTCTGATCGGGAGCGCGCTGAGGGCTCGACTCGCACGGCAGGGGCATGACGCCGTCCCCATCGTCCGACGCGACGCGGCCCGGGGCGAGATCGCCTGGGATCCTGACCACGGCACGCTCGATCCCGCCGACCTCGCCGGCGTCGACGCCGTCGTGAACCTCGCCGGGGCTGGAATCGCGGGCCGCCGGTGGACCGACTCGTACAAGCATCAGATCCTCGACAGCCGTACTCGTGCAACCAGCTTGATCTCGCGCGCGATCGCCACGGCCGAGAACGGTCCGCGGGTGCTGCTGTCGGGTTCCGGCATCGACTATTACGGCGATCAGGGCGACTCGATCGTCGACGAGTCGTCGGCGGCCGGCACCGGCTTCCTCGCCGAGGTCTGCTCGGCCTGGGAGGCCGCCACCGCCGCGGCTGCCGCGGCGGGCGCCCGTGTCGCCCACCTGCGCACCAGCATGGTGCTGGCGGCCCAGGGTGGCGCGCTGCGCAAGATGCTGCCGCTCTACAAGCTCGGCCTCGGTGGCCGCACGGGCAACGGCAAGCAGTGGGTGAGCTGGATCTCGATCGACGACGAGGTCGGTGCGATCGAGCACCTGCTGAACAGCGACGTGTCGGGCCCGGTCAACCTCGCCTCGCCCAACCCGGTCAAGAACGCCGAGTTCGCGCGCACCCTCGGCCGCGTGCTCAAGCGTCCGGCGATCGTCCCCCTCCCCCCGTTCGCGCCCAAGCTCGTACTGGGCCGCGAGCTCGTCGACACGTTGCTGCTCGAGGGCAAACGGGCGATGCCGGGCGTCCTCGAGCGCGACGGCTACGCGTTCACGCACCTGACGCTCGAGACCGCGCTGCGAGCCGTGCTCGACCGCTGAGCTGCCACCGTCGCGGGCGAATCCTTGCGGCTTCAACTTTTGTGGTCGTGCATTATTGCGGCTTGTCGGTTATCTTTGGACCATGCACAGCGCGAATGCGACCACCGTCCGCTGGCTCGACACCTCCGAGATGCGCGCCTGGCGCACGTACGTCGAGACGGTCGGCGACCTCACCACCGCGATCGAGAACGATCTCGCCCCCACCGGGCTGACGCTCGGCGACTACCAGTTGTTGGTGTACCTGTCGGAGGCCCCCGAGCGACGGATGCGGATGTGCGATCTCGCCGTGGCGCTCCAGTTGTCACCGAGCGGGCTGACCCGCCGCCTCGACGGACTCGTCAGGAACGGCTTCGTGATGCGCATCGGATCCGACGACGACCGCCGGGTGATGCTGGCCGTGCTCACCGAGAGCGGCTTCGAAGTGCTCGAGGCGGCGGCACCGATCCACGTCGAGAGTGTGCGGCGCCGGATCCTCGACCACCTCGACCCCGGTCAGATCGAGGCGATGGGCGACGTGTTCGAAGCGATCCGCACCGCCCTCGAAGCCTCGCCCTACTGAGCGGTCATCCTGATGACCCGGTTGCCGGCAGGTTTCCGCTGCTACGTCTCCAACGTCGGCGTCAAGGACGACTCCGACGACTTCGTGGTCGTCGCCGCCGACGCGACGTGTGCCGCCGCCGGCGTGTTCACCAAGAGCCGATTCGCCGGGCCGAGCGTGCAGGTCAGCCGCGAACACCTGGCGGACGGGCACGCCCGGGCGGTCGTCGTCGTGTCCAAGAACGCCAACGTCGCGACGGGTGATGTCGGGCTCCGCGACGCCCGCGAGCTGGCCAGCGGCGTCGCCGACCGGATCGGGTGCGACGCCGCCGACGTCGTCGTCGCGGCGACGGGCGTGATCGGCCGCACCCTTCCGATGGACCGCATCCGAGCCGGCATCGCGGCGATCCCCGACGAGCTCCCGTCACACCTCGCCGACGACGCGGCCCGCGGCATCATGACCACCGACACCGTCGCCAAGGTCGCCGAGGCACCGATCGGCACGGGCGATGCCCGGGTGGTCGGCATCGCCAAGGGCGTCGGCATGATCGAGCCCGACATGGCGACGTTGATCACGGTGATGTTCACCGATGCCGAGATCGAACACGCCGAGCTCGCCATCGTCTTCCGGCGCGTCATCGACCGGACGTTCAACTGTGTGAGCGTCGACACCGACACGTCGACGAGCGACACCGCTGCCGTGCTCGCCAGCGGCGTCGCCGGGGCGGTCGACATCACCGACTTCGAGACCGCCTTGCACGACGTCGCGCTGTCGCTGACCAAACAGGTCGCGCGCGATGGTGAGGGCGCCGAGAAGCTGATCGAGGTCCACGTCGACGACGCCCGCGACGCGGCGCAGGCGAAGCGGGTCGCGAAGGCGATCGTCAACTCGCCGCTGGTGAAGACCGCCGTCCACGGTGCCGACCCCAACTGGGGACGTGTGGCGATGGCGGTCGGAAAGTGCAGCGACGACACCGACATCGACCAGGCGCGGGTCGTCATCCGCTTCGGCGCCACCGAGGTCTACCCGCGACCACTCGACGATGCCGGGCTCACTGACCTCTCGGCCTACATGGCCGGCGACACGGTGCTGATCCATGTCAGCCTCGCCACGGGCTCGGCCGAGGCGACGGTGTGGGGCTGCGACCTCACCGCCGGCTACGTCCGCATCAACGCCGACTACACGACCTGAGGCCTGACGCGCGAGATCACCCACGACCCGCCATCGTGGGTGATCTCACAAGTTGTTGACCCAGTGTCAATGATCCCGTCACCGAAGAGTCTGAGGACCACCGAAATCGACCCCGCCCGCATCTCTCGTGGTGTTCCGGTGGCCCTCAGCGCTCTCTTCGACCGCCACTTACAGACCGTAAAGCAATGTCAAGCGAATGTCAAATGTTTTTCTCGGAAGACAAGTTTATGTGTGCCGAAGCCGACTTTGTGTGTGTTTCCGGGCGGAACTGTCAACTACGGACCGTGCCGAGGCCCGCTTCGTCAAGTCCGTGCCGGTTGAACGTCTCACTTGGGTGGCATCCGGATGCCGCCGTCGACGCGGATCGTCTCGGCGTTCATGTAGCTGTTGGTGACGAGCTCGAGCACCACCGACGCCAACTCCGCCGGCGAACCGAGGCGCTGGGGGAACAACACGCCCTTTTGCAGGTTCGCCTTGAACGCCTCGCTGCCCTCGCCCTCGCCGTAGATCGGCGTGTCGATCAGACCTGGTGCGACGGTGTTGACGCGAACGCCGATGGCGGCGAGGTCGCGTGCGACGGGCAGGGTCATACCGACGATGCCGCCCTTCGACGCCGAGTACGACGCCTGACCGATCTGGCCGTCGAAAGCGGCAACCGAGGCGACGTTGACGATCGCACCGCGCTCACCAGACTCCATCGGCTCGGTCTGGCTCATCGCCGTGGCTGCCAGGCGGATGCAGTCGAACGATCCGATCAGGTTGATCGCGATCACCTTCTTGAAGGCGTCGAGGTTGGCCGCCGACTCGTACGACCCGTCCTTGCCGACGGTGCGCTGGGCCCATCCGATCCCGGCCGAGTTCACCAGGACGCGCAGCGGGCCCATCGACTTCGCCATCTCGACGGCATTGATGATGTCGTCGGTGTTCGTGACGTCAACCTTGCAGAACGCACCACCGATCTCGTCGGCCAGCGCCGTCCCCTTGTCCTCCTGCAGGTCGGCGACGACGACCTTGGCGCCCTTGGCCGCCAATGCCCGGGCGGCCGCCGCACCGATCCCCGATGCCCCACCCGTGACGATTGCGCTCGCGCCTGTGATGTCCATGCCCGCCGACGATAGGCCCTCCCGTTCTGTCTGCTTCAGACGAAGCCACGGGCAGGATGGAGCAGACAGGACGGAATCAGTGGGCCGGTCAGACCCTTGCGCGCCCGAGCCGGCGACCGAACGTGCCGCCTACCGACGTGGGGTGAGCCGGCTCAATCTAGAGAGGCGTGAATTGGCCGCTGCGGGTGTCGACGAAGCGCTGGGGGGCGCGGCCTTCGAAGCCCGCCGTGAACCAGCCGTTGACGTCGACCAGCACGTGGGCGGGCGCGTACGTCCAGATGCACACCTCGCCGGTGAAGTCGACCGGCACGAGGACCGAGTTCGGCTCGACCGCGCCGGACCGGATGAAGTTCACGTGTGACGCATCGGGCGGCATCGGCGAGCCACACGGCCACACCGTGAAGAAACCCCACCCAGCGGTCTCCGCGGCGGTCACGTTCAAGGCCACCGCCTTCACACCGCTGGCCGGCACGTCGCCCACGCCCGACACCGGCACACGCAGGGTCTGACCGGCGCCCAGCTTGCCGAGGGGTGCGCCTCGGCCTTCACGGGTGTCGACGATGCGGTCCGGCGCGCGGCCCTCGAAGCCCGACGTGAACCAGCCGTTGATGTCGACCAGCACGTGGGCGTCGGCGTAGGACCAGATGCACACCTCACCCGTCGAGTCGATGGGTGCAAGGACCGAGTTCGGTTCGACCGCACCGGCGTCGACGAAGTTGACATGCGACGCGTCGAGCGGCATCGGTGAGCCACACGGCCACACCGTGAAGAACCCCCACCCCGTCGGCTCGACCGCGGTCACGTTCAATGCCACCGCCGATGCGCCCGTCAGCGGGATGCCGCCCTTTCCCGCCACCGGCACGCGGAGCGTCTGCCCGGCCGGCAATCGTCCGACGGGCGCGCCCTGGCCGCTGCGCGTGTCAACGATGCGGAGCGGAGTGCGGCCACGAAACCCCGACGTGAACCAGCCGTTGACATCGACCAGCACGTGCGACGCGGCGTACGTCCACACGCAGACCTCACCCGTCGCGTCGACGAGCGCGAGCACGGAGTTCGGTTCGACAGCACCCGGCGCCAGGAAGTTGACGTGCGATGCATCGGGCGGCATCGGTGAGCCGCACGGCCACACGGTGAAGAACCCCCAGCCCGACGGATCGACGGCGGTCACGTTCAACGCCACCGCCGTGACCCCGGAGGACGGCACGTCGCCGACGCCGGGGATCTTGACCCGCAGGAAGCGGCCGGCGCCGAGCTTGCCGGGCCCCGCTGTCGCCAGCGCCAGCACCTGGCTGCGCAGCCACAGGGCGAACTCGGATTGCCCGGTCGTCGTGAGATGGACTCCGTCGGCGTACCAGCGGTCACGGTCGGCGCCGCTGCTGGCGGCGTCCCAGTCGAGGACCACGAGTTCGGGCCAGCGGGCCCGCGCCGCGTTCAACGCCTGGTTGGCGGCGGCGAATGCTGATGCCGACGACGCCCGGCGCTCCGACATCGTGACCCAGCCGACGCGCGTCACGCCCTTCCCGCGGAGCACCGACATGACCTGGTCGATCTTGGCCGCGAATCCGCTCGGGTCGTTGTAGCCGAGCTCGACGATCGCGATCTCGGTGCTGTTCGGGATCGCCTGTGCGGCCTGGACGCCCGTGGTGCCGATGCAGTTCGGCGCCGCGGTGCAGCGCCCGCCGACCGAGTCGAACACGGTGGACGCGAACACGCCGTCGAGCAGGGCCGGCAGCTCAGATGTGTCGGTGTCGGTGATGCTGAACCCGACCGAGTCGCCGATGAACGCGAAGTCCTGCGGGGTGATCATCTCGCGGGTGATGACACGGATCGAGATGCCGTGTGAGGGCAGTCCGTAGGAACCGCGGAAGCTGAGCGCGCTCATCGTCGTCGCGCCGGTGGTTCCTTGCAGTTGGACGCGATTGCCCCACTGACCGTCCCAGAGAGTCGCCGGGTCGCGCTCGGTGTAGGCGGCGGTCAACGTACCGAGGTCGAACCGCTCGGCCAGGGCGTTGGCGTCGATCACGCGGGTCCAGCGATGCAGCGGGTTGTCGGCGACGGCGTCGGCGGGGTCGTCGACCGCCGGGAACGAACCGCCCGCGGTCCGGGGCCCGTTGGATGCCGAGAACTCGGTCGACACGATCCCGCCGCCCGGCCACACGCGGATCTTGCCGGCGGTGGTCACGATCGCGGCGTCGGTCAGTTCGTGCTCGCGGGTCGTGGCGGTGGGTGAAGATGCAGAAACGCGCCAGCCGGCGCCGCCGTAGACCTGGCACGCCGAACTGTCGCAGGTGTTCGCGTACGAGTAGCGGCCCTGCGTCAACGCGTACGATCGAGCGGCGACCGACTGGGCCCGCAGCGCGTTGGCCCCGGCGCCGCCGCCCGCGAGACCCCAGCTGGCCGGGCTCTCGCGAGGTACGACGCCGCGTAGGTACGACTCGATGAGCACCCTGTTCACGGTGCGGTTCTCGCCGACTGTGCCGTTGGCCGCGTAGATGCTGCCGCGATAGTGGTCGACGACACCGCCCGCGCCGCACACGCCGAGCAGATCGCCGGGAGCCGCACCGGGATTGTCGCCGGCGGGCGTCGTGAACTCGACGGCTGGTGCGCCCGCTGCAGCACCGCTGACCTCGCCGAGGTAGGTCCAGCCGGCGAGCGGATCCTCGGCTGTCGGGCACGTGGGCGTCGGATGCCCCCACACCTGGAATCTCCTGGTCGCGCTGTCGACCTCGCGCGTCACCAGGGCTCCGTAGCTCCCGGTCCCTCCCCAGTTCGCCGTCCCGGTGGCGGAGATCACGGCGGTCTGCAGTTGGTCGTCGAGGGCGAGCAGCCGGACCGTGATCGCGTTGTTGGCGGCGTCGCCGAGCGATGTGCCGCCGTAGTAGTGGTCGAGGATCTGGGTCCAATCCCAGCCGTAGTTGACGGCCCAGCCGTACGAGCCCCACTGGCTGAGGCCCCTGCCGTGACCGTTGCCGACGCCGTCGACCACGACGGCGACGATCTCGTTCGTGTCACCGGGCGCGGCACCGACCTCACGGGTGGTGAGGATTGGGGTGGTCGCGGCGATGGCGGCCGCGACCACGAGAAGGCGCGCCGCCGACCGGTTCACGGCCGCCCAGGGTACTGATCCGCAACGCGATCGTAACGTCAGACGGTCACACGCTGCCGGAACGCCGCGGTCGTCGCGAGATCGTGAGGCTCAGCGCGGAATTGCCGCGACGGCCAACCGGTCGACGAGGTCGTTCAGGCGGTCGCCACTGTGCCCCTTCACCCAGCCCCACTCGACTCGGCCGGTGCGCTCGAACTCGACGAGCGGCTTCCACAAGTCGGCGTTGGCGACCGGCTGCTTGTTGGAGTTGCGATAGCCGTTCGCCTCCCAGCGCACCCACCACTTCTGCCTGAAGCAGTTGACGACGTACGTCGAGTCGGAGACGATCCTCACGATCTCGCCGCTCGACTCGAACGCCCGCAGCGCCTGGAGCGCGGCGAGCAGCTCCATCCGCTGGTTCGTGGTCATCGTCTCGCCACCCGAGTCGCTCGGCACCCCGTCGGGCGCCACCACCCACGCCCAACCGCCAGGACCGGGGTTCCTCGAGCAGGCGCCGTCGGTGTAAACGGTGATCACGCGCCACCGTCGGTATCGGGCGGACCCGCGTCGTCGGCGTCGGCGGCAGCCGGTGCCAGGGCGGCCCGGATCAACTGCTCGCCGAGGTACTCGTCGGCGATCCGCAACGACGCTTCCGGCGACCAGTGGACGCCGTCGGGGCGTGCCGCCTGGTCCACGTCGAGGCCCTGCTCGCGAAGCCACGCCGGGAGATCGACGACGGCGACGCGCCCTCCGCCCGATTCGGCAGCGGCGTCCATCGCGGCGTAGATCTCGGCGTGGCGGGTCGGATCCTCCTGCGCTTGACCCGAGCCCCACCAGTACACGTTCGGGATCGGCTCGCGCACCCACACCACCTTCCCCGACCCGCTGGCGGCGAGGCGGTCCGACACATCGGCGACGTCGCGGATGATCCGCTCGCGGTACGGCTGATCGGTCGGCACCACCTCACCGGTTTCGGGCCAGCGGCGGTCGAGCACGTCCCATGACGTCGTCATCAGCATCACGACGTCGGGATCGAGCGCCTCGACACGCTCGGGCAATGTCTCGTCGAGCCACTCGTCACAACGGTCGCCGACCGGGGTCCATTCGAGCACCATCATTTCGCCGCCGCGCACGAAGCCACAGCCGAGCTCGGCGACGATCTCGACCTGGGCGAGCTGCGGGTTGGCGGCGGCCCACGCGACCAGCCCGCCACCGGTCGCCACCGCCGTCGAGTCGCCGGCAATGATGATCCGCACCGGCCGCGTCAGCTCGGGGAGCGGTGGCAGCGTCGTGGGCCCGGGATCAGAGTCGATCGTCCTCGTGTCGACCGCGGCGGTGTCGGGCGGCACCGTTTCAGCCGGGGTGGCGCTGGTGGTCGATTCGGTCGTTTCAGGGCCGGCAGTCGTCGTGCTCGTCGACTGGGCGACCACGGGTGCCAGCGGCTCACCGCTCGGCTGGATCGATGCGGCCTTGGCGTCGTCGGCCGACGCCGTCCAGTAGTCGGCGGCCGACGCCGGAACCACGGCAAACCCGACGATCGCCAGCGCGGCGGTGACGCCGGCCGCGGCCGCGAACGTGATCGGCAGGCGCACCGATCGGCCGCGGCGGATCGGGAGCTCGACCAACATGTACGACGCCTGGGCGATCGCCAACGTGATCGCCAGGCGCAAGATCACCAGCGGCGCGCCGTCGAGGTCGGTGCGACGCTCGTCGACGATCACGTACACCGGCCAGTGATAGAGGTACACGCCGTAGCTGATCTTGCCCAGCCACACCAACGGGCTGATCGACAACGCCGCCCGCACCGGTCCCTCGACCTGCAGCCCGAGCAGGAGCGCGGCACTACCGACGGCGACGAGCGGGAGCGCGCCCGAGTACGCGGGACCGCCCGATGACGGGAACGTCACAACCGCGACGGCCAGCGCGAGGAGCGCGGCGGGTGCCAGCATCGACCACCGCGCGGGCAGCGACCGCCCGTAGACGACGAGAGCCAGCACGCCACCGATCAGGATCTCTGCCATTCGCGCCGGAGTCGCCCAGTACGCCGCGTCGCCACCCCACACCGCGGCGATCACTGGTGACGAGATCGCCAGGGCGACGGTGATCGCGCCGAGCACGGCGGTCTGGGCGCGGCGCGTCTTCGCGACGCGCGTCAGGGCGAGGAACGAGATCGGCCACAGCCAGTAGAACTGCTCTTCGATCGCCAGCGACCAGTAGTGCTCGAGCGGCGACGCAGTGCCGGCCGCCTGCTGGAACAACTGTTGATACGAGCCGTCGCCGAAGAGCAACACCCAGTTGGCGACCTGCAGCAACGACCCGACGACGTGGGCGCGCAGGTCGGCGACGCCGTCGAACAGATCGGTGACCGCGGCCAGCACGACGATCAGCGCGATGCACAGCACGCTGGCCGGAAGAAGCCGGCGGGCGCGGCGAGCGTAGAACGCGCCGGCCGACACCCGCCCAGTGGTCTCGGCCTCGTTCACCAACAGGCTGGTGATCAAAAAACCCGAAAGGGTGAAGAACACCGACACGCCCAAATAGCCACCCGAAAGCCCTGGTACTTCGGCATGAAAGCCGAGCACCGCGAGCACCGCCAGGGCGCGCACCCCGTCGAGCGCCGGCTGGTAGCTGATCGTCGGGCGACTCCCCATCCTCGTCGCAAGTGTACGGATGCGGGCCACCGCT
>DATMDV010000049.1:0-2099 GCA_035557475.1 Ilumatobacteraceae bacterium
GGCCGGGTTGTCGTCGCGACCGGGGCCGCCAGGTTGCGCGTCGGTGGGAGCCAGCAGTCCGATGGCCTGCTCGCGCATCTCGACTTTGCGGACCTTGCCGGTGACGGTCATCGGGAACTCGTCGACGACGTGCACGTACCGCGGAATCTTGTAGTGGGCAAGCCTGCCTTCGCAGAACGCGCGTAGATCCTCCGAGGTGAGATTCTCCGCGCCCTCGCGCATCCGCACCCACGCCATCAGTTCCTCGCCGTACCTGGCGTCCGGTACGCCGATGACCTGCGCGTCGAGAATGTCGGGGTGCGTGTAGAGGAACTCCTCGATCTCGCGGGGGTACAGGTTCTCGCCGCCGCGAATGACCATGTCCTTGATCCGGCCGGTGATGTTGACGTAACTCTCGTCGTCCATCACCGCAAGGTCGCCGGTGTGCATCCAGCGGGCGGCGTCGATCGCCTCGGCGGTCTTGTCCGGCTGCTCCCAGTACCCGAGCATCACCGAGTAGCCGCGGGTGCACAGTTCGCCGGGCTCACCGCGTCGCACGGTCAGTCCGGTCTCCGGATCGACGACCTTGACCTCCAGGTGCGGACCGACCCGGCCGACAGTCGACACACGGCGGTCGACCGAGTCGTCGGCGCGCGTCTGGGTGGAGACCGGCGAGGTTTCGGTCATGCCGTAGCAGATCGAGACCTCCGACATTCCCATTCGTTCGATGACCTGCTTCATCACCTCGACGGGGCACGGGGAGCCCGCCATGATCCCGGTCCGCAGCGTGGACAGGTCGTAGTCGTCGAAGCCGGGCTCGGCGAGTTCGGCGATGAACATCGTCGGCACGCCGTAGAGGGACGTGCACCGCTCGGCGGCGACGGCGGCGAGGGTGGCCTTCGGATCGAACGCGGGCGCCGGAATCACCATCGCGCTGCCGTGTGTGGTGCAGGCCAGGTTTCCCATGACCATGCCGAAGCAGTGATAGAAGGGAACGGGTACGCAGACGCGATCGGCCTCGGAATAGTTGCAGAGTTCGCCGACGAAGAACCCGTTGTTGAGGATGTTGTGGTGGGAAAGGGTTGCGCCCTTGGGAAAGCCCGTCGTCCCGGAGGTGTACTGGATGTTGATCGGATCGTCCGCGCTCAGCCCGGACCGGACCTGCTCCAACCGCGCCCTGTCGGCCAGCTTTCCGTTGCGTAGCAAGGTGTCCCACTCGTCGTTCCCGAGCAGCACCACCCGCCGCAGCGTCTCGCACTTCGGCCGGACCTCGTCGATCATCGCCGCGTAGTCGGAGGTCTTGAAACTCTCCGCCGCGACCAGCATGGAGATACCCGCCTGGTTGAGCACGTATTCGAGTTCGTGCGAGCGGTAGGCAGGATTGATATTGACCAGGATCGCCCCGATCTTCGCGGTCGCGTACTGGGTGAATGTCCACTCGGCACAGTTCGGCGCCCAGATTCCGACGCGGTCGCCCTTGCCGATTCCCGCGTCCAGGAGACCCAGCGCCAGCGCGTCGACCTCGGTGGCGAGCTCGCGGTAGGTCCAGCGGCGCCCGGTCGCACTCTCGACCAGCGCGTCACGGTCTCCGTGTGCGGCGACCGTGCGGTCGAAGTTGTCACCGATGGTGTCTCCCAGGAGCGGAACCGTGGAAGTTCCGGATGAATAACTGGGGACAGCGGGCGAGTCCGGCATGGTGCCCTCCTCCTGATCGACGGTGATCGCGTCGAGTCTATGAACCGGAGGTGCTCCGAGCCACCTTTCGGTTTCCGGCGAACCGGCGGCTACTTTGGGCACATGCGCTTCCACCTCGTCGATGCCTTCGCTGACGAGGCTTTCTCCGGGAACACGGCCGCCGTCGTACTCCTCGACGCTCCTGCGGACGCCACCTGGATGCAAGCCGTCGCGGCCGAGTTCAAACATTCGGAGACCGCTTTCGTGGTCACTTCGGGCGAAGGACCGAAGCCTCTGCGCTGGTTCACCCCCGCCGCGGAGGTCGCCCTGTGCGGGCACGCGACCCTGGCCACTGCCCACGTGCTGGGCGGGGAGCAGGTATTCGACACGCTGAGCGGCGACCTGCGTTGCCACGCAGCGGGCGGCTGGGTGACGCTCGACTTCCC
>DATMDV010000050.1:0-15330 GCA_035557475.1 Ilumatobacteraceae bacterium
GAGCTGTGCCGGGCGCTCTCGGCGGCGACCGATGCGTGGCTCGTCGCCCTTCACGAAGCCGCACGTGACGAACATCCGCGAGCGCCACGGGTGGCGCTGCTGGCGATCGGTGGCTACGGGCGCGGTGAATTGGCACCGTTCAGCGACCTCGACCTGTTGCTCGTCCACGACTCGACGGCGCGTGGCGTCGAGGCGTTCGCGTCGGCCATCTGGTACCCGCTGTGGGACGCCGGTTCCAAGCTCGGGCACGCCGTCCGAACCGTCGACGATCAGATCGACCTCGCCAAGTCCGACCTCGACACGGCGACCGCGCTGCTCACCGCCCGCCTGATCGCCGGCGACGCGGCGTTGGCGGCGAAGGTGGTCGACGCCGGGTGCGCGAACTGGACGAAGCACCACAAGCGTTGGCTCGGCGACCTGCAAACCCGAGTCCGCGAGCGTCAGCACGAGTCCGGCGAGGTCGCGTACACGCTCGAGCCCGACCTGAAGGACGGGCATGGCGGCTTGCGCGACGTGCAGTCGCTGTGGTGGGCCGCACAGGGTGGTCTGGCATTGCCGGCCGGCGATGCCGCCGCCCTCGACGAGTGCTACGCGACGCTGTTGCAGGCGCGCGTCGGGCTCCATCGCGCCACCGGCCGGGCGGGCGACGTGCTACGGCTCGAGGACCAGGATGCGACGGCGGTTGCGTCGGGACATGCCAGCGCGGATGCGCTGATGGCCGATGTTGCCGCGGCCGCGCGGACGATCGCGTGGATCGCCGACGAGGCGTGGGGCCGCTTCGAGCGGCCGCTCGGTGGCGAGCCCGACCGCGTCGCACCGGGCGTGATCCGCGTCAACGGCGAGATCGAGCTGAGCGCCAGCGCCGACCCCACCACCGATCCGACGCTCGTGCTCCGCGTCGCGTTGGCGGCGGCCCGGCTCGGGTGCCGGATCGAGCGACGCACGCTCGACCGCCTGGCCGAGGAGGTCCCGCCGTGGCCGCCGACGTGGCCGGCCGGCGCCGCCGACAAGCTCGTCGCGCTCTTGCTCGAGGGACACGGCGCGATCCCGGTGCTCGAGGCGCTCGACCAGCGCGGCCTCCTCACGCGGTTGCTTCCCGAGTGGGAACCCGTGCGGTCGCGGCCGCAACGCAACGCGTACCATCGCTTCACCGTCGACCGGCACCTCTGGGAGGCGGCCGCCAACGCCGCCGGGCTCGTCGACCGCGTCGCCCGGCCCGATCTCCTGGTGCTCGGCGCCCTCTTCCACGACATCGGCAAGGGCTACACGGGCGACCACACCACGGCTGGGATGGAGATCGTCCGCGGGCTCGGACACCGGCTCGGCATCGGCCTCGCCGACACCGACGTGCTGATCGCGATGGTCGAGCACCACCTCTTGTTGCCCGACGTCGCCGTGCGCCGCGATCTCACCGACAGCGCGACGCTGTCGCACGTCGCCGAGAGCGTCGGTTCGGTCGAGGTGCTCGACCTGCTCCACGCCCTCACCGAGGCCGACTCGAAGGCGACCGGCCCGTCGGCGTGGGGTTCGTGGAAGGAGGGCCTGGTCGACGATCTCGTGACCCGCGTCCGTCACGTCCTCGGCGGTGGTGACGTCAGGGACATGACGTGGCGGCTGTTCCCCGACGCCGAGACGTTGGCGCGGATGGCCGAGTCGGAGACGTGCGTGCAGGTCGACGACGATCGCGTCACGGTCGTGACGTCCGACGTCCCGGGCGCGTTCAGCCGGGTCGCGGGCGTGCTGTCGCTGCACGGGCTCGACGTGCTCAGCGCCCGCGCCCACTCGGACGAGCCCCAGCTCGGACATCTCGGGATGGCCGCTTCGGAGTTCCGGGTCGACGTGCCGCACGAGGAGTTCGACTGGGAGTCGGTACGAGCCGACCTGCTGCGGGCCCTCGGCGGCGAGCTGGCGATCGAGGCCCGCCTCGCCGATCGGGCCCAGACCTACCGCCGCCGCCGGGCGACCCAGGCCCAGCAACCCGGACCTCCGAGCGTCGTGTTCCACGACGCTGCGTCGAGCAACGCGTCGGTGCTCGAGGTGCGGGCTCCCACCAAGATCGGCATCCTCCACCGCATCACCAAGGCACTCGCCGAGCTCGGGCTCGACATCCGCCACGCGACCGTGCAGACCATCGGAATGGAGGTCGTCGACACGTTCTACGTGCGCACGTGGTCGGGCGAGCTGGTGACCGACGAGTTCCACCGCGCCGAGATCGAGCGCGCCGTCCTCCACGCCGTCGCCTGATCCGATCTCGTGAGGTTTCGGCGTCGTCAGGACGCCGAAACTTCACGAGATGCGGTCGGATAGGTTGACCGACGTGGCAGCCCGCGATCTCGACCCGCGTGATCTCGCTCGCTGGAGCGAGACGCTGGCCGCAATCGCCCGAACCGGTCTCGGTTTCACGCAGAACCTGTACGAGAAAGAGCGCTTCGAGGAGGTGCTCCACGTCGCGGCCGACATCAAGGCGGCCGCGATCGACCTGGAGGACGAGGCGGCGTTCGAACGCGAGACCGATCACTTCGTGCAGGAGTGGCTCGAGAGCATCGGCGAGGGAGTGCCCGGATACGTCACGCCCAAGGTCGCGGTCGGCGCCATCGTCGGCAACGATCGCGGTGAGTTGTTGCTCGTCCAGCGCGCGGACTCGGGCATCTGGCTGTACCCGACGGGATGGGCCGACGTCGGCTACTCGCCGGCGGAGGTGGCGGTGAAAGAGGTCGCCGAGGAGACCGGCATCCTGTGCGAGCCGCACCGCGTGCTCTCGGTGTTCGACGGGCAGCGCAAGGGCTTCTCGCGGTTCGGGATGTACATGCTCGTGTTCCACTGCACGGCCATCGGCGGCGAGCTCGCCGGCCATCCGCTCGAGACCGCCGACGTCGGCTGGTTCAGCCGGGACGCGCTCCCACCGGGCACCGCGGGTGCGCACTGGTGGGGGCCGATGGCGTTCGCCGCGATCGACGGCGAGGACTTCCCGACCGATTTCGATCCGGTCCGCGCCCCGATGTGGCGCGCCGGTTGATCGCGCCGGTTCAGCTCTCGTCGCGGTCGCGCAGGAACTGCTCGACCTCTTGCACCAACTCGCTCGGATCTGACACGTCGAACGTGCCGCCGGGCTGTTCGGCGGCGAAGCCGAACTGGTCGTCGGCGGCGACGTCGAGATCGTCGGTGCCGTCGATGTCGGATGGATCGAGATCGGGCTCGTCGAGCAGCGACTCGAGGCGCGACACGTACGTCGAGAGGTCGTCGTCGTCAGCGACGAGCGACGCGACACGGGCGTCGTACTCGGCCGACTGATCGGCGAGCACCGAGACAGGCGCCGGGGTGCCCATCATCGAACACGCCCGTTCGACGAGCGCCATCGCCGCCTTCGGCGACGGCAACTGCGCCGCGTAGCCCGGCACGGCCGCCCACAGCGAAGCGGCCGGGATGTCGGCCTGCGTGAACGCGGCCTGCAACACGCCCACGATTCCCGTGGGACCCTCGTAGCGCGATCGCTCGAGCTCGAAGCGCTCCATCAGTGTGTCGTCGGTTGCGGTGCCGATGAGATGCACGGGTCGGCTGTGCGGCACGTCGGCGAGCAACGCGCCGAGCGTGATGGCCATCGGCGCCCCGAGGTGCCCGGCGAGGCCGGTGATCTGCTGGCAGAACGATCGCCACCGGAGTGCCGGCTCGGGCCCGAGAACCAGGATCACGTCGGTGCCCGGCAACGACGCCGACCACACCCCGACGGTCGGCCACACGATCTCGCGTTGGCGCTTCGACGTCAGACGCACATGCGGACGAACGGTCGCGAAGTCGGTGTACGGATCGGGATCGATCTCGGCGAGGGCGGTCGCCGAGCTCGACTCGACGAGCGTGCGCAACGCCGTGGAAGCAGCATCGCCGGCGTCGTTCCAGCCCGTGAACGCAGCCACCACCACCGGGTTACGGAGGATCGGTTCGGCCAGCCAACGGATGTGCTCCATGTCGGTGCCAACCCTACTGGTGCGCCGTCGGCCGTGGGGATCTGCCGGCCGTCGGCGGTGCGTCGATCGGGTGCTCAGCGGGACGAGTCAGTGCGGGGTCAGAGGTCGGGCTCGACCACGTAGCGGGCGCCGCCGCCGAGGGCCAACACGTCGTCGATCCAGCTCGTGCCGTACACGTCACCCGCCTCCTGGGTGAGGTCGTTGGCGTCGGCGCCCTCCGGTGTCGTCTCGAGCGTCCAGGCCTGGCGCTTGTACGTCCAGTTGGACCGGTCGAGCTCGTGCGCTTTGCGCCACCACGCGCGCGCCGCCTCGCGCCCGGCGGTGCGCTCGAGGTGCTGGCCGAGCTCGAAGCACGCGGTCGCTCGCGCCTGGTCGGCGCCACGCGGCTGCGATCGGGCGACGACCTCGTCGGGCGGCAGCGCGAAACGGGACGCCGCGCCGAGCTCGACCCAGTCGAGGATCGCCGCCCGGTATTCGGTCGAATGATCGGGGATCGCCTTGACCTCGGTCAGGGTCGTCTTCAGCCGGTCCGGGATGTCGGTGGGGATCTCGATGTCGCGCAACGGGCTGCGCTCGATCGAGGCCGACTCGGCGTTGCGCACGATCGTGCCCTCCTCGTCGATCCACGTGGCCATCGGGATGTTGATGAATCCGAACAGCTCGCCGGTCACGTGGCGGGTGTCGATCAGGCTCGGATGCGTCGGGGCGGCTGCGTCGATCCAGCGGTGGGTGTGTTCGGGGAACATGTCGAGGGCGACGGTCACCACCGTCAGACCGCGTGGTTCGAGCTCGGCGTGGAGTGCCTGCCACCCGGGCAGGCTCGCGCGGCAGCCTCAATAACTGGCCCAGGCGACGAGCAACACCTTGCGGCCGTGCAGCGACGACAGGCGGAAAGGCTCACCGGCGCGGTCGATCAACGGCGGATCGGGGGCGATCGCGGTGCTGAGGACCCGGCCACTGGTGGTGCCAGGTCCGAGCGCCCAGACACGGGCCTCGGGGTCGTGGACGAGTGGCATCCCGAGCCGCTCGGCCGCCATCGCGACGTCGATCGTGCCGTCGTCGCGACGAGCACCGGGTGCCGGCACGCACACCTCGCCGCGGCACAGGCCCTGTGGCTTGGGGTCCCAGCCGGTCGCCTCGGCGAAGGCGTCGATCGAAACCCCTTCGAGATCGGTGATGATCATCCGCGTCCTCCCAGATCGTGCGGTCCGTTGGCGAGGTAGCCGCCGCCGGTGCGGACCGCGGCGCCCCATGGTTCGAGGATCGCGCACAGCTCGATCGCGTCGTCACCGAGTGCGTCGAGCGCCGGGCGCATCTGCTCGTCGGTCGCCACCTCGATCGCCTCGCGTGCGTCGCGCCCAGCGACGGTGAATCCATCGCCGTTGACCAGACCGCGCGAACGCAACCGGTCGGTCGCCGCGTCGAACTCCGCCTCACTCCACGCCCTCGTGCGCGCGTAGGTGCGCATCGGAAGTCCCCAGTAGAGCTCGGTGAGCAGACCGATCTCGGTCGCGTCGAACCCGGCTACGCCCCACGCCATCGTGTGCGAGTCACCGCGGTACTCGCGAAGTTGATCACCCATCCGCCACGCCGCGGCGAGCGGGTCGTCGGGGACGCCGAGGGAGCGGACGCCCGCGTACAGCGGGCGTCCCTCCGGCCGCAGCGGGTCGGTTGCTGCGCGCAGCAGTTCGACCGCCCGGTCGACGCCCGCCGGCGAGTCACCGAGGATCCGGCGCAGTTGGGCGACGGCGCCATCAGTGCGCGCCTGGCAGATCGTCGCCGCGTCGGTGCGCCCCCACCCGAGGTCGACGAGCGGCACCACGACGGCCGGGTTGAAAACGGCGAAGGCGGCGGCGATGACGTCGCCCGCGACCTGTCCCATCACGCTTCCCCGGCTCGTGAAGTAGGCCGGTCCGTCAGGGAGCGCGACACCACCGGTGAACCCGGGGCTGGGATCGAAGCCGAGTGCCACATAGTTGGCGTGGCACTCGGGCGAGAAGTACACCTGCCCGATCACCGGCTCGAGCACGGAGCCGAGGCGACGTGCGATCTGCGAGAGGTCCGAACCCGACGGCATGGGCCTCGACGCTAGGCACACGCCCGGTAGCGTCAACGACTCGTGGGTGTCGAGATCGTTCCTGCCGAGGTCGTGACCGACGAGCTCGTCGAAGCGTTCGCCCGGCTGATCCCGCAGCTTTCGTCGGCGTCACCGCCGCCGACCGCCGATGAGCTGGCGGAGATCGTCGCCACCACCGACTCGGTCCTGTTCGTGGCGCGCCTCGATGGCCGGCTCGTGGGCGCCTTGACGATCGCGTTCTATCGCATCCCGACCGGGCTCAAGGCGTGGATCGAGGACGTCGTGGTCGACGCGGACGCGCGGGGGAGCGGGATCGGCGAGGCGCTCAACGAGGTGGCGATCGACGAGGCGAGGCGGCGCGGCGCGAAGAACGTCAGCCTGACGAGTCGACCCAGCCGTGAGGCCGCCAACCGTCTCTACCGTCGCATGGGCTTCGAGAAGTACGAGACGAACCTGTACCGCTACCAGCTCGAGTAGTCGTCGAATCGCGGCGGCGGCGTGTCATTCGTTCCACGCCCGCCACAGATCCTCGGCAGCTTGGCGGACCTGCCAGTCGCGATCGTCGAGTGCATGTTGGACGGCCGCCCGCACGTCGTCACCGGCGAACGGTGCGAGGGCGAGGATCGCCCGCCGGCGGACGGCCGGCTTGTCCTCACACGCGGCGAGGATCGCGGGGAGCCCTCGCGAGTCCCCGATCGCGCCCAGCGCGGCGGCGCACGATTCGCGGACCAACGGCTCGTCGGCGCCGGTCGTCAACTGGATCAGCCGGCTGAGGACGGCGTCGCCGACGCCCGCGCGTTCACCGCACGACCAGGCGGCGATCTCGACGACGTTGACGTCGTCGTCAGCCAGGAGGGGAAGGAGGTCGACGTCGGGATGTGACGCGGCCAGTTCGGCGGCGCGCCGGCGAACGCTCGCGGTCGGGTCGCACGTCGCCGACGTCAGGTCGGCCGCGGTCAGCTTGCCGAGTCGATCGAGCGCACCGAGGGCGGCGATCCGCACGGTGGCATCGGCGCTGGCCATTCCAGCGGTGGCCGTGGCGAGATCGGACGAGTGCCCGGCGATCACGACCTCGCGCCGGGTCGGCCCGGTCGTCACCGTTTGAGAAGGCTCGTGAGCCGGACGACCGTCCACGCCACCCCGAACCCCACAACCGTGGCCGCGATCGCGCCGGTGATCACGGCGAGCCCGCCGCTCGCGATCGCGGCGCCGACTCTGCGGATCGGCCCGGGACGGCGGTAGATCGGCGCCGGTTCGTGGTCGACGAGGATCGGCTGGCGTTCGCGCGCCCAGCGCCCGCGTGGTTGTCGGGACTTCGCTCTGGCAGGCTTACGCCATCCAGCGAGGACGAGGGCACCGACGGCGAGGCCGCAGATCCATGCTGCTTGGGCAGTGAGCCCGTCGACGGAGAGCGCGAGAGTGACCGACACGCAGGTTGAGACGATAGCGGTGCCCGGCTCGGCCGACCCGCGCGCCCCGGTGCGGCTGCCGGCGTCGCGCCATCGCTGGTGGTCGATCCCGACGGTCGCCGTGGCGTTCGCGACCTGCATCGCGATCGGGATCGCGGGTGTTCTGCCGGCCGAGATCGTCGCCGACGAGCTGAATCGACGGATCGACGAGGTTCAGCCGACCCCGTACGCACGCGTGCCGTCGTCGGCCCAACCCGTCGATGAGCGGGTCACGTTCGGCGAGCTCGAGGGCCTCGCCGAGCAGTACCCACCGTCGGGCAACTTCTACTTCGTCACCGTCACCGAGCCCTCCCAGACGGTGCTGTCGTGGCTCGTCGGTCGCGACGAGCCGGCGGTCGAGTTCCTCACCGAGGAGGAGAAGTTCGGCTTCCAGACACCGCAACAGCGCCGCACGTTCGGGCTCGAGTCGATGCGGACGTCGGAACAGGTGGCCCAGTACGTCGCCTTGAAAGCCGTCGGCTACGACGTGACGATCGTGCCCGGCGACGTGCTCATCAGCGAGATGGTGTGCCTCGTCGCCAACGACGAGGGCACCGAATGCCTCGAGTCGAGCCCGTCCGACGAGGTGCTCGACCCGGGCGACCGGTTGCTCGAGGTCGATGGCGCGCCGCTGAACAACGTCGATGACCTCTCCGCCGCGCTCGCCGACAAGCAGCCCGGCGATCTGGTCGAGATCCGGCTCGATCGGCCCGAGGTCGGCGAGCTCACCGTCACGGTCGAGCTGACGTCGTCACCCGACGAGCCGGCGCGAACGATCGTGGGCTTCCTCCCGTTCGACACGCAGCGCGTCGAGCTGCCGTTCGAGCTCGACATCGACACCGGCGCCATCGGCGGCCCGTCGGCCGGGCTGGCGTTCACGCTCACCTTGATCGACGAGCTGACCCCCGGTGAGCTCACCGGTGGCCGGAACATCGCCGTCACCGGGACGATCGAGCTCGACGGCACGGTTGGCGCCATCGGCGGCCTGCGCCAGAAGGCGTCGGCGGTCGCCCAGGCTGGGGTCGACGTGTTCCTCGTCCCCGCGGCGCAGGGCGAGGCCGACATCGAACGAGCACGTCGCGCTGGGGGCGACGGGCTGTTGATCATTCCCGTCGCCACCGTCGACGAGGCACTGGCGGCACTCGAGGAGCACGGCGGGGTCCCGATCGACCCGGTCCCGATTGCCACCAACGAACCGCCCTGAGTGCCTACGCTGGGCGCATGGCCGTCTCGATCTCGCGACCCGACCCGACGTCGCCCGCGTCTGTCGCCGAGGCGAAGTTCTCGACCGTGCGCCGCGGGTACGACCCCGACGAGGTGCGCGACCTGTTGCGTGGGGTCGCCGCCGAGCTGAGTCGCCTGCGTGACCGCGAGGTCGACCTCGAACGCGAGCTGCGCGGCGCCAAGTCGCGGACCGTCGACGACACCGACCTGCTCGACGACGAGACCGTTGCCCGTCTGCTCGGTGAAGAGACGTTGCACGTCCTGCAGACCGCCCGCGAGAGCGCGTCGCAGATCAAGATCCGCGCCGAGGAGGGCGCCGCGCGCATCCTGCGCGAGGCCACCGAGGACGCCAACCGCACGCGCGAGCAGGCCGAGATCGAAGCGTCACGCAGGCGAACCGACGCCGCTGCCGACGCCGAGGGCGAGGTTTCGCTTGCCAAGCAACAGGGCCGCGAGATGGTCAACGAGGCACGCGCCTACCGCGAGCGTGTGTTGTCGGAGCTCACTCGGCGGCGCGAGTTGGCGCGTCAGCAGATCGAGCAACTGATCATCGGCCGCGACCGTCTGTTGCAGGTCTTCGAGCGGGCGCGCCTGGTGGCCGTCGACGTCGTGGCCGAGCTCGCGCCGCTCGGCGAGCCCGAGGAGTACGTCGACCTGTCGCCGACCACCGGCCCCGTGCCGATGATGGTGCCGGCCCGCTCGTTGACGAACTCACCGGACCGCACGACGGTCGACGACTCGGTCACACCGGAGACCACCGCAACCGAAGACCCCGGCGACGCCGCCGTCGATGGCGACACAGAAGGCGCGCCGAACGATGGCGACCCAGAAGGTGCGCCCGACAACGGCGGCAGCGCCGCCGGCGCCGCGGTCGACGACGACGCGGTCGCCGTCGACTCGGATTCGGTCGGCGATCCGGCACCGGTCGCGGTCGACACTCCGGCCGACGATGCGCCCGACGGTGTTGCCGGTACGGCAGCGTCGGCCAACGTGGTAGAGCTGTTCCCCGACAAAGCCGACGCCGAAGGCCATCCCGACACTGGTGCGCTGTTCGCCCGCCTGCGAGCCGGCACGTCCGACGACGCCGATCACGACACCGGCAACGGCGAGACGATCTTCGACCGCCGAGACGCGGCGCTCGTTCCGTTGATCGTCGCCGCCGCTCGCAAGCTCAAGCGGGTGCTCGCCGACGAGCAGAACGACGTGCTCGACGCGTTGCGCAAGAAGGCGGCCGTCACCGAGCTGGCCGCGATCCTGCCTTCCGACACCGATCACACGCGTCGCTACGCCGACGCGATCGGCGACGATCTGGTCGCCGCCGCGGTCGCCGGCGCCGGAACCACCGGCGGCGGATCACCGTCGGTGCTGCGCACGTCGATCGCCAAGTCGACCACCCTCGAGCCGGTGCGGGCTGCGATCGGGGCCGATCTCGTCGGGCCCCTGCGCGAACGGCTGAGCCGCTGCGTCGCCGATGGCTCCGGCGACAACGACGACATCACCAAGCGGGTCCGTTCCGTCTACCGCGAATGGAAGACCCAGCACATCGACGACCAGCTCGACGACGTCTTCCGCCTCGCGTACGGCGCCGGCGCGCTCGCCGCGGCCACCCCCGGAACACGTTTGTGCTGGACGGTCGATCCGCACGGTCCGGCATGTCCCGACGCCGAGGACAATGCGCTGGCCGGACCCGTCGACGCGGGCGACGCCTATCCCACCGGGCACACCCGGGCACCGGCGCACGCGGGCTGCCGCTGCCTGCTCGTCCCCGCGTCGAACTAGCCTCGCCGCACGATGCGGCGTCCCACCGATCTCCCTCGTCGCCGCGCCTTCGGCCGGCTCAGCGGACGCATCGTCCTCATCGTCGTCGCCGTCCTCCTGTTCGCCCTGATCATCTTCGGTAGGGCGCTGGCGCGGTTCTACGTCGACTACCTGTGGCACGACTCGCTCGGGCGCAGCGACGTCTTCTGGGGCGTGCTGTGGACGAAGATCGGGTTGTTCCTGACGTTCCTCGTCGTGTTCCTCGTTCTCGCCGGCCTCAACCTGTACATCGCCGACCGGACGGCGCCGAAGGCGTTTCCCGCCAACGTCCACCCGTACGTCGAGCGCTTCCACGAGGTGTTCGGACATCGCCTTCGCCTCGTGCGCTACGGCACGGCGGCCGTGCTTGCCCTGTTCCTCGCCCTTCCCGCGGCAGGTCACTGGCAGGACTGGATGCTGTTCCGCAACAGCACGTCGTTCGGAGTGGAGGACGCGCAGTTCAGCACCGACGTCGGCTTCTACGTGTTCGAGCTGCCGTTCATCTCGTTCGCGATCGACTGGCTGTTCGCGGCGATGGTGGTGGTGCTGCTGCTCACGCTCGCCGCCCACCTGCTGAACGGCGGTGTGCTGTTCGCGTCGTCGACGCCGAGTGTGCGCGCTTCGACCAAGGCCCACCTCGCCGTCTTGCTCGCGGTGCTGGCCACGCTCAAGGCCGCTGACTACTGGCTCACCCGGTATCAGCTCACCAACGAGCGTCGCGGGTTCGTGCAGGGGGCTACCTACGCCGTCGTCAAGGCGCAACTCCCGGCGCTGATGCTGCTGGTCCTCATCGCCCTGCTCACCGCCGCCTTGTTCCTGTCGACGATCCGCACCAATCGATGGCGAGTGCCGCTCGTCGCATCGGCGTTGTGGCTCGTCGTGTTGCTCATCGGTGGGCTCATCTTCCCGGCGCTCGTGCAGTCACTCGTCGTGCGTCCGAACCAGGCCGACCGCGAAGCGCCGTACATCGAGCGCAACGTCATCGCCACGCGACAGGCGATGGGACTCGGCGATGTCGTCGTTGAGCCGATCACGTTCGGCACGCTGACGGCTTCGGAGATCGAGTCCGACCTCGCCCCGCTCCGTGATGTCCGGCTGCTGAACCCGGTCGAGATGAAATCGAGGTTCCGTGTCGACGAGGGTCAGGTCGCCGGGCTCGCCATCGACGATCTCGACGTCGATCGCTATGAGCTCGAGGGTCAGTCGGAGGAAGTGCTCATCGCCGCCCGCGAGCTCGATCTGGCGGGGAGTGCCAACCAGAGTTGGCAGGGGCGGCACCTCGTGAACACCCGCGGGTGTGGCGTCGTGATGGCGCCGGCCAGCCGGGTCACCCAGACCGATCGTCCCGACTACCAGGACGTCGAGCTGACACGGCCGGAGTTGTACTTCAGCCCGAGCCTCACGAGTTATGCCATCGCACGTACCGACGAGGCCGAGCGGGGTTGTGGCGACGACACCGTCTACGAGGGCACGCGCGGTGTCCGGATGTCGTCGTTCGCGCGCCGGGCCGCGTTCGCCCTGGCGTTCCTCGACTACAACGTCGTCGGCTCCGGCGCGATCAACCCGGACTCCCAGATGTTGTGGGTCCGCGATGTTCGCGACCGGGTGGCGAAGCTGGCGCCGTTCCTCTCGTTCGACGGCGATCCGTATCCCGTCGTGATCGACGGTGCGGTCACATGGGTCCTCGACGGGTACACGTCGACCGGAAACTTCCCGTACGCCCAACGCATCGGCAACGTCGAGCTGACCACGAACTCCGGGATCCCCCGTAACGCCAACTACGTCCGCAACAGCGTGAAGGCCACCGTCGATGCGTACGACGGTTCCGTCACGTTCTATGCGGCCGACGAGGTCGACCCGATCCTGCAGGCATGGCGGTCGGCGTTCCCGAATCTGTTCACGCCGATCGACGAGATGCCGGCGCAGCTGCGCGACCACCTGCGCTATCCCGAAGACCTGTTCCGGGTCCAGACCGACCTGTACTCGAAATACCAGCTGGCGCCTGAGAACTTCTTCCAGCGTGAGGGCGCGTGGTCGGTGGCGCAAGCACCGAACGTGGCGCCCCGGATCTCGTCGTCGTCGCTCACCGGCGACGCCGAGGAGGAGATCGTCGCGACCGAGTTCGCAACCGAGTCACAGGCCGCCCGATTCGTGCCGTACTACACGCTCTTCCGCAACCGGGTGACGGGCCGCAACGAGTTCGTGCTGTTGCGGCCGTTCGTCCCGTTCTCGCGCGACGACCTGCGTACCGAGCTGCAGGCGTTCATGACGGCGTCGAGCGACCCACAGTCGTACGGACGTCTGACCGCGTACGTGGTCGAGGGAGAACTTCCGGAAGGGCCGCTCCGGGTGTCGAGCCAGGCCGAGTCGGAGCCTCTGATCAGCCGCGAGATCTCATTGCAGGACAACGAGGAGAGCGGCACGCAGGTCCGCTTCGGCGACATGCAGCTGGTGCCGATCAGCGATGGGCTGGTGTTCGTGCGCCCGTTCTACATCGAGGTCCAGCAGCAGGGCGGTCAGATCCCGCTCGTCACCGAGTACCGGTTCGTGATCGTCTCGTACAACGAGGAGGCCGTGCACGCGACGACGCTCAGTGAGGCGTTCGCGTCGCTGTTCCCCGGTTTCGACGCCGACGTCGGCGACCGCGTCCCCGACCCCGCTGGCGAGGAAGCTCCGGACGACTCCGTCCCCGACGAATCGGTGCCCGACGACACGGGCGACGACGTCGACCCTGACCGCCCGCCGCTCGACGACGGCGCCACCGCGGCTCAGCTCCTCGCCGAGGCCGAAGCGCTGTTCACCGAAGCCGAAGCCGGCCTGCGCGTCGACGGCGACCTCGGCGCCTACCAGCAACGCGTCGACGAAGCCCGCGAGCTCATCGCCCGCGCTTTGGAGTTGTTGGACTAGCCGCGCCTCCAGCGCTCGGCGATCTCGGCGAGGTCTTGGCGGAAGGCGATCTGGTAGCGGGCTTGCTCGCTGGCGAGGCGGGTCTGGGCGCCGCGCAGCTCGACGATCGTCGCCTCGTCGACCGCTTCGCCTTCGGTGCGCTTGCCGAGCGTGTCGATGTCGTCGCTCAGTTCGCCGAGCTGATTGGCGAGCTCGGTCGAGATCGTGGTGATCCGACGGTCGAGTGCCTCGAGACGGACAGTCAGCCGGGCGATCTGAGCCCGAACGGCCTCGATCTCGGCGGGGTCGACCGGTGCCGCGACCGGCGCCGGCGGCTCGTGCGGCGGTGCCGTGATCGGCGTCTCGAGGCGGTCGGTCAGGGTGCGGATCTTGTCGCCGAGTTCGGTCTTGGCGGCGTCGGACTCGTCGAGTCGCTCACGGAGCTCGCCGAGACCGGTCCGGAGGCGTTCCAGCTCACCCGGCTCGTCACTGCGGCGCTTGAACAGTCCCATGGCTCGGTATCACCGTAGCCCCCGCGTGACCCGCGTCGGGTGAGCCGCGTCAGGGGCGGCCGGCCGGGAGGTCGAACAGCTGACGGGCGTTGTCGCCGAGGAACTTGGCCCGATCGCTCTCGGAGAACGCGCTCGCGAGCTCGTCGAGATCGTCGACGTACTCGGGCGTGTGATCGGCGTGCGGAAAGTCCGATGCCCACATGAACCGCTCGACCCCGAACCGCTCGGCCAACGCCGGGATCGTGCGCTCGTCAGGGTCGCAGCTGATCCACACGCGCTCTCGGAAGTAGTCGCTCGGCTTGTGGTCGAGCGGCACGCGTTGACCGATGAACGTGTGGCCATAGACGGCATCGATGCGGTCGAGCCAATACCCGATCCAGCCGCCGCCCGATTCGAGCACGAGCACCTTCAGCGTCGGGAACTGGTCGAACACGCCGTAGTCGAACAGCGTCGTGAACTGGTGACGCACGCCGTCGGATGCCTGCACCGACGCCAGCAGGCGGAGCTGCTTGACGTTCTCCCACGACCCCATCCGCGTGCCCTTGGTCCATTGGGGTTCGAACGTGGGGTGGATCGCGAACGGCACGCCGAGGTCCTGGGCGGCGGCGAACACCGGGTTGTTGTCGGGATGACCGAGCGGGCGGCCGTTGTGGTTGAACGGGGCGACGTAGGCCCCCTTGGCGCCCTCGCCGACCGCCCGCTCGAGCTCCTCGGCCGCGGCCACCGGATCGGTCAGCGACAGGTGAGCCGTCGGCACGAGGCGCGGCGAATCGGCGCAGAACTCGCAGATCCACCGGTTGTACGCCCGCGTGTACGCCTGCGAGAGCTCCGGGTCTTCGAGCTCGGCCTCCCAGAGCAACCCGACGGTCGTGTAGAGGATGGCGATGTCGATGTTCTCGGCGTCGAGCACGTCGAGCCGCTCGTTCGGATCCATCGCGCCGTACGGCGACTCGCGCAGGTAGGTGCGCTCGGGATCGAACTGCATCGAACGCAGGTCGGGATCGCCCATCGCTCCGAGCGTCGACGGGAACCCTTTACGGGCCATCTGCGATCGCTTGCCGTCGATCTCCAGTTCCTCGAGCCCGTTCTCGTCGATCACGATCCGCAGCGCACGGTCGCGGAACTGCGGATCGATGTACGTCTCCCACAGGTCGGGCGGCTCGAGGATGTGTCCGTCGGCGTCGACCGCGCCGTCGTAGGCGAGGCGGTGGGCACCGTGCATCGGTTTCTGCGAAGCCATCGTTAGCGTCATCGTCGGCCCTCTCGTCGTCTGGCTGCTGCCGCTTGGGTCGTCCTGGGTCGGGTGACCGGACGAGATCTCGATGATAGGACTGCAACAGATCGCGCCGCCCAGGCGTGAGAGAGGTAATGGACATCACCGTGACCGGCGCCAGCACCACCGTCGGCGAGTGTGGCGGACGTCG
>DATMDV010000051.1:0-3946 GCA_035557475.1 Ilumatobacteraceae bacterium
CCGATGGTCGTGATGTTCCTGTTGCCGGCGCTGTCGCTCTACGCGCTGTTCGTGCTGTATCCGATCTTCCAGAGCGCCCGATACAGCCTCTACGACTGGAACGGTCTCGAACCACTCACCGACTTCGTCGGGCTCGACAACTTCCGCAAGGCGTTCGACGATCCGGTGTTCCGCGGCGCGATGCGGCACAGCGGCATCATCATCGTCCTGTCGTTGCTCCTACAGATCCCGTTCGCGCTCGGCCTGGCCGTGATGTTGAACCAGAAGCTCCGCGGCCGGGCCGTGATGCGCACGTTGTTCTTCGCCCCATACATCCTGTCGGAGGTCGTCACTGGCGTCGTCTGGCGCCAGATCCTGCGACCGAGTGGCCTGCTCGACCAGTCGTTGGAGTCGGTTGGTGGTGGCGGGCTCGTCCAGGAGTGGCTCGGCAACCCCGACGTCGTGCTCTACAGCCTGTTCTTCGTGATCTCGTGGAAGTACTTCGGGTTCCACATGGTGATCCTGCTCGCCGGGCTGCAGCAGATCCCCAACGAGCTCGGCGAGGCGGCCGCCATCGACGGTGCCTCGAAGTGGCAGGCCTTCCGGTACGTCACACTCCCGTTGCTCGGGCCGACGGTGCGGGTGTCGATCTTCCTGTCGATCATCGGCGCCCTGCAGCTGTTCGACCTCGTCTGGGTCACCACCAAGGGTGGGCCGGTCGACGCGTCGTCGACGATGGCGACGTACCTCGTCGACCAGGGTTTCCGTCGTGGCCAGTTCGGCTACGCGAGCGCGGTCTCGATCATCATCTTCGGGTTCTCGCTCGTCGTCGCCCTCCTCTATCAGCGAGTCGCTTTGCGCCGCGACCTCCGGGGGACCGGTCTCGTTGGCTGAGCCGACAACCCGTGGGCCCGCCCGGCGGTTCGGACGGCGTGCCAGGCGAATGCTCGTCTACGTGTTCGCACTCGGCGTGCTTGCCGTCGTCGTGATCCCACTCCTGTTCGCCATCCTCGGCGGCTTTCGCGACAACGCCCAACTCGTGACCGATCCGGTCGGACTCCCCGACCCGTGGGTCACGACGAACTACGGCGACTTCGCGGGTTCGTCGACGTTCTGGCGCCAGGTCGGCAACAGCACCCTGATCGCCGGCATCGCGACCATCGTGGTGCTCCCCGCTGCGTCGCTGGCCGCCTTCGCGCTCGCCCGGTACACGTTCGCGGGTCGCGAGGCCGTGTACACACTGTTCACGCTCGGCCTGCTGTTCCCGGTCGCGGTGGCGATCCTCCCGTTGTTCATCGTGCTGCGCCAAACCGACCTGCTGAGCAACCCACTCGGTGTGGCGCTGCCGCAGGCAGCGTTCGCCCTCCCGCTCTCGATCGTGATCATGCGGCCGTTCTTCCGAGCCGTGCCGCGCGAACTGCAGGACGCGGCGGCGATCGACGGTTGCACCCCATTTCGCTTCTACTGGTCGATCATGCTCCCGTTGTCCCGGCCAGTCCTGAGCACGATCGCCGTGCTCACCATCGTGGGCAGCTGGAACGCGTTCCTGCTCCCCCTGCTCGTGCTGACCGATCCCGACACGATCACGTTGCCGATCGCGGTCAACAACATCTCGACGCAGTACGCCACCGACACCGCGCGCGTGCTCGCCTTCACGACCTTGTCGATGGTGCCGGCACTGATCTTCTACGCGTTCGCCGAACGCCAGATCGTCAGCGGTCTGACCGCCGGTTCGGTCAAGGAGTGATGGCTGCGATGCGAACGACCCGGCCGCGACGACACAACGAACCCCCCGTCCCAACGTCGGAGACGCGATGACCACACCCACGCCGACCGGTTCCGTACCGCTGTATCGCGACGCGAGCCGATCGATCCCCGAGCGTGTCGACGATCTGCTCGGACGCATGACGACGGTCGAGAAGGCCGCCCAGCTCGGCAGCGCCTGGGTGTTCCAGTTGGCCGCTGGCACCGCCCTCACCCCGGCCGCGGCGGCGTTGATGGAGCACGGCCTCGGACAGGTCACGCGCGTCTCGGGCGCGAGCAACGTCGTGGCCGCCGACGCGGCACGGGTCGCCAACGAGATCCAGCGCCACCTGCTCGAAGAGACCCGACTCGGAGTCCCGGCGATCGTCCACGAGGAGGTGTGCGCCGGACTCATGGCCCGCGGCGCAACCGTGTTCTCCCAGCCGATCGGCCTCGCCAGCACGTGGGACCCGTCGCTCATCGAACGCATGGCGGCCGTCGTGCGCGCCGAGATGCGCGCCATCGGCGCCCACCAGGGTCTGTCCCCGGTCCTCGACGTGTGTCGCGATCCGCGTTGGGGCCGGATCGAAGAGACGTTCGGCGAGGACCCGCACCTCGTCGCGATGATGGGCAACGCGTTCGTGCGCGGCCTCCAGGGCCCCACACTCGACGACGGGGTCGTGGCGACGGCGAAGCACTTCGTCGGCTATGGCGCCTCACAGGGCGGCCTCAACTGGGCACCTGCCCACATCCCGGCCCGCGAGCTCCGCGAGGTGTACCTGCATCCGTTCGAGGCCGCGGTCCGGACGGCCGGTCTCCGATCGGTGATGAACGCGTACAACGAGCTCGACGGGATCCCGTGCGGCGCCTCGCACGAGCTGCTCACGGGCATCCTGCGCGACGAGTGGGGTTTCGACGGCTACGTCGTCGCCGACTACTTCGCGGTGCGCCAGCTCGAGAGCTACCACCACCTCGCGGCCGACTCACCCGAGGCGGCTTCGATGGCGCTGTCAGCCGGGCTCGATGTCGAGCTCCCGATGACCGACTGCTATGGCGAGTCTCTGGTCGACGCCGTCGACGCCGGGATCGTCGGTACCGAGATCCTCGACCGCGCCGTCGAGCGCGTGCTGCGGACCAAGTTCGAGCTCGGGCTGTTCGAATGCCCGTTCGTCGACGTCGCCGCGGCCACCGCGGCCGTCGGCGCCGCCGCCGGTCGCGAGTTCGCCCGCGTCCTCGCCAGCCAGAGCATCGTGCTGCTGCGCAACGACGGCACGTTGCCGATCGCGCCGACGACGACGGCGACGATCGCCGTCATCGGGCCGAATGCCGACGATCCACGCAACTTGTTCGGCGACTACAGCTACGCGGCGCACGTCGAATCGCTGCTCGAGACGCGTGACTCCGACAACGTCTTCAACATCCCGCTCCCCGACGACCTCGACCTCGACGTCGACATCGTCGGTGAGCGGACCGTGTTCAGGGCGATTGTTGCCGCCTTCCCAGCGGCCGACGTCCGCACCACCCAGGGCTGCTCCGTCAACGGACCGGATCGCGCCGGCTTCGCCGAAGCCGTCCGGCTGGCCGCCGCATCCGACATCGCCGTGATGGTGATGGGCGACAAGGCCGGTCTCACCGCCGATTCGACATGTGGGGAGAGCCGGGATCGCTCGTCGCTCGACCTCCCGGGCGCACAGGAGGAGCTCCTCCGCGCTGTCCTCGCAACCGGAACACCGGTGGTGCTCGTACTCGTGGCCGGTCGCCCGTCGGGCAGCGTCGATGCGCACGAACGTTGCGCCGCGGTCGTCGCCGCCTGGCTTCCCGGCGACGAGGGTGCGGCGGCGATCGCTGACGTACTCAGCGGCGCCGTGAACCCCGGCGCCAAGCTCCCCGTTTCGGTCCCGCGCTCCGCCGGCCACATCCCCGTCTACTACCGCCAGAAGCGGTCGGGTGGCCGCTCGCACTGGAAGGGCGACTACGTCGACGCCGCAGTCAGCCCGCTGTATTCGTTCGGCCATGGCCTGTCGTACACGTCGTTCGAGCTGGCAGCATCGAACCCAACCCCCGCGACCGTCGGCCACGATGGCGAGGTCACGGTGACCGCGACGTTGACCAACACCGGATCGCGCGACGGCGACGAGGTGGTGCAGCTCTACACGCGTGACCCGAGAGCGTCGGTGACACGACCGGTCCTCGAGCTGAAGGCGTTCGCACGGTTATCGGTTGC
>DATMDV010000052.1:0-22282 GCA_035557475.1 Ilumatobacteraceae bacterium
TGGAGCTGGGACAGATCGTCGGGATCGTCGATGTGGTACAGCTTCGAGGTGCGCCAGATCGAGCGGGCCTCCTCGGGGACGTAGGCGAGAAGGGGATCGTCGGCATACCGGGCGTCCTCGTCGGCGAAGTCGTCGCGCCGCGACGTCGCCATCCGCCACCACCCCGACATGGTGGGGATCAGCGCCACGCCGCGGGCGGCGAGCAGTTCGATCAGGACCTCGGCCCGCGCCTCGTTGATGAGCCCGTACGCCTTGCGCTCGGCGACGTACTTGGCGTAGACGTCGGCCGCCTCGAGCGCGTCGAGGTCGAGCGTGATCCACGTGTCGATCGTCGCCTGCACGATGCCGCTGGCGTGCTCGAGACCGTCGATCCCGGCCTCCGCCGCCTCTCGTGCGTCCATCTGGCCGCGCAGGTGTCCGGTGACGGGCAGCCCGAGCAGGTGGGCCTCCTCGACGATCGGGCGCAGCAACTCGACCGGCAACATCTCGCGGACCTTGATCGCGATCGCACCGTGCTCCTTCAAGAGCCGCACGACCCGCCGCGCCATCTCATCGCCTTCGATGCCGATGAAGTGGTCGCGACGCGGCGGCGGCACATCGAGCCCATTCCCGGTGTAGTAGATGCGCGGTCCCGTGGCGACGCCGCGCTCCACCTCGTCGCGCGCCGTTGCGATCCATTCGACGTCGTTGCCGACGTCCTTCACGGTCGTCACACCATGGGCGAGGAACAACTCGCCCATCCACTCGAAGTAGTGGACATGGATGTCGATCAGGCCCGGAAGCACGTACGCGCCGCTGACGTCGACGACCTCGGCGCTCGCCGGCACGGCGACGGCCGATCGCGGCCCGACCGCGGTGATCCGGTCGTCGTCGATGAGCACCGTGCCGTCGACGATCGGATCTCCACCGCGACCGTCGACGATCGTTGCTCCGACGAGTGCCGTCTGACCCATCCGAGCAGAGTATACTGATTTGTCCGGACCCGGAGCCGACGGTATGACCGACGAACCGTTCATCGACACGCACATCCACTTCTGGGACCGCTCCGTCACCGACCTCGAATGGTCGTGGTTGAAGCCGGGTTTCAGCTTCCGGCATTGGGAGTCGTCGGCGTCGCTCGACGTTCCGAGGTTCTCGACGCCCGAGCTGCTCGACGAGTCGGAGGGAAGCGGGCTGGCGGCCATCGTGCACGGACACTCGGCAGATCCGATCGACGATCCGGCGGTCGAGACCGCGTGGCTGGAATCGGTCGCGGAGAACCACCGCATGCCCGATGCGATCGTCGGCAAGTGCTCGCTGGCGGCGCCCGACGCGGTCGACGTGATGCGTCGTCACGCGACGTACCCGCGGTTCCGAGGTGTGCGCGATCCGGCTGCGCTCCAGCACCTCGACGTCGAAGAGATCGCGACCGCGATGGACGCCGCCGGCGTGCTCGGGATCTCGGTCGAGGTCCGCCGCGAGCACCAGCAGTTCGAGGTGCTCCACGAGCTCGCGGATCGCTGGCCGGGCGTCACGATCGCCCTGAGCCACGCCTGCCTCCCCCTCGTGCGTTCGAACGAGCAGCTTGCCGAGTGGACCGGCGCGATGCGCGGGCTCGCCGTCCACCCGAATGTGGTGTGCAAGATCTCGGCCGTCGCCGGCGCGTCTGATCCCGACTGGACGGTCGACAGCATCCGCCCGTGGATCCTCGCGTGTGTCGATTTGTTCGGTGCCGACCGGTGCATGCTCGGGTCGAACTGGCCCGTCGACCGGCTGTTCGGGACGTATCGCCAACTCGTCGACGCGTACCGATCCGTGACGGACGAGCTCGACCCGGCCGATCGGGCGGCCGTGTTCCACGGCACCGCGGAACGGGTCTACCGGATCGACCTCGCCGGGTAGAACTGGACGGCCGTGGCGGGACGGATCACGTGCACGGCGGCCCGAGGATCGTCATCCGGTGCAGAAGGCGGGTCGCTGCGTCGCCGTAGTCGTGCACCGCGTAGTGGAGCAGGCAACGGTTGTCCCACACGATGACGTCGCCTTGGCCCCAGCGATGCCGGAACACGAACTCGGGGCGCGCCGCGTGGCGGTACAGGAACTCGATGATCGGCCGGCTCTCGTCGGCCGTCATGCCCTCGAAGTAGGGCACCGATTCGATCCGCCCGATCGCGAGCGCGCGCCGACCGGTGACCGGATGGGTCCTGACCACCGGATGGAACGTCACCACCTCGCGACGGACGCCGTCGTCGTCGACACGGCTCCCGGTGAACGCCGCTCGCAGGCCGGAGATCAGGCCCTGCATCGTCGGTGACAACGCGTCGAAGGCCTCGTACTGGTTCGCCCACATCGTGTCGCCACCGATCTCGGGCAGCTCCTGAGCCGCCAGGATCGCGATCGGCGGTGGCTCCTCGAAGAACGCCGAGTCGAAGTGCCAGTTCTCCGTGAGCGTCTCGGACTTGCCCATGTTCGTCACCCGCAGGATCCCGGGAAAACCTGGAACGGCATGCGGCGCGAGGTACGGCACGACGAGCGGTTCGCCCCAGCGCGACCCGAAGTCCTGCTGCGCCTGCGGCGTGAGATGTTGTCCCGGGAACACCAGCACGCAGTGTTCGAAGAACGCCCGCTCGATGGTGGCGAACGTGCCATCGTCGATCGGTGCCGTCAGGTCGACTCCGGTGACCGCCGCGCCGACGGCCGGCGAGAGCGGCCGGATCTGCAACTCCGATCGAGTCATCATGGCGTGTCTCCTTGAAGGGAATCTGACGTCGTCGCGGGCGATGGGGGGACGTGGCTGACCGACTTCGACCACGCCGCCAGCCACCGCTCGAGCGGTGGTTCACCAGATCGTAGGTACTGCCACGAACTGAACATCGTGGTGCCCGCCCCGACACCTCCGACCACCCGTAACCGGCTGCGCTCGTCGGAGCACCGGCGGTAGGCGTCGACGGTGTCGCGCAGGCCGCGGCGGTCCTCCTTGCTCACGAGGCCGCACACGGCGAGGTCGGACGTGTCGATCATCGAGCGCGTCCGCGCCGAGAGATGGGCCGAGATCAGCACGAGGCCGGTCACCCGCGAGTCGCCGAGCGCCACCACGGCAGCGGCGTCGGCGGTGTCCTGCTCCCCCATCATCACGATCCTGCCGGGAGCGACTCCGGGTTGGGCGACGAGTTCTGCGAGCGCCGCCGCGACGTCGAACCGGACGGCGCGGCGCTGGCCCGGCGGGAACGAGTGGAACGCGGTCGGGTCACAGCTGTCACCGCGCCCGCGCAGGTCCATCGTCATCACGGTGAAACCGCGGTCGACGAGCTCGGCGACGAGCACCGGACCGTACCCGTCGCGCTCGTGCTTGCTGGCCGGCACGAGCAGCGCGGCGGAACCGTTGGACCGATCCGGCGCGTGGGCGACGTCGACGCGCAGACTCCAACCGTCGGTGGAACGGACACGCGTGCTGTGGCGTTCGAGCGTCGGTCCGGCGCTCACGCGTTCTCCAGTCCACTCGCCTGGTCACCGACCGCGTCACTTGCGAGCTCACCGAGCACGTCACTTGCGAATTCACCCGCGAGGCCGTCGGCCACCCACACCGCGAGGGCCTCCTCGAGTCGCTCGTCGAGGTCGAACAGCTGGTAGCCGATCGCCCCGCCGGGGTACACACGCAACGTGGCGCGTCCCGGCTGCGACCGCCGGACGAGGTCGTGCATGGCATTGGTGACGGGACCGTGCCCGGAGCACGTCACGTACATCACGTCGACCGATCCGCCGAGCAGGTGTGCCTCCTCGCGCCCGTCACGCGGCATGTAACCCGTCAGGAGCGCGAGCATCTTCACGCGCGGGTCGTCGACCGACGCCGCGACGGCATGCTCGGCGCCGTGCACGACACCCACCATCGCGACCCGCTCCTCGTCGATGCCGGGGTGCTCGGCCAGGATCGACATCGCGGCCCGTGCGTCGCGCCATCCCTGCACACGCTCGTCCTCCGACAACTCGAAGTACGTGCCCCGGTTCTGGCTGCGGCCCCGGCCCCGCCAATCGATGCTCAGACTCGCGACGCCGCGCCTGGCGAGCAGCCGTTCGAGGCGGCTGAAAACGGCACGGTCAGAGCGTCCCGAGTGCAGGAGGACGGCGGCCGGCGCCGGGGCGCCGTTGTGTGAGGGGACGGTGAGGCTGCCGTGGATCTCCCAGCCGTCGTCGGTGGTGCACATGACGTCGCGCCGCTCGACGACCGCGTCGAGCACCCGGTCGAGCCAGCGGACGGCGGACTGCACCGCCGACGCGAGCGAGTCCGTTCGCGAGCCGAACTGCTCATCGGCGACGTCGAGCTCGGCCACGAACTCGATGTCACTATCGGGATGTGTCGAGCCCTGGTAGAGGTCGAGCGCCGACGTCAGCGAGGCGCGGTCGGCGGCGTCGGCCACCACGAACACCGGCACCTCCTTCCACGACGACATCAGCTCGATCGCGTCGGTCGTGACGTCCGCCGCGAGCACGACCACCGCGACAACGCGCTGATCGCTCGAACACTCCGTGATCGCGGCATCGGCAACAGCACCCACCCCGACCACGGCGATCGGCGAGTCGGGGTCGCCGATCCCGGCGAGCGCGCCGCGTACCGCTTCGGGTGCTGAGTCACCGGGACCGATACTGAGGTCGATCCACGTGCGCCGGCCCTCGTTGAGCAACGGCGCAAGCACGCTGCCGTCGGCGGCGCCCGCGTGACCCTCGGCACGGACGACGACGACGTTGGCCATCACCGAACGGTGTCGGCCAGTTCGAACCCGTAGTACCGGGCCGCGTTCGCACCGAGCAGGCCGGGCAACGCGCCGTCGGGCAGGTCGTCGCGCTCACGGACACACTTCACCGAGAACGGGAACTTGCTGTCGGTGTGCGGGTAGTCGGACGCGTAGAACACGCAATTCGCACCGAGCTGCTCCATGACGACCGGGATCAGGCGCTCGTCGGGCTCGGACGAGAGGAACAGGTTGCCGTCGGCGAAGTACTCGCTCGGCTCCCTCGTCATCTTCGGCATCTCACGGGATCGGCGCTCGAAGTGCTCGTCGAGACGCTCGACCCAGTACGCAGCCCATCCACACCCAGCTTCCAGGAACCCGAATCGCAGGTTCGGAAAGGCCTCGACGACGCCGCCGCAGACGATGCTGGCGAGGGCGATCATCTGCTCGAACGGATGGCCGATCGCGTGCACCATGAAGTGCGTGTCGAACCGCTCGGTCCCGGCTGCCGTCAGGTGCGACCCGTTCCCCCAGTGGATCGATACCGGAACGCCGAGCTCTTGGGCGACCTCGTAGATCGGGAAGAAGTACTCGTCGTCGAGGTTCATCCCCCGATGGTTCGGTGGAAGCGTGAGCCCCACATGGCCGAGCTCGGTGACGGCCCGCCGGGCCTCGTCGGCCGCCGACGGGATGTCCTGGATCGCCAGCGTGGCCATGCACTTCAGACGATCCGGATTCGGTGCGCAGAAGCTCGCGTAGTAGTCGTTGCACGCCCGCGCCATCGCGGACGCGAAGTCGACGTCGGTGATGGTCGACGTGGCGAGACCGAGGCTGCCGTACATCACTTGGATGTCGATGCCGTCGGTGTCCATGTCGTCGAGTCGGGCGATCGGATCGCGGGCGCCGCGCTGCTGACCGCCGAGCTGCGAACCCTGCACCTTCTTGGTGTGGTTCTGGGTGAGCCGTGGCTCGGGGTACAGCTTGCCGTCGAGCAGGATCCGATTGAGGCCCTTCGTGTCGGTGATGGGCTTCGGGCGACGATCGCGATGGGCGTCGTCGAGGAACTCCTCGAAGACCTCCAAGGGTTCGTTGATGTGGGCATCGCCATCGATCACGAGCACGTCGTCAGCCATCGGCAGTTCCCCTTCGAGCACCGGTCATGGTCGTCTAGATTAGTATACCGAAATGCCCGAACCCCGTCTCGACGTCCTGCTCGACGGTCTGCTGTTCCCCGAGAGCCCGCGCTGGCACGCGGGCCGGCTGTGGCTGTCGGAGAAGCGTGCCGGACGCGTGCTGGCCCTCGGCCTCGACGGTTCGGTCGAGACCGTCGTTCACGTCGACGGCGAGCCGGGTGGGCTCGGTTGGCTCCCCGACGGCAGCCTCCTCGTCGTGTCGATGGCCCACCGATCGGTCCTGCGCTTGGTGGCGGACGGCGCGCTGCACACTGAGGCCGACCTCTCGGGTCTCACGACATGCCGGTGCAACGACATGGTCGTCGGCCCGACCGGCAACGCCTACGTGGGCGACTTCGGCTACGACCTGCTCGGCGGAGCGCCGCCAGCACCCGGTGTCCTCGTCGTGGTACCACTCGGCGGCGAACCGCGCATCGCCGCCGACGACCTCCACTTCCCCAACGGCTGCGTGATCACGCCCGATGGCGCGACGCTGATCGTCGCCGAGTCGGCGGCCAACCGGCTGACTGCGTTCAGCATCTCCGACGACGGAGGGCTCGACGACCGGCGGGTGTTCGCCGATCTCGGCACCGTCGTGCCCGACGGAATCTGCCTCGACGCCGAGGGCGCGGTGTGGGTCGCCGACCCGCTCGGCAACGCGATCGTGCGCGTCGCCGACGGCGGCGAGGTGCTCGATCGCATCACCACCGGTCAGGGCGCGTTCGCGTGCGAGCTCGGCGGCGACGATGGGCGGACGTTGTTCGTCTGCACGTATGACGCGGCAGCCTCCGCCTCACCGACCCCGACCCCGGTCGGCCGGGTCGAGATCGTGCGCGTGTGACCGTTAGAGGCGGAGGTAGCGGGCGGCGTTGTCCCACATGATCTTGCGCATCGCCTGCTCGCCGATGACCGGCTCCCAGCCGAGGATCACGTCGGGCGTGTTCGGGAACATGCACTGGCCGTGCGGGTAGTCGGACTGGAACATCAACACGTCCTCGCCGCACACGTCGATGATCGCCTTCGTCATCGCGGCCCCTTCGTAGGGCTCGACGCCGACGAAGACCTTGCCCATCTGGGCGTACTCGAGCGGGGTGTGCTTGACCTCGGGGAGGCCCGTGCGCAGATAGTGCGCCTGCCCCTCGAGGCGGGTGAGCCAACCCGGCAGCCAGCCCGCGCTGCACTCGGCGAAACCGATGCGCAAGTTGGGATAGCGATCGCACAACCCGCTCAGCAGGAAGTAGCCGAGCAGTCGCTGGGCGCCCCACGGATGGGCCGCCGAACGGGCGACGACGACGTTGCCCCAGATGTCGCCGTAGCCAGGGAAGTAGGGCGGCTCGTAGAAGAACGAGTGGTGCAAGATGCCGAGGTCGGTCTCGTTCATCGCCTCCCAGATCGGATCGAGGATCGGATCGTCGAGCGGCATGCCCTGCGGCAGCACCGGCGTCACGGCGACCACCCAGGGTTCGCCGGCGAGGTCCCTGATCTGTTGCGCCGACCACTCGGGGTCCATCGCCGGCGCCATGATCGTCGCCTTCAGCCGATCGGTGTCGGGCGAGCAGTAGTCGTCGAGGTAGCGGTGGTACGCGGCGTACAGCTCACGAGCCAGCGTCCAGTCGAGCACCGTCGCCGCCGTCGACCACGTGGCGGGGATGATGACGTGGATGTCGACGCCCTCGGCCTCCATGTCCTGCAGCCGGCCCTGCACGTTGAGGTTGTTCACCTCCGGCTGCGGACGGACCGTCCACAGCGGTGTGGTCTTGCCGGAGAGCGCGCCCTGGCTGCCGGCGCCACTTCCGCGCTCGGGATCCGAGCTCTGATTCATCGCTCGCTTGTACGGGATCGGGTCGATGCTGAGGTGGTGTCCCTCGGTCACCGGCATGTAGTACGGCAGCAGCTCGGACCACCGGTCGCGCAGCGCCGGGCTGGCGTACTTCTCGAAGGTCTCCATGTTCGGGCCGACGTGGGTGTCGGTGTCGATGATCCGGTACCCGTGCTTCATGAGGTGGTCTCCTGTGGTCGTTCGACCGTCGAGGGCGTGCTCGGCGCACGACCAGACGGCCGTCGTTGACTAATTGAGCATACTAATATCGGGGTGCTACGACTTGAGGAAGGATGATCGAAACTCCCGTCATCGGTGCCGCGCCGACAAGTGATCGGATCGCTTCGGGCGGTGGCGGTCCGCCGCGCTTCTTCGCGTTGTTCGTGTCGCCGAGCGGCACCGTGCTCGCCGGCACGTGCGGGCGCGGGATCTCGCGCTCGCTCGACGGTGGCGAGACCTGGCAGCCGGTCGACGAGACGTTCGGTGGCGCCGACGTGAACGGTCTCGCGGCCACACCCGACGGTGCGTTGCTCGCCGCGGCCGGCACGGCTGGAGTCATGCGATCGACCGACGACGGCGTCTCGTGGGAACGTCTCGGACCTGATGGCACCACTGCCTACGCCGTCACGGCCGAGCCGCAGCTGATGGTCGGTACCAGCGAAGGCGTGTCGTCGTGCGCCGGAGGCGCATTGCCGTGGACGGCGATCGCGGGCGGGCCCGGATCGGCCGTGTACCGCATGCTCCCGATGGCGGACGGTCGCGTCCTCGTCGCCACCGACGGCGACGGCGTCTGGATCCTCGACCGTGACCGTAACTGGGCGACAACCGGACTCACCGACGCTTCGGTGTTTGCGCTCGTGGACCTCGAAGGCGGGCGGGTCCTCGCCGGCACACGCGGCGACGGCGTCCACCGGTCCGACGACGCCGGAGCGACGTGGACCCGGCTCGATGGTGGCTTGCCGGACCCTGCCGTCCACGTGCTCACGTCCGCCGATGGCTGTGTGCTGGCGGGCACCGGGCGCGGCGTCGTGCGGTCCGACGACGGTGGAGCGAGCTGGACACCGGTCGGCGTCGAGCTCGCGCACCATCGGATCTTCTCGATCGCCGCCACCGCCGACGGCGTGGTCGTGGTGGGCAGCTACGACGGGGTCTGGACGTGTGAGTTGGCGACCGAGCGGTGGCGTCCGGTCGACACCGGCCTCACCGTGGGCGAGGCGTATGCGGTGGCCGCCGACGCCGACGGGTTCGCGCTGGTGGGCGCCAAAGGCGGCACGTTCGAATCGTCCGACGCCGGCGCCACGTGGGCTTCGACCGCTGGCCTCACGGGAGTGAACGCCTACAGCTTCTGCTTCGCCTCGACGGGTGGTGAGTTCGCCGGCACCGACGACGGTCTGCGGGCGCGCCCCAGCGCGCCGCGCGACGGGTGGCACCGCGACGGGCTCGACGGCCAACGCGTGTTCTGCCTGCTCGAACCGGCGCCGGGCAGCTTGCTCGCGGGAACGCTCGGCGGTGGCGTGCTGCGGCGCGAACACCGCGATGGACAGTGGAAGCGGGCCGACACCGGACTCCCCCACCCGATGGTGTTCGATCTGTTGCGTTCGACGACTACCGGCGATCTGTTCGCGGCCGCTGGAAACGTGGTCGACGGCACGAAGACCGGCGGGATCTACCGATCGGTCGACGGCGGACACTCGTGGGCGTCGACCGGGCACGACCCCATCACCGTCTACGCGATCGTCGAGACCTCCGACGGCACGATGGTCGCCGGTGCCCAGCGATCGTGCGTCCTGCGTTCGACCGACAACGGTGCGACGTGGACGGCCACGCGACCAGCTGGCCTCGACGACTCGAAGATGTACTGCCTCGCGATCGACGACGCCGACCGGCTCTACCTCGGGTCGGGCGCCCAACTGCTGCGGAGCGACGACGCCGCGCTCAGCTGGCAGGTCGTCGGCGACGGGCTCGACGGCGTGACCGTCTACGACCTGTGCGCGCATCCGTCTGGTGCGCTGCTGGCCGCGACCAGCTCGGGCGTGTACCGCAGCCACGACCACGGCCAGTCGTGGTCGCCGTCGCCCTGGCCCGACTGATCGGATCACTGGTCGACCGCGGTCCGGGTGCGATCGCCCGCGGTCTCGAGATCGTCGTCGTCGAGACGGTCGTCGGGCAGCCGCACCGACACCACCAGGGCGATCACGGCGATCACGAACGCCACGGCGAACACGAGCGAGGATCCGTCGGCGACGGCGCTGCGCACGGCGTCGGCGGTTGCCACCGGGAGCTGATCGATCGCCGCCGGGCTCTCGAGCACCGAGTCGGGCGTCGTGCCAGCTGGCAGTGGGTTGGAGCCGCCGACCAAGCGGCTGCTGACCCGTCCGCTGAAGATCCCACCGAGCGCCGCCACGCCGAGCGTCGACCCCATCTTCCTGGCGAACTGGTTGGTCGACGTGGCGGCGCCGAGCTGCTCCTTGCTCACGACGTGCTGGACGGCGACCAACGTCACCGGCAGCGTGAGTCCGAGCCCCAGCCCCACCAACCCGACGTAGGCGGAGGGGAGGTACAACGCCGTACCGACACCCGTCGTCGCGAGCAGCCCGGCGCCGACGGCGAGGACCGCCGAGCCCGCCACCGCGAGCGATTTGTAGCGTCCGGTACGCGACATCGCCCGCCCACCGAACGTGCTGCCGATCAGGATCGAGCTCATCAGCGGGATGAGGAGCAGACCCGACGTGGTGGCGCTGACACCGAGTGACACCTGGAGGTAGGTCGGCGTGTACACGATGACGCCGAACATCGTGACGCCGGTCAGGAAACCGAGGATCGTCGCGACTCGAACCACGCGGTGCCGGAACAACTCGAGCGGCACGATCGGTTCGGCGGCCACGCGTTCGCAGCGGATGAACGCCACCGCGCCGACCACGGCGACGATCGCCAGCGCGCCGATGACCGGTGACGACCACGCGTACTGCTGGCCACCCCACACGGCGACGAGCATCACGCTCACCAACGTCACGACCAGGAGCGCAGCGCCGAGCTGATCGACACCCTTGCTCGGGCGGGACGAGTCGGGCGGCAGGTTGCGGCGGACGACGACGATCGCGACCGCGCTCAACGCGACGTTGAGGTAGAACGCCCACCGCCACGTCAGGTGGTCGACGAAGAACCCGCCGACGAGCGGACCGGCGATGCTGGTGACCGCGAACAGCGACGTGATGTAGCCCTGGTATCGCCCCCGCTCGCGGGCTGGGACGATGTGCGCCACCAGCGTGAAGGCAACGGTCATGATCGCCCCGCCGCCGACGCCTTGGATCCCGCGGGCGACGATCAGCAGCACCATCGAGTTGCTCAGCCCGGCGAGCAGCGACCCGGCGGCGAACACGACGATCGCCAGCTGGAACAGCCGGGTCGATCCGAACAGGTCGGACAGCTTGCCGGCGAACGGCACGACGATGGCCGACGTCAAGAGATAGGCGCTGATGACCCACGAGAGCTTGTCGAACCCGCCGAGCTCGCCGACCATCGTCGGCAGCGCGGTCGTGACGAGGGTCTGGCTGATGGCGGCGATCGACAGCCCGATGAGGATGCCGGCGAAGATCGTGCGCACCCGCGCGTCGTTCCAGGTGCGATCGCCGACTGGGTCGACGTCATCAGGGTCAATGGTCATGAGTGTCAGCCGTCATCGACGTCGTCGAGTCGGCCGACGGAGGCGTCGAGCCGGTCGAGCAGGCCGGTCAGGGCGACGACGTCGTCGTCGGGCCACGCCGCGGTGAGGTCGGCGAGGAACCTGACCCGGACGTCGCGCAGCACCAACAAGCGCTCGTTGCCGGCGGCGGTGAGCTCGAGCGACGAACGCCGCCGATCGTCGGGTGCCACCGAGCGGCTGACGAATCCGGCGGTGACGGCGCGCTCGACGAATCGGCTGGCCGTCGACGCGTCGACGCGGAGCACACCTGCCACACCGTTGACCGACGGATCCGAGCCGGCGACCTGGCGGACCGCGCGCAGGGTCCGGTACACGGATGCGTCGACCGACTCGAGGTCGAGCCGGGCCTGGAACCACTGCTTGACCTCCGGTCGGTCCCACAGCCGGCGGATCCGCCCGAGCGCGGCGTCGAGCCGTTCGAGATCGCCCTGGTCGCTGTCGAGCGGGTCCCAGTCGTCGAACGTACCGGCGAGGCCGGATCCTGGACGAGCGTTCGCGGACATTATCTGCACCATACAGACAAACGTCTGCGCCGCGCAACCATTGGTCGACGCAGGTACCAGAGTTCAGTATGCTGTATTCTCGACGCATGGCACAGGTGAACGAGCACGCCGAGCCGGCTGAATCGGTGCATTTCGACCACCATTCGACGGACTTCGCCGCCGACCCGTGGCCGACCCTCGCCGATCTCCGCCAGCGCTGCCCCGTCGCCCGCAGCGACGCCTACGGCGGGTTCTGGGTCGTGACCGGGTACGAGGACATCAAGCGCGTCGCCCACGACGACGAGACGTTCTCGTCGGCCGAGACGATCCTCATCCCGCCGAAGAAGAACGTCCACCAGAAGTCGATCCCGATCGAGATGGACGCCCCGGAGTTCATCGAGTACCGCAAGATCATGCAACCGCTGTTCACGCCCGTCGCCGTCGAACGGCTGACGCCGGTCATCGAGTACTACGCCAACCGTTGCATCGACGACTTCATCGAGGTCGGGGAGACCGACATCGTCCACGAGTTCGCCGACCCGCTCCCGGTGATGGCCACCCTCCACAAGCTGGGGCTCCCGATCGACGAGTGGCGGCGCTATGCCGATCCGATGCACAAGACGGTCTTCCTGCGCCAGGACAACCCAGCGCGCGCCGGCGTCATGGAGGAGCTGGCGTGGATCGTCGGAACGATCAAGGACGCGATCCAGCAACGCAAGGCGTCGCCGCGCGACGACATGATCACCTATCTCACGCAGGCGCAGGCGTTCGGCGAGCCCGTCACTGATCACGCTGTGCAGGAGATGGTGATGCTCACCATGCAGGGCGGGTTCGACACCACCGGCTCGGCGATCAGCAGCGCGCTCATCTACCTCGACCGCAATCGCGACGCGCGGCGGCGCCTGATCGAGGAGCCCGACCTGTTGCAGACCGCGGTCGAGGAGTTCCTCCGCTTCGAGGCGCCCCAATTCGCGCTCGCCCGCACGGCCAAGCGCGACGTCGAGGTCGACGGCAACCTCGTGCGCGAGGGTGAGCGGCTGTTGCTCGTCTGGGCGTCGGGCAATCGCGACGAGAACGTGTTCGAGCACCCCGACGAGGTGATGCTCGACCGGTTCCCGAACCGCCACATGTCATTCGGCCTCGGCGCCCATCGCTGCCTCGGCTCCACGTTCGCACGCCGCCAGATCAACGTCGCCTTGCGGTCGGTGCTGCGGCGGATGCCCGACTACGAGGTCGACCACGACCGGTTGGTTCGGGCGGAGACGATCGGGGTCACGTACGGCACGTTCGCCATGCCGATCACGTTCACGCCCGGTCACCGCGTCCTCTCGTAGCCGTCGATGGCACCGATCACGGACGACGAGAACACCGAACCGCGGTTCACCGACGCCCACGTCCACTTCTGGGACCATGGGCAGCCCGAGTTGCGGTGGCTGTTCCTCGAGCCCGGCTTCGAGCACCCACGGCTGAAGGGCACGCAGCGCCTCGACGCACCTCGCTACACGCCGGCCGAGCTGCGCTCGGAGGCGGGAACGAACGCACCGACCAAGGTCGTGCACATCCAGTGCGCGGCACCGACGGCCGACCCGTTCGTCGAGTCGGCGTGGCTCGATGGGCTCGCCGCCGAGCAGGGTTGGCCGAATGCGATCGTCGCCGGCTGCCGGATCCGCGAGGAAGGCGCCGCGTCGGCGATCGAGGCCAACGCCGCATCGCCGCGCTTTCGCGGTGTCCGCGACCTCTCGGTGCAGGGCGCCGTCGAGCCCGCCGAGGTGGCGCTCGCGTTCGATGCCGCTTCCGACCACGCTGCGTCCGTCGAGCTGATGGTGCCGGTCGAGCACTACGACTCGATCGCGTCGCTGGCAGCACGTTGGCCGGCGGTCACGATCGTCCTCGGCCATGCCGGTCAACCTCTCGAGCGTTCGTCCGAGTACCTCGCGCGATGGTCGTCGGCGCTGGCCCGGCTGGCGGACGCCGCGGCCAACGTGGTCGTGAAGGTGTCGGCGATCGCGTCGAGCGCCGATCCCGGCTGGAGCACCGAGACCATCCGCCCGTGGGTGCTGGCGGCGATCGAGGCGTTCGGTCCCAACCGGAGCATGCTCGCCACGAACTGGCCGATCGATCGGCTCTACGGCTCGTACCACGGGCTGGTCGACGCCTACCGCACGATCGTCGCCGAGCTCCCACCCGCCGATCGCGACGACGTGCTGCACGGCACGGCCGACCGCGTGTACCGGATCTGACGCCACCCATCGATCGACCTGCAACGACTGGAGAGACCCGTGATCATGATCGTCTATCGCACCGTCGTGCGAGCACCGGAGTACGAGCGCGACCACGCCGAGATGACCGATCTCCTCGACGATCTCGCCGCCCGCACCCCGGGGTTCATCGGTACCGAGACGTTCCAGGGCGGTCCTGGCGAGACGATCGGGATGATGCGCTTCGAGTCGGAGGAGGCGGTCGCGGCGTGGCGCGACCATCCCGACCACCAGCGCACCCACGTGCGCGGCGTCGAGGAGGTCTACAGCAGCTACCGGGTCGAGGTGTTCGAGCTCGTGCGCAAGGCGGGCTTCGATCTCGACGCCGACGCGTCCTGATCAGTCAATAACTATCGCCACGCCGTTCCGGCGGTGGTCGGCGCCGGCGACGACACGGCCGGCGACGACGCCGGCGACCTGCGCCGCGCCGTAGCCCTCCGGTCCCGGCGGACGGGCCGCCTCTTCGGGCATCTCGGCGCAGAGCGCGTGGCCCGGCTCGAGCGAGAGGACGCCACCGAAGCCGAGCCGGAACCGGGGCTCGTCGATCGCGGCCTGCGGCGCGAGGCCGCGCTCGAGCAGTTGGATCAGGATCTGGACCTGGGCTTGGGGCTGCATGAAGCCACCGGCGACCCCGAGCACGTACTGCAAGCGACCGTCGCGGGTGACCGCCGCCGGGATCGTCGTGTGCGGCGGCTTGGCACCTGGGTCCATCGGGCGCCCGAGCGCTCGCAGCATCGTGGCCCGGTTGCCCATCGGGGCGCCGAGCTCGGGAATGCCGAAGTGGGAGCCGAAGTCGCCGAACACACTCGTGATCAGCGACGCCGCCCTCCCAGCGCTGTCGATCGCGGCGATGTAGGTGGTATCGCCCCTCGCCGGACTCGGCCTGACCCCGATCCGGGCGAGGTCGAACCCGGCCGCCGTCATCCCCTCGCGCATCGCGTCGATCACGACGCGCCAGTCGTCGACCGAGTCGACAGCCGCCTCCACGCGACGCAGTGTCTCGAGCACGGCCGGGCCCTGGGTCGGTGCCGGAAGCTCCCATACGGTGCTCCCACGGAACGGCGACGACACCGGGGTCATGGGAACGCTTCGGTGGGCGGCCATGTCGTCGTCGGTCAGGAACCCGCCGCCCGCGCGCACCCTCGCCGCCACCGCCGCGCCGAGCGCGCCGCCGTGGAGCACGCCGGTCCCCTCCTCGCCCACCATCGTCAGCACCTCGGCGAGTACCGGGTTGCGGACGATGTCGCCCACTTCGAGCGGGCGGCCGTCCGGGACGTAGAGCGGTCCCAGGACCGGGTCGGCACCGATCTCGGCCGCGGCGCGTGTGGAAGCCGAGGCAAGTGTCGGACGGACCTCGAAGCCCTCGGTCGCGTGACGCACGGCAGATGTCATGACCTCGGCGAACGACCGCGTGCCGAAGGTCGCCAGACCGTGCTCGAGGAGGCGGAGCGCGCCGGGCACCGTCACCGACGCAGCTCCCCTGGCGGGCACCGTGTCGAGTCCGGCGGCGGCGAGCGCCTCGTCGGTGAGGCCCAGCGGGAGCTCGCCCGATCCGTCGATCGCCACCGGGTCGGCCCCTGGTGCGACGTGGATCAGGAAGCCGTCGCCACCAGGCCCGCACTGTTGCGGCTCGACGACGTACAGCACGAGCGCCGCGGCCGCGGCCGCGTCCATCGCACTCGCCCCGGCCGCGAGCAGTTCAACGCCTGCCGCCGTCGCCCGCGGATCGGAGGTCGCGATCGCCGCGTTCATCGTTCGGCATCCTAGACAACTCCGAGGAGATGAGTATGCTCTATTCCGAGGCGGAGTACGTTGGCAGCATCCGCCACTCCATCCCCGCGAAAGGAAGCGTCGATGCAGTACGACCTGATCAGCGTCGATGACCACATCATCGAGCCCCCCAACGTGTGGGTCGATCGACTGCCCGCGAAGCACCAGGAGGCGGGGCCGCACGTGATCGAGGAGGACGGTCGCGAGTACTGGGTCTACGAGGGGCGGCGGGGCGCGACGATGGGTCTCAACGCCGTCGCCGGCAAGGAGCGCAAGGAGTTCTCGATGGACCCGCTGCGCTACTCGGACATGATCCAGGGCTGCTACGACCCGGTCCAACGCGCCAAGGACCTGTTGAGCGACGGCGTTCGCGGCAGCGTGTGCTTCCCGACGTTTCCGCGGTTCGCCGGCGTGACGTTCCTCAAGTCGGACGACAAGGTGCTCGCCGATCTCTGTGTGAAGGCGTACAACGACTGGGTCATCGACGAGTGGTGCGCGTCGGTGCCGGGGATGTACATCCCGATGGTGATCGGACAGCTCTGGGATCCGCACCTGATGGCCGAGGAGGTGCGGCGCTGCTCCGCCCGCGGGGCGCGGGCGCTGACGTTTCCCGAGAACCCTGTGCCGCTCGGCCTGCCGTCGTTCTCGACCGATCACTGGGACCCGTTGTGGGAGGCCGTCGTCGAGACCGACACGGTGGTGTGCATGCACATCGGAACCAGCGGAGTCGTGCCCATGGCCTCCACCGACTCGCCGTTCGTCCAGGGCATCGCGTTGGCACCGACGGCGTCGTGGATCACGTGCATCGACCTCATCATGGGGCGCATCCCGCGGACGTTCCCGACGATCAAGTTCACCCTGTCGGAGGGCGGAATCGGCTGGGTGCCGTTCGCGCTCGAGCGCGCCGACCGCCAGTGGGAGCGACACCGCTACTGGTCCGAGATGGACGACAGCCGGCCGTCGGACGTCTTCCGCCGCAACGTCTGGGTGTGCTTCATCGGCGAGAACGTCGGCATCGAGACGCGTCATCACATCGGCGTCGACCGGATCCTGTGGGAGTGCGACTACCCGCATGCCGACACGCCGTGGCCGCACTCGCAAAAGGAGGTCGCCGAGTCGCTGCCCGGCGTTCCCGACGACGAGGTGGCGATGATGACGCACGGCAACGCCGAGCAGCTGTTCCGCTGGGACACCAGGCCCGACGCCGCCGCCCTGCTGTCCTGATCCGCATGCAACCCCGTACCGTCTTCAGGGCACTCTTTTCAACTACGCTCGCCCGATGACGTGCGAGTCGAGCGACGCACCATGAGGAAGGCGGGCGACTCCCGCAAGCTCGGCGAGATCCTTGCCGAGCGGATCGAGGACGAGATCATCGCCGCCGGGTGGCCGGTGGGCACCGTCATCGGTTCCGAGGCCGAACTGCTCGAGAAGCACGGCGTCAGCCGGGCGGTGTTTCGTGAAGCGATCCGGATCGTCGATCACCACGGCGTCGCCGAGATGCGTCGCGGTCCGGGCGGTGGGTTGGTGGTCTCGTCGCCCGATCTCGACGCGATGGTCCGTGCCGTGTCGTTGCAGCTGCGCTACGAGCGCATCAAGCCAGACCAGGTGATCGAGGCCCGCCGGGCGCTCGAGGTCGAGTGCGCACGGTCTGCGGCGAAGCGGATCGACGCCGACGGTCGCGCCCAGATCGAGGCGTTCCTCGCCGCCGAGGAGGAGCGGATCAACCGCACGCGCCACGCCGGGCGCCCCAAAGGTGATCTCCCGTCGCACGACTTCCACCTGCTGCTCGCCGACCTGACCGGCAACCCGGCGATGCGGCTGTTCGTGCAGATGATCAACCGCGTCCTGGGCGAGCAGGCACCGAAGTCGCGGTCGCTCACCGAGGTCGCGAGCGAGGTGCACCGCGTGCACGCCCGGATCGCCGAAGCAGTGCTCGCGGGCGATGCCGAGACCGCGGCGCGCCGGATGGACCGCCACCTGGCCGCGGTCATGGCGTACTTCCCCGAGCAGGCACCGCGGCCCGAGACTCGCAAGAAGCGCACACCCGTCGCGGCCGGCCTCGCCAAGTAAGTACACACCCCAACTGCCCGTCTCCCCTGTTTGTGTCACCGCGATCGGCGAGGGTTGCCGATCGCGGTGACGCAAACCGGGGTTCTGGGGTCAGGCAGACTTGGCCCCGATGCGATCGGCCGCTGGGACCATCGTGACGGAGCGACTCCGCCTCTTGCCGTTGGCCGTCGACGACGCGGAGGAGATGGTGACGGTCTTCGCCGACGAGCGGATGTACGAGTTCACCGGTGGCTGTCCACCGTCGCTCGATCAGCTCCGCGAGCGCTACCGACACCTGATCGTCGGGCAGTCCGCGGACGGCTCGGAACACTGGTTGAACTGGGTCGTTCGCCTCGCCGCTGACGATCTCGCGGTCGGGGCGATGCAAGCGACGGTGGCGACCGATCGCTCATCTGCCGACGTCGCGTGGGAGGTCGGCGTGCCATGGCAGGGTCAGGGGATCGCGTCGGAGGGCGCGGCCGCGGTCGTCGAGTGGCTCGTCGGTGAAGGCGTGCGCACGATCTCCGCCCACATCCATCCCGCGCATCACGCCTCGGGACGCGTTGCCGCCAGTGCCGGTCTGTCGCCCACGACCGAGGTGGTCGACGGAGAGACGGTGTGGCGCCGGATCGGCGCCACCTGATCAGCCGCGGCGCTCGAGCAGGCGCACGAGACGTTCGCGGTACGTGTCCAGCCCGGGTGCGTCCACCGAGGCGTCCTTCGCCGCTTCGTCGAGCCGGCGGAGTGCGACAGCATCCTGCGCGAACTCGAGCGCCGCGAAGTCACGCGCCTCCTGCGGGGTCATCGGTCCGCCCTGTAGGCGCAGGGTGTGAACCGACGCGGCGGAGAGCTTGGCGGCGTAGTCGGGTTCGGTCGCCACGAGGAACCGCTTGGCCGCGACGTGAAGCCGCACCGGCTCGGTGACGTGCGGTCCGAACCAGTGCGACAGCCAACGCGCGCCCACGGCGTCGTGGTGGGCGTCCCGATCGGTGGCCAACGCTTCGGTGGCGTCGACCTCACTCTCCTGCGGCCCGATCATGTGGCCGACGTCGTGCAGCAGGGCGGCCACGACGAGCGCGTCGTTGCACCCCGCAGCGCTCGCGAGGGCGCCGGCCTGAAGCTGATGCTGGATCATCGTCACGTCCTCGCCGAGGTACGCCATCCCCTCGGCCGACACGAACATCCGGTCGATCGACAACAACGCCTCGTCGTGGTGGTGGGCGCTCATCCGCCCCGCCGTTCGAGGACCGCGACCGTCGACGCGAGTCCGTCGAGATCGGCGTAGCAGCCCTGCAGGTGGCGCGCGCCACCGCCCCCATCGAATGCAGTTCGCGCGTGCAGGATCCGGGTGTTGTCGAAGATGACACAGTCACCGGATCCGAGCGTCACGTGGAGGTGCAGCTCGGGTCGATCGAGGATGGTCGCGAACAGTCGCGTTGCCCGATACACCTCGGCGATGTCCTGCGGCGCCACCGCCGGCGGCTCGATCGAGCGGTCGTTCCAACGGATCGCGCGTACGTCACCATCGGTGTTGACCGTGATGATCGGGCCGCTGGCGCGAAGCCACGTCGTTGCATCCTCGTACCTGAACGTGCGAGGTGTCGACGTCAGGGTGGCGAACGCGTGCGGATCCTCGTCGCGGAGGAGCGCCGCGGCGGCGAAGCCGTCGATCAGGACGTTCTCTCCCCCGCCCGACGACGACTGCAGGCAGTGCAGCAGCTGGATCCCTGGGACCGGGTCGCGGTACGGGTTGTCGGTGTGCGGGGCGATGGCGCGCGCCGTGAAGGCCAGGTTCACGGGTCGCGGCTCGACGCGGACATCGAACAGATCGCCGTAGTTGGTCGTGCGCACGTGACCGAACGACCTCGCGACCGTGAGCACCGTGCCGCGCTCGACGGGCACGTCTCGAACGAGCAGCACGCCGGTGCGCATCAGCGCGGCGAGCGCTGCGGTTCGTGGCGGGGCGTCGTTGCGCAGTTCGTCCCAGCCGACCTCGGGCGGACGCCCGTCGAGATCGGCGGCGTGCCACGGCGGGCGATGGCGCTCGCTGCGATCGTCGAACACACCTGTCCGCCCGGGTGCGTTCGCCGTCAGCCACGACCTCGAGAACCGCGACACATGGCCATCGGGCGTGAACGTCACCTCGATGTCGTCTCCGTCATCGCGCCACGAGGCGATGGAGGTCTGAGCGTCGAGTGTGAGCAGCCCGCGCAGTCGTTGGCCGGAGAAGTCGTCACGACACTCGCTGCACGAACACGCATCGCGCAGCCACAGCGCAGGCACGTCGAGCTCGCCGAGCACGGACGAACCCTACGCGTCGGGCCGAGCAGGAATGCACGTTCTGGGTGCGGCGTCACGAGTACTGGACCACGCTGACCGACCCATCGGGCCTTCCGTATTGCATCACCCGACGTAATCCCGTCACGGCCTGCTCGACTCCCCGGCCTGACGTCAGGTTCCCCAGAACGCGCCGACGAGGCCGACGTCGCGCAGGTAGTCGGACGCCTCGCCGGGATCTCGACGCTCGTAGCCACGGGCGAGCCGCCCCTCGTACCACCGGCTCGCCAGCCTCCACAACGTGTCGAGGTTCATCGTGTAACCCCGGTCGTGGCCGGTCCGCGCGAGCCAGTCGTCGATGCACGCCTCCGAGCAGAACAAGCGCTGGTTGTTGCACGTGTGGACCACGTCGTCCCACATTCGCGCGGCCGGCACCAGGAAATGGGCGAGCCAGTCACCGTCGGGGGCCTGGTCACGATCGATGACCCACGCGCCGGCCCGATCGCACCCCGGACAGCGCGTCGCGACGAGCACGTCGGGCTCGTCGTCGAGGAGGTGGGCCAGCGCGAACGAGTCCCAACAGCACCCTCCCCACCACAACGTGGAGCGGCCCATCACCGAGAATCCGAGCGGGACGGCCGAGAACGGGTGGGCCATGACGATCTGTCCGCGGCCGTCGAGAACGAGATGGCGCCCCCGTGCGAGCTCGTCGAGGCCGGCGCGGACCTCGGCGTCGCTGACACCGAGTTGGACCGCCAGGCTCGCGAGATCGGGGCCCGTGCCGGTGTCGCGGAAGCTCTCGTACACGCCGAGGCGCAAGGTTTCGATGTCCACCGCGGCAACCTACCTGCGGTTCCATGGGCCGACCGGCGGCCGCGGCGACGGCTCGCAGAGGGTGCTTGCGTCGTCAAGTGTTGGTCAATCCCGCTCGGGGGGCGGGCGCGTCACCCATGTGGTCCCCACTGTCCTGAGTTCGCAACGGATGCGGCGATTGCTGACTCAAGGATGGAGAACTGACGCGATGGTGTCGAATCGACTGACGCGGCCCGGTCTGGCCCTCGCACTCACCATTGGCACCATTGTGCCCGGCACGTTCGCGCTTGCCGCGACGACGAGCGGCGCGCCGGAGGCGAAACCGAGTCGCTCAGCGGCAACGGTCGCAGCGACGAGCACGGCGGTCGATCTGCCGCTCGGTTCGATGTATCGCGTCGTCGACCAGATCGGCGCGCGCGCGCTTTGGCTGCGTGGGATCGACGGGTCCGGGGTGAACGTGGCGGTGATCGACACCGGTGTCGCACCGATCAAGGCGCTCACGCCCCAGGTCGTCGCCGTCGTGGATCTGTCGGCTGAGGCCGGCATCGAGGAGGCGCGTTTCATCGACACGTTCGGCCACGGGACGCACATGGCTGGCATCATCGCCGGTGCCACTCCTGGCGCCGACCCGGCGCAGGCCGCCGCTCATCCCGAGTGGTTCCTCGGCGTGGCGCCGCGTGCGGGCATCGTGTCGGTGAAGGTGGCCGACAACTCGGGCGCCGTCGACATCACGCAGGTGATCGCCGGCGTCGACTGGGTCACCGACCACGCCGCCGAGTTGAACATCAAGGTGCTGAACCTGTCGTACAGCAGTGGCTCGACGTTGCCGGCCGCGACGGATCCCCTCGCATTCGCCGTGGAGCGCGCCTGGCGCAGTGGCATCGTGGTCGTGGTAGCGGCCGGGAACGATGGCCGCCGGGAGCGGCGCCTGAGCTCACCCGCCATCGACCCGTGGGTGCTGTCGGTCGCGGCGGCCGAGGCGACGAGCGCCGACAAGTTCACGGTGCCGACGTGGGCGACGAGTGGCGACAACACACGCAGCCCCGACCTGGCTGCTCCCGGGGCTCACATCGACAGCCTGCGGGCACCGCTCAGCCGGGTCGACCTCGAGCATCCGGAGGGGTTCGTCTCCGACACGCTGTTCCGCGGCAGTGGCTCCTCGCAGGCCGCCGCGGTGGTGTCCGGTGCGGCGGCGCTGCTGCTCGACGCACGGCCCGAGCTCACACCAGATCA
>DATMDV010000053.1:0-15724 GCA_035557475.1 Ilumatobacteraceae bacterium
CCAACCGACGATGCGGTCGCCGACGCCGCCGAGTTCGACATCGTCGTCCAGAAGTGGATCTCGGAAGGGGTCGACTTCGTGTTCGACACCGCCGGGCTCGATCGTCAGCTCGCCGCCGCCAATCGGGCGGGCTTCGAAGCCACGTTCGCCACGAGCACACCCTCGATCCTGTCACTGTCGAGGTTCGATTCCGGGGCCACCGAGGCGGAGATCGCCCGAACGCTGGTCGTCGCCGAGCCGTCCATCGAACTGCTCGTCGAGCAGGGTCACGAGCCCACCGTCACGTGCGTGGAGCGGTGGGACACGAACCACCCGGAGGAGCCGGCGGTCTTCTACCCGACCGAGGACGAGCTCGACAACCTCATCAGGATCGCTCGCACGTGCCAGCAGATCGGCACCTTCGCCCTCATCGCCGAAGCGGCGGGGCCTGACCTGACGACCGAGAGCTTCGCCGCGGCCGTCGGCGACGTCGGTTCCTTCGACATCGCCATGCTTCCCTTCGCGTCGCTGAGCGCCGACAAGTGGGACGCCAACGACGTGGTCACGCTGTTCCGCTGGGATTCGACACAGCAGGATTTCATCGCCGGCGAGTTCGTGGACATTGGCTGATACCACCGCCTCGTTGGCGGCCGCGATCCTCGATGAGGATCGCGGCCGCATCAACGATGACGACGACCTGATCGTCGCCGACGATCTGCTCCCAGGCGTCGGGGGGACGGACGACACGAGCCTTCGAGTCGGTCTCGCGAAGACTGGCTCGTTCACGTTCATGGTCCTGTTGATCCTCAACAGCCTCGACGAGCTCGAGGGCGCCACCATGACCGTGCTGGCCCCGGACATCCGCAACGCGTTCGGCGTGAGCGACGGGGTGATCGTGTTCATCACATCGGCGTCGGCGGCGTTCTTCGTGCTCGGTGCGGTGCCGATGGGATACCTCGCCGATCGACATCGGCGGGCACCGATCGTGGGCATCGCGAGCTTGGTGTTCAGCGCGATGGTGTTCCTGTCGGGGCTGGCGGTCAGCGCGTTCATGCTGTTCTGGGTGAGGTTCGGCGCCGGCATCGCCAAGGCCAACACGCTCCCCGTGCACGGCTCGCTGATCGCCGACACCTACCCGATCTCGCTACGGGGACGGATCGCGGCAACGACCTCGATGGTCGGAAGAACGGTCGGCGCGATCAGCCCGCTCATCGTCGGTGGGCTGGCGGTGTTGTTCGGATGGCGGGTCCCGTTCCTGCTCCTCGGCGTGCCGGTGGCGATCTTCGGTGTGCTGGCGTTCCGGATCCCCGAGCCACCGCGCGGGCAGTGGGAGAAGAAGGACGTCCTGAAGGAGGTGATCGAAGACCCCGAGGCGGCCCCGATCTCGATCGAGGCCGCGTTCGCCCGGCTGATGCGGATCCGCACGTTGAAGTCGATGGTCGTCGGGTTCGCCGCGCTCGGATTCAGCCTGTTCACGGTTCCCGTGCTCGCCAGCCTGTTCATGGAGGACGAATTCGGTGCAGGCCCGTTCGCCCGCGGTGTCGTCACCTCGATCGGCGGCTTCGGCGGCCTCGCCATCCTGCCGTTCCTCGGGCGCCACTTCGATCGGTCGTACCGCCGCGATCCGGCCAGCTCGCTGCGGACGATCGGGCGGTGCATCATCCCGATGGCGGTCGTCACCCCGATCCAGTTCCTGATGCCGAACATCGTCCTGTTCGCCGTCGTCGGCGTGGTGCAGAGCCTGCTCGCGGTCGCCGCGTTCAGCATGGTCACGCCGCTGATCCAAGCGGTGGTCCCGTACCGTTTGCGCGGCCTCGGCTTGGCGCTGATCACGATGTACATCTTCCTGGTAGGGGCGATCGGTGGTTCGCTGTTCTCGGCGTGGTTGACGAACGCCTACTCGACACGCACCGCGGTGTTCGTGCTTGCCATCCCCGCCAACCTCATTGGCGGTTTGATCATCTCCCGCGGCGGCGGTTTCATCCGCGGCGATCTGGCGTTGACGGTGGCCGAGCTCCGCGAGGAGATGGTCGAGCATCGCCGCCGGGTCGCCGACCCGAGCGCGGTGCCGGTGTTGCAGGTGCACGACATCGACTTCAGCTACGGCGACGTGCAGATCCTCTTCGATCTCGCGTTCGAGGTCCGCAAGGGCGAGACGTTGGCGTTGCTCGGAACCAACGGTTCGGGGAAGTCGACGATCCTCAAGGTCATCACCGGGCTCGTCACCCCCGAGCGCGGTGTCGTGCGGTTCAACGGACGCACCGTCACCTTCACCGCACCGGAGCATCGAGCGAGGATGGGCATCCAGATGCTGCCCGGCGGGAGCGGGGTGTTCCGGTCGCTGACCGTCCGCGACAACCTGGTGGTCGGCGCTTACCAGTACCGAGGTGATGCCGACGACGTTCGACGGCGGATCGCGCGGGTGTTGGAGCTGTTCCCCGACCTCGCCGGTCGCCAGACGACACGGGCGGCCGACCTGTCCGGTGGGCAGCAGCAGATGCTCGCTCTGGCGCGCGTGATGTTGCACGATCCCGAGGTGCTGATCATCGACGAGCTCTCCCTCGGTCTCGCACCAACGGTCGTGCAGTCGCTGCTCGAGATGATCGAGACCCTCAAGTCGGCAGGCCAGACGATGATCATCGTCGAGCAGTCGCTCAACGTGGCGCTCGCCATCGCGGATCGCGCGGTGTTCATGGAAAAGGGGCGGATCCGATTCGAGGGCCCGGCGACGGAGCTCGCCGAACGTGACGACCTCGCCCGGGCGGTGTTCCTCGGGGCCGAGGGCGGCTAGGAGTGCTCGCGACCTGGGTCACATCGCAACTGATCTTCAACGGTGTGATCACCGGGTTGGTCACCGGGGTGTTGGCGATGGGCATGGTTCTCGTGTACCGATCGACCCGCGTCGTCAACTTCGCAGTCGGCAACCTCGGGCTGGTGGGCGCGTCGCTGCTTCCGTTGGTGATCCTGAACTACGGATTCCCGTTCTGGCCCGCGCTCGCGTTGTGCATCGCGGCCGGGACGCTCCTCGGGGCGATCGTCGAGCTCACCGTGATACGACGGCTGTTCCATTCCCCGCGTGTGATCGTGCTCGTCGCAACCGTGGGGATCGCCCAGCTGGCCCAGGGGATCAGCCGGTCGTACCCCGAGATCGACGCTCCCGGACAGAAGTACCCGACGGCCGTCTCGACGGTCTGGACGGACGTCTTCGGGTTGCGGGTCACCGGTCCGCAGGTCAGCATCATCGTCGTCGTCCCACTCGTGGCGATCGGCCTGGGCTGGATGCTGCACCGCACGACGTTCGGCAAGGCCGTCGAGGCGTCGGCCGACAACACCTCGCTGTCGCGCTTGTCCGGGGTCAACCCCAAGGTCGTGTCGACGTTCGTCTGGACCGTTGCCGGCTTCCTCTCGACGTTGTCGATCATCCTGCTGTCGGCTCAGGGTGGAAGCGTCGGCGGCCTCGAGAACCTCGGACCGCTGACGCTCGCGCGGGCGATGGTCGCGTTCGTCCTGGCCGGCATGCGGTCGTTCCAGTGGGCCCTGATCTTCGGCGCCCTGATCGGCGTCGGCGAGGCGGTGCTGCGGTTCAACTTCCTCGCCGAGCCCGGCCTGGCCGACTTCATCGGCTTCGTCCTCGTGTTGGTCGTCGTCTACGTGCAGAGTCGCGCGAATCCCGACGACGGGGTGTTCGCGTTCGCTCCGAAGGTGCGGCGTCCGCCGGAACGCGTGAAGCAGATCTGGTGGATCCGGCACATGCCATTGATCGTCGGTGCGATCGTGCTGACCGGCGCCGTCCTCCTGCCGCTGATCATCACGCGTCCGAGCCGCCATCTCCTCTACGCCAGCATCCTGGCGTTCGCGATCTGCGCCATGTCGTTGACCGTCATCACCGGCTGGGCAGGGCAGTTGTCGCTGTCGCAGATGACGTTCGCCGGGCTCGGCGCCCTCGTCGCCGCGTCCTTGACCCGTGGATTCGAGTTCGACGTCTGGTTCATCGACTTCCGCGCGCCGGCACTGCCGTTCCTCGTGTCGATCCCCATCGCGGCCGTCATCGTCGCGATCTTGGCCGTCGTGATCGGGCTCGGAGCGCTGCGCGTGCGCGGGCTGCGCCTGGCCGTCACCACGTTCGTGTTCGCGGTCGCCGCCCAGCAGTACCTGTACCGGCGACCGATCCTCAGCGACGGCAACCCGACGTCGGTGTCGTTCCGGCGGGGAACCCTGTTCGGCCTCGATCTCGGGGGGCAACGCGCGTACTACTACGTGTGCCTCGGCGCGCTCGTCGTCGTCTTCACGGTGATCGCCAGGTTGCGTCGCAGCGGGATCGGCCGGACCACGATCGCAGTTCGCGACAACCCCGACGCGGCGTCTGGCTACACGGTGGTGCCGGGCCGTACCAAGCTCGTCGCGTTCGCGCTCGCCGGCGGCATCGCGGCGGTCGGCGGGGCGTTGCTCGCCGGCCTGCTGCAGAACATCCCGTTCACCGAGCGCTACTTCCTCGTCGACGACTCACTCCAGTTGGTCGGGATGGTGGTCATCGGCGGCATCGGATCGGTGGTGGGCCCGATCGTCGGTGCGTTGTGGATCATCGGACTGCCCGCGTTCTTCCCCGACAACGAGTTGGTGCCGTTCTTCACGTCGAGCATCGGCCTGCTCGTGATCGTGATGTACTTCCCCGGCGGTTTCGCCCAGATCGGGTACGCCGTCAGGAAGCTGGTCTTCGACTGGGCAGCTCGCCGGGTCCCCGAACCCGACAGCGCGACCGCGGCAACGCCGGTTGCGTCGCTCTCGACACGGCCGGTCGCCGCCGCCGAGGCCGGCCCCATCCCCGTGGTCCTCCTCGCCCAGGACGTGTCGGTGAGCTTCGGAGGGAACAAGGCGCTCATCGATGCGAGTCTGCGCGTCGAACGCGGCGAGATCGTCGGCCTGATCGGCACCAATGGCGCCGGCAAGTCGACGTTCATGAACGCGATCGGTGGCTACGTCAGGTCGCGGGGATCGGTGCAGTTGCTCGGCACCGACATCTCCGGCACGGGAGTGCCCGAGCGTGCCCGGCTCGGACTCGGCCGCACGTTCCAGGCGGCGATGCTGTTTCCCGAGCTCACGGTACGCGAGACGATCCAGGTCGCGCTCGAGGCGCGCGGCCGCACGCCGTTCATCGCCACGGCGTTGGGGCTGCCACGGTCCCGGGTGCTCGAGCGGACCCGGCGCACGGAAGCCGACCAGTTGATCGACTTCTTCGGGCTCGGCAGGTACGCCGACGAGTTCATCGCCGACCTCTCGACCGGCACCCGCCGCGTCGTCGAGCTCGCCTGCCTCCTGGCACTCGACGCCAAGGTGTTGTGCCTCGACGAACCGACCGCCGGCTTGGCGCAGCGCGAGACCGAGGCCTTCGGTCCGCTCCTGATCGCGATCCGCCGTGAACTGGGCGCGTCGATGATCGTCATCGAGCACGACATGCCGCTGATCATGTCGATGAGCGACCACGTCTACTGCCTCGAGGCCGGCGTGGTGATCGCCCACGGCGACCCGGCGAGCGTGCGTACCGACCCGAAGGTCATCGCCAGCTACCTCGGCACCGACGAGCGGGCGATCGCCCGCAGCAACGCGCCCATCCCCGCCCGTCCGTGACCTCGCCGACGACTCACCGCTCGTCACCCGCGCGGTCGGGCAGCTGCAGCTCCTGCGCCAACCAGTCGGCGATCATCTCCTCCAACGGTTCCTCGGCCGACTGCTCGAACCGTCTCGCCATGAACATCGTGGTTCCGAACCCGAGCCCGGTGAACACCTCGAGTCGGCGGTGCTCGTGCGGTGCGGCGAGGAAAGCGGTCGCCGTCGCCCGCAGGGATTCGCGGTCTTCGTTGCTGACCAGTCCGAACGTCGGGATCGACCTCGATCGGAGATGATCGAGCGCGCTGGACGGCAACCGTGGCGACAACAAGACGAGCGCCGCGGCTCGCGGGTCGATGGCGGCCGCGACAACTGCTGCCGCGGTGTCCTGTTCGCCGATCAACCCGAGTCGGTCGCCGGCAACGTCCGGACTCGACGCCAGATGATCGAGCGCGGCCGCCACGTCGAGGGCAACGGCGCGCCGTTCCAACGCTGCCATCCGGTGGAAATCATGACCGTGGTGGCTCGCGCCACGACCCCGAATGTCGAAGCGCAGCGATGCCATCCCCCGGTCGGCGAGGAGCTCGGGAAGACCGACTCCGTACGTGAACGCGTCGCGCTCGTGGTGCGAGCCGTGCACGAGCACGACGCCCGGCGCACGACCGACGTCGGGTGGAAGGCGCATCAGCCCGGCCAGGCGCCAGCCGTCACGAGCGACGAGCTCGACCTCGACGTCGCCGCCGCGGGTCGCTGCACTCACGGCACCAGCACCTCGGCGAACCAGCCGACGATCAGCGGCTCGAGGTCGGGATGAAGGTCGAAGAGCTGATAGCCGAGCACACCTTCGGGATATTCGACGAACCTCGTCAGCCCAGGTCGGGTCTGCTCGTACAACGATCGCATCGCCTCGGTGGTGACCCGGTGTGGGGTCCCAGTGATGTACAGCACCGGGACCTCACCGGAAACGAGCAGTCGGCGCTGACGTTCGTCCGCCGCATGGAAGCCGGTCAGCAGCACGAGAGCTCGAGTTCGGGGATCGCCAAGTGCGCCACCCGCGGCGTAGCCGGCACCCTGTGCGATCCCGAGAACGCCCAGGCGCGCCGGATCGACCTCGGGCAGCGCCGCGACGACGTCGAACGCGGCATTGACGTCGTCGGACGTGGCAGCGCGCTGTTCGTCGCTGAGATCGCTGAACCGCCCCTTGTTGGTGCTCCGTCCTCGGCCGCGCCAATCCATGTTGAGCACCGTGAAGCCGCGTTTGGCGAGCAGACGGCTGAGCCGTCCGAAGACCGAGCGATCGCTGCGCGCCGAATGCATCAGCACCACTGCCGGCCCGGGCGTGCCGCGTCGTGCGACGACCAGATCGCCGTGCAGCAGCCAACCCTCCGTCGACCCGAACGCGATCTCCTCCGAGACCGCCGAGCTCGCTACTCGCTCGGCGAGCCATGCGGCGATCCGTGCGCCGAGGGTCGGGTCCTCGACGGGACCGATCCAGATCTCCGATTCGTCGTGGCTCGACGCGAGATGTCCGTCGAGCGCCGAGTCCAACGATGATCGTCGCGGGTCGGCGACGGTGAGGATCGCCGTGTTCGGCGATTCCCCGATCAGCTCGATGCCGAACGCGGAGTGGGCAGGTTCCACCACCAGCGCCAACGCGACGACACGCCGGTCGGATGCGGCCAGTCGCACCGCGTGGTCGCCAGCCGACACTCCGACCATCACGACCTGGAGACCGGCGTCTCCTCGCGGCGTCAGCGGCAACTCGCCGGTCACGACGTCGACGTCGACGACTCCCAGCTCCCGCAACCGCCGGGTCAGGGACGACTCCAACGACTCGTACGGACGCGCGGCATCGGTCACGATCACGGCTCGGCATCGTTCGAGCGCCCGAGTCTCGCCGTGGTCCGTTGTCAGCGCGCACCCCGGCGGATCAGCGCGCCGGGAAGCGCACCGGTGTGTTCCTCGCGCTCGTAGACCACAGCCCCACCGACGACTGTCGCCAGGAACCCGGTGGCGCGCTGGATCAGGCGTGTGGCGCCGGCGGGGAGGTCGTGCACGACCTCGGGGAGACAGGCGCCTACCGCGTCGGGATCGAAGACGTTGAGGTCGGCCACGAAGCCCTCGCGAACGAGACCTCGGTCCGAGAACCCCCACAGCGTCGACGGAACGAGGGTCAGCATCCGCACGGCCTGCTCGATCGTGAACGTCTGTCGCTCGCGCACCCAGTGGCTCAACAGATACGTCTGCAACGAGGCGTTGATGATCTGGCTGACGTGCGCCCCGGCGTCCGAGAACGTCATCACCGTGCGTGGGTGTTCGAGGATCTTCTGCACGTCGTCGGGATCGTCGTTGCTGGTGATCTGGAAGAAGAACGTGGCGAAGTCCGATTCGAGACCGAGATCGATCATCGCCTCGACGGGGTGTACGCGACGCTCGGCCGCAACCGCGGCCAGCGAGGGCATCGACGCCGCGCCCGATCGCATCACGACGATCCGCTCGAACAGCGGTTTGGTGACCGCCTCCTTGGCGAGCGTGAAGGTGCCGTCGCCGACAGCCTCGACGAGCCGGCGCCTCACGTCCGGGTCGCGCAGCACGTTCGCCTGCTCGGCCAACGGAAGCTTCCGTACCTCCACCCACGCCGGCAGGCGGTCGAACGGCAGCCACGTGGCGAAGTTGAAGACGGCGCCCGACGGACGGCAGCTGCTCTGCCCCCACAGGCGGCCGCCGTCGAGCGCCGCCCGATCGAGCAGGCGGAGCAGCTCCTGCCAGCGGTTCGGATCGCCGTAGGTCGTGATGCCGAACGTCACCGGCACCCTGGTGGTGAGCGCCAGCGCGCCAAGCCGGGCCATCGCCTCGTCTCGCGCACCGGCGTCGGACGAGGTCATCACCGACTCGTTGGCGAGCTCGAACACGCCGCCCCCACTGGCACCCATCGCCGCGACGAGACGCTCGATCTCACCCCAACTGGCGACCCGCGAGGCGACCGGCCGCCCGTCCGAGGTGGAGTGGTGCTCGCTCCGTGACGTGGTGAAGCCGACCGCGCCGGCCGCCAGCCCGTCGAGCAACTCGCGCTCCATCGCCTGGAGATCGTCGTCGGTGGCCAGATCGTCAAATGCCCGCTCGCCCATCACGAACGTGCGCAGCGCCGAGTGACCGAGGTTGACCGCGACGTTGATCCCCTTCGGAGTGCGTTCGACGACGTCGAGGTACTCGCGGAACGTCTCCCACCCGAACGGCACACCGGCCGCGAGGGCCTCGGCGGGGATGTCCTCGGCCTTCTCGAGGTTGTCGATGACGAGTTGGCGCGCGCCGGCGCGCGACGGAGCCAGCGTGAACCCGCAGTTCCCCATCACGATCGTGGTCACGCCGTGCCAGCACGACGACGTACCGAGCGGATCCCAGAACATCTGGGCGTCCATGTGCGTGTGACCGTCGATGAAACCGGGCGACACGACGTGCCCTTCGGCGTCGATCTCGCGGGTTCCCTTGCCCGGCACATCGCCGATCGCCGCGATCCGGCCGCCTGCGACGGCCACGTCGGAGCGGAACGCCGGCATCCCCGTGCCGTCGACCACTGTGCCGCCGCGGATCACCACGTCGTACGTCGCCATCGGCCTTGCCCTCCGTCTGTGCGCGGATCGTGTCTGCGAAATATCAGAGTACTCAATTCACCGGCCCCGATTTGATCCGGTCGCCATCGTCAGTCGCACCGTCCGTGCGCAACAATGCAGCGTGGTTGCGGGACCGGTGGTACGACTCTTCGGCGCGGTGACCGTCGAGTGCGACGGCCGACGGGTGTCGGCCGGTGGGCCACGCCAAGCGGCGGTCCTGTCGGTGCTCGCACTGAACGTCGCTCGACCCGTGAGCGTCGACCGCCTGATCGATGCGGTGTGGAGCGACGATCCGCCCAACTCCGTCACGAACGTGCTCCAGGTGTACGTGTCGGCCTTGCGCAAGTTGCTCCGTCCCGCCGGACTGAGCATCGAGAGAGCCGGTTCCACATACGCGCTCGATGGCTCGCTCGACGACATCGACATTGAGATGTTCCACCGCGATGCGGCGGAGGGTCGGTCGGCGCTCCGCGCTCTCGAGCCCGAACGCGCGCTCCTCTCGTTGGAACGGGCCTGGGATCTGTGGGATCCGACGCCGTTTGCCGGGCTGGACGATTGCGCGTTCGTCGGCCCGGCTCGGGCGTCGCTGCTCTCGTCCGGGCTCTCCGTCGCAACCGACCGGGGCGCCGCGCTCTGCGCGCTCGGACGCTCCGACGAAGCCGCGGCGGCAGCCGAACAGCTGGTCGAGACCCATCCGTTCTTCGAGCCGGCGTGGGAACTGCTGATGCGCTCCCTCTTCTACGCGGGCCGTCAACACGACGCGCTGATGGCGTTCTCACGCGCGCGCTCGACATTCGTGGAGGAGCTCGGCCTCGATCCCCCGCTGACGCTCGCCGCCCTCGAGCGGCAGATCCTCGATCGATCGCTGGAGCCGATCGCAACCCGCGCCGACACCGGAGCCACGAGCGTCGAGACACCCGAACCGGCGGCGGCGCGTCTGCCCGAACCTCCGAGCGGGATGATCGGACGCACTACTGAGATCGATCGCATCGTCGAGCTGCTGGGCGACGATGCGCGGCTCATCACGCTCGTCGGCCTGGGCGGCATCGGCAAGACGACGACCGCCCTCGCCGTCGGTCAGCGGTTGTTGGCGGCGGGGAGAGCCGTCGTGTTCGCCGACCTGGCCGCGGCAGTGGAAGCGACGGGCGCGATGGAGAGGATGTGCGAGGCCGCATCGGTCGGAGCCGGACCGGACGCTGCCATGAGCCTTGCCGAGGCCGACCCTGACCTGGTGTTGATCGCCGACAACGGTGAGCAGATCGCCGACTTCGCCGGCGCCGTCGCCGCGCTGTTGTCGGCGACGTCGCGGCTCAAGTTGATCGTCACCAGCCGGGTCGCACTCCGCATCCGCGCGGAACACGTGATGCCGATCCGCCCGCTCGAGACGTCGTCCGACGCCGGTGCCGCGGATGCGGGGCTGTTGTTCGTCGACCGAGCCCGTCGATTCCGCGCCGACATCGATCTCTCCGGTCACGAGGCCGCGATCGAGGAGATCTGCGAGCTCGCCGGAGGGATCCCCCTCGCGATCGAGGTCGCGGCCGGTCGGCTCGGTCATCTCACGCCGGTCGCCCTGCTCGATCGGCTGCGGCGACAGAGCGTGGCGTTGCTCGACGGGCATGGCGCCGTCGACCTGCCCGACCGGCAACACAGCCTGCGCACCGTGCTCGACGCCACTTCGACACTGCTCACCGACGGCGGCGCAGCGCTCGCCCGAGGGCTCTGTGTCGTCAAGGGTTCGATCTCGCTCGGCCTGATCGAGCAGACGTTCGGCGACGAACCCGCCCTCATGGACCATCTCGACGAGCTCGTCGACGCAAGCCTCGTCAACGGTCCCGATCCCGCCGGTCGCTACCGGATGCCGATCCCGGTGGCGGAGTACTTCACCGGCGCCGCGACGGTCGACGGCCACGGCGAGCGGATCCTGCGGGCGGTGCTCTCGGTCGCTGGACCCTTGGTGGAGAAGGTCGATCACCGCGGGCGGTGGGCGGAAGGGAGCCTCCTCGATGACGCGGCCGCGGTCACGGTTGCGTGCGATGCAGCCATCGCCCAGTGCGACGCCGACGCCGGTGCACGGTTGGCGGTCGCACTTCGCCGGTACTGGCTCCTCGGCAGTCGCATCGGCGAAGCCCTGCAGTTCTGCACCGCGGTCCTCGAGCTCGGACCCGTCGGCACCGCGCGAGCGCACGTCGAGCTGATCCTCGGACAGTTCGCGGCGATCGTCAATCGGCCGGACGCCGCAACGTTGCTGTCCGGCGCCATCGAGTTGGCCGAGAACACCTCAGGCGTCGAACCGCATCTGCTGATCAACAGCTGGTGCTACCTGGGATCGTGGCGGTGCGATCACGGCGATCTGGACGGTGCGCGACACGCGGCCGCACGCGTCGGAGAATTGGCGCGCGAGTCGACCGATCAAGCCGTGGTCGGGCTCAGCCGCGACTTCGGTGCGTATGTGGCCGCACGCGTCGGTGACTTCGAGACGGCCGTCCGGCTCGGGGTCGAGTCGCTCGCCGGCGCCCGGCTGGGTGGCGATCGCTATGTCGTCATCGATCTGCTGAACCGCATCGCCGAGAACCTGATGGAGCTCGGACGTGTCGACGAGTCCGAATCGCTGGTGGACGAGGCGATGGAGATCGCCCGCACGACACCGATCGGTCCGCTCGCCGCCAAGGTCATCCAGATCCAGGCCGCCGTCGACATCGAACGCGGCCGCCTGTCGGCGGCGATCGGAGCCGCATTGGAGGCCCTGCGGTTGACGGCCACGTCGTACCCCGATCCGGTCACCCAAGCGTCGGTCCTGCGGATCCTGGCCGCGGCCTGGTGCGAAGCCGGTGATCTCGACGCGGCCGCGCGTTGCGATGGCGCCGCCACGGGGATCCTTCACAGCGCTGGCGCGCCCGCGGAATCGGCGTCGTTCGGTCCGGGCGAACGGCGCCTCGAGCCCATGCGACGGGACCGCCACGCGGCCTCGGTGGCGCGGATCGCAGCGATGGACCCGATCGTCGTCGTCGATCAGCTCCTCGCCCGATCGAGCCGCTGACCGGCTCCGGCCCACCGCCGGCGGCGACGGACAGCTCCGATCTTCGGGAACCGCTGGACGCAGCATGGAGCGCGCGACCAGAATCAAGTGTTGCAAGAGCGCGGGATCGACACTTGCCTCATTCGAAGGAGGATCGGTGACGTCGACCGGGATCTTCACCACGATGTGCCCGGGGTGCGCGGGGCCACTCGAGCCCGCGTCCGAGCCGGAGGGCACTTCGACGGGCCTTCACGGGTGCACGGAGTGCGGTCGGGCGTATCTGATCCACTTCGGCTACGCGATCCCCGTCGCGCCGCTCGACCACACAGCCGCCGCCTGATCTTCGCCTTCTCGCCCGGAACGCCGCCGTCGAAGCGCCACGCCGGAGCCGTGGTGCCGGCCGGCATCGAACGCCGATCCGCGCTGCCCGCGGCGTAGCCTGCTTGGTGGTTTCCGCACCTCGACACCCGGGAGGGCGCTGTCCGACGTGGAGAGCTTCGGAGCAGAAGACTCATGGTCATTACTCAATGCCGCACCCGATGGTGTGGTGGTGGCGTCGGCGACCGGTGAGATCGTGTTCGTGAGCGATCAGGCCGCCACGCTGCTCCGCTACGAACCCGCCGACCTCATCGGCCAGTCGGTCGACGTGTTGTTGCCCGAGGCAGTACGCGCCGTCCATCGTGCACACCGCACGCGCTACCGGGCGGAACCGCAGCCGCGCGCGATGGGTGCCGGGCTGCTGCTGCGGGCACGCCGATCCGATGCGTCCGAGTTCCCCGTCGAGATCAGCCTCAAGCCGTTGCTCCGTGACGGCGAGCTGTTCGTCGTCGCCGCGGTTCGCGACGTCACCGACCGCGTCGCCACCGAGGAGCATCTCCACCGGGTGCTGCTCACGCTCGACGCCAGCGATGACGGCGTGTTCATCTTCGACGCCGCGACCCTGCAGTACTCGTACGTGAACGAAGGCGCCGTGCGACTCGTCGGATATCACCGCGACGAGTTGATGACGATGACGCCGTTGCACCTCAACCCGGACGACTCCGAGCTCGAGTACCGCGCGTTCATCGAGTCAGTGGAGTCCAGCCCGGACCAGGCGATGGTGCGTCAGGCACGGCTGCTCCGCAAGGACGGCACCGAGATCCCGGTCGAGAAGACCTACCGCTCTGTTCAAATCGGCGACGGTGGATCGCGGTGGATCATCGCCCTCGCCCGCGACATCACCACCCGGCTGGCGACCGAAGTCGAGCTGCAGCGCAGCCACGAGGCACTGCATGCGGCCGAGCGCGTCGTCGCCATCGCCGACGACCGCGAACGCATCGCGAGAGATCTGCACGACAAGGTCATTCAACGGTTGTTCGCGGCCGGACTCAACATCCAGGCCGTTGTGTCGGCGGCCGACGACCGAATCCGGCCGCGCCTCGAGTCGACGATCGATGCGTTGGACGACACGATCCGAGAGCTGCGGATGGCGATCTTCTCGCTGCAGGGTTCGGGGAGCGCACCCGGGGGTCTGCGCGGCCAGATCCTCGACGTCGTGAGCGACGCGGTCCCCGGGCTCGGGTTCGAGCCGCGCCTGCAGTTCGACGGGCCTGTCGAGTCGATCTCCGACGACATCGCCGCCCAACTCGTCCCGACGCTTCGTGAAGCGTTGTCGAACGTCGCCCGCCACGCCGGCGCGCATTCGGTGCAGATCTACGTCTCGGCCACCGATCCGGTGACACTCGAGGTGATCGACGACGGTGTCGGGCTGACCGAGGACTCCGGTGGTACCGGTCACGGTCTGGTGAATCTCGCATCACGCGCGCGAGAGCTCGGTGGCACATTCGACATCGTCAGCGAGCACACCGGTGGCGTTCGCTTGCGATGGAGCGTTCCGACCGGCATGACCAGATCCGACGTCGGCGTCCGAGCCCCGAATCCGGCGCGCTGAAGCTGACCCGTTCCAAGAACGTTTCAGTCACCCGAGCGCGGTGGCCCCCGTCCGCGGTGTGGCTGGGTGCCACGACCGCCGCGCTGGCGGGACGGGACGTCGGGCGAGCCTGATCAATCCCCCTCGGGGCCTTGACGTCTGTGTCACACGTCACGTAACCTACAGGGATTGAAACGTTTCACAACCGTGTGTGACGTCTCAGACCGAGGGGGAACATCGATGAAGAGAACGCTCAGAAGCGCAGTCACCCTGGTCGCCAGCCTCAGCCTGCTCGCTGCGGCGTGCGGCGATGATGACGACGCTGCATCGGGGGATGCAACCGACGCGCCCGCGGACCCAACCGACGCACCGACGGACGGGACCACCGCCCCGGCCGACGAGGGTGGCGGCGAAGACGTAACACTCACGCTGCTGATCGACAACACCGAGGTGACCGTCGCCCAGACCGACGCACTGACGCAAGCCTTCACCGAGCTGCACCCCAACATCACGTTCGACATCGAGCAGCGTCCCGGTGGCGGCGATGGCGACAACATCGTCAAGACCCGGCTCTCCACTGAGAGCATGTCCGACGTCTTCTTCTACAACTCCGGTTCACTCCTCCAGGCGCTCAATCCCGAGGAGTCGATTCTCGATCTCACCGGCGATCCAATGCTCGACAACGTCGTCGACGCGTTCTTCCCGTCGGTGACCCAGAACGACAAGGTCTTCGGTGTCCCGTTCGGCACGGGCATGGGCGGCGGCATCTTCTACAACAAGAAGATCTACGAGGAGAACGGGCTCTCGGTCCCGACGACTTGGGAGGAGTTCGCCGCCAACAACGACAAGCTGCTGGCCGCCGGCATCACGCCGGTCGGCGCCTCGTATGCCGCCGGATCCACGTGGACCTCGCAGCTGTTCGTGCTCGCCGACTTCTACAACGTCGCCCAGGCCGAGCCGACGTTCGCCGAGGACTACACCGCGAACAAGGTGAAGTACGCCACGACACCCGCTGCAGTCAGGGGCTTCGAGCACTTGCAAGAGGGCTTCGACAAGGGCTGGTGGAACGAGGACTACGGCTCGGCCACGTACGAGGACGCGCTCCAGATGCTGGCCGACGGCGAGATCGCGCACTATCCGATGCTGACGTTCGCGGTCTCGGCCATCGCCGCGTTGAACGAGGAGGCCGCGCAGGATCTGGGCTTCTTCGCCCAGCCCGGTGACGACGCGGCAACGAACGGACTCACGTTGTGGGAACCCGCGGGTGCTTACATCGCCGCCAACACCGATCATCCCGAAGAGGCCAAGCAGTTCCTCGCCTTCGTCGCATCCGTACCGGGGACCGAGGCGATGACGGCTGGGTCACCTCCGGCGGGTCCGTATCTCGTCGAGGGGGCCACCTTGCCCGACGATGTCCTTCCCGCGATCAAGGACCTCCAGGCGTACGTCGATGCCGGCAAAGCCGGCCCGGCACTCGAGTTCCTCTCGCCGGTCAAGGGACCGAACCTCGAGTTCATCACCGTCGAGGTCGGCTCGGGTCTGAAGAGCGCCGCCGATGCGGCAGCCAGCTACGACGAGGACGTGGAGAAGCAGGCCCAGCAGCTC
>DATMDV010000054.1:0-10572 GCA_035557475.1 Ilumatobacteraceae bacterium
GGCGAGGTGCTCTGCGACATCAGTCGGCCGAACACCGGGCGATCGATCTGCAGAGCAGCCTGCGCGATCTCGTTGGTACACGCGACCTTGTAGCCGATGGACCGGCCATCGGCCTGTGCCACGAGGGCGGCGACCACACGATCCTGGATGGCGTAGGCGTCGGCCAGCGTCTGGGGCCGCAGAGGCAGGGGCAGGTCGGGCACCACCCGACGGCTCGCCCGCATGTCGACCAACTCCATCGCAGCATCGCCGACCACCTCGTCGTTCACGGTGAACAGCCTGCCAAAACGACGACGGACGCGCTGGCGACGAAGCCGGGGGTCAGCGGGTCATCACGGGGGAGCCGTGGTGGAGGATCATCTTCCAGCCGTCGTTCGAATGCGCGAACACGTTGGTCGCGGCGACGGTGCCGGTCGACGCCCCCTGGACGAGGTTCTCGTCGAGCGTGACCCACGCCAGGTCGCCGTGCACCGCGACGACGTCGTTGGTGACGATGAACTGGTTGCGACCGGGGCCCTCGAGGATGCGACGCCAGGACTCCTCGACGACGCGCCACGTCCGCAGGATCGGCCAACCGGGATGCACGCACACCACCCGGTCGGAGTGTTCCCACACCTCGCGCATCGCATCCATGTCGCGCTGCTCGTGGGCGTCGTAGAACGCCTGGTTGGCGGCGCGCACGTCATCGACCATCGACGTCGACCCTAATCAGGACCGATTTGGGTGTCGCTGTTCGTCTCCTCGAACATGTCGAACAGCGCGTTCGCGCCTGCCGACCACGCGGTGTGGCACTCGTCGAACGTTTGCTTCGCTCGCCGACCCGGCCAGCGGTGGGGGAGCAGTCGCTCGGGGATCTCGGGGTCGACGAACGGGAACCGGCGCCATGCGTGGACCAGCGCGACGAGCGCGGCAAACCGTTCGTCGTCGGACACCGGCCGCCGTCCGGCGAAGGCGGCGACGAACGCCTCGTACTCGTCGGCGAGCGCATCGAGGTCCCACGCCCGACGCAACAGATCGTGCACCGGCGTCAGGCTGCCGGCCTCGGCGTGGAACACGGCGCCGGCGGCGACCAGGTCGAGGTCGCGCAGCACCGCGTTGGCCGCCTCCTCCCGGTCGGTGTGTGGGCTGATCGCGACCGTGGGTGTCAGGAACCCGAAACCGGCGAACGCCAGCCGGCTACGCAGATGGTGGCGCTTGGCGCGCTGGTCCTCCGGTACGGCGCACAGCACGACCAACCAGTGGTCGTCCCAGTTGTCGCCGTCGGTGCCGAACCCGTAGATCCGTTCCGTCCCGACCGTCAGCAGCTCCCGTCCGTGCGCCGTCAGGCTCCACTTCGCCCGGCGGCCGACACGTTCGCTCTCGACGAACCCCTGCTCGGCGGTGCGGGCGATCGCCTGACGGGCGTTGCGCTCGGCGACACCGAGCGTGCCGAGTCCGTCGACGAGCGACTGGGTCCAGGCACTCCCGCCGCGTGGCAGGACGAATTCGCCGAGGATGGTCAGCAGCAGCGCCTTGGCGCTGGTCCCCGCGCGTTGCCCGGGTGACGTTGCGGTCACGTCACTGCTTTGTACTACGGCGATCGACGCTCTACAAGTCATTGACGGAATTCATGAGAGTTGTAGAATGTGCCGTATCGAAACGGTTGCGCTGATCGACTTCCGGACGAGCCCGGATGCATACCGCCACTGGCGACTCGCCGTCGACGGATCGACCGCCACGCTCACGATGCAGGTCGATCCGGCCGGCGGGCTGCGCGACGACTACGACCTCAAGCTCAACTCGTACGACCTCGGCGTCGACATCGAGCTCTACGACGCGATGCAGCGCCTGCGCTTCGAGCATCCAGAGGTGCGAGTCGTGGTCGTCACGAGCGGGCTCGAGAAGGTGTTCTGTTCGGGAGCCAACATCCAGATGCTGGCGGGGTCGACGCACGCCCACAAGGTCAACTTCTGCAAGTTCACCAACGAGACCCGCAACTCGATCGAGGATGCCACCGCCCATTCCGGACAGGTCTGGATCGCGGCCGTCAACGGCACCGCGGCCGGAGGCGGCTACGAGTTGGCTTTGGCGTGTGACGAGATCGTGCTCGTCGACGACCGGTCGAGCACCGTCTCGCTGCCGGAGATCCCGCTGCTGGCGGTGCTCCCCGGCACCGGTGGGCTGACGCGCGTCGTCGACAAGCGTCACGTGCGCCGCGACCTCGCCGACGTCTTCGCCACGCGGGCCGAGGGCGTCAAGGGTCGCCAAGCGGTCGAGTGGAAGCTCGTCGACTCCATGGCGCCGCGGAGCGCGTTCACCGAACACGTCGCCGAACGGGCCGCCGCCCGCGCCGACGACTCGGATCGTCCGAGTGATGGCGCCGGAATCGCGCTTGCCGCACTGGAACGTTCGATCGACGGTGACACGATCTCGTATCCCAACGTCGACGTGGCTCTCGACCGCGAGCTCGGTGCCGCCCACATCACAGTTCGTGGGCCGACCACACCGCAGCCGGTCACGCCGGCCGAGTTGGTGGAGGCCGGCTGTGATGCGTGGATCATTGCCGTCGCCCGCGAGCTCGACGATGCGATATTGCACCTGCGGTTCAACGAGACCGACGTCGGGACCTGGGTACTTCACGCCCGCGGCGAGGTCGACGCGGTGATCGGCGCCGAGTCGCTGCTCGTGAGCCACGACGGCGACTGGCTCGTGCGCGAGGTGTCGTTGTATTGGACCCGGACGTTGAAGCGCCTCGACCTCTCGGCGCGCACGATCATCGCCCTCGTCGAGCCGGGCAGCTGCTTCGCCGGAACGCTCGCCGAGTTGGTGCTGGCGGCGGACCGCACATACATGCTCGACGGCACCTGGAGTGACACCGACGACCCCGACCTCCCACCCGCGGCGTTGCGCTTGTCCGAGGCGAGCGTCGGACGGCACCCGATGTCGAACGCGCTGTCACGCCTGCAAACCCGCTTCTACGGCGACGACGGTGCGCTCGAGGTGGCGCTGGCCGCGGTCGGCAAGGAGCTGCTCGCCGACGAGGCGTCGGCGGCCGGACTCGTGACGTTCACGCCCGACGACATCGACTGGCATGACGAGATCCGACTCGTGCTCGAGGAGCGCAACAGCTTCTCGCCCGACGCGCTCACGGGCATGGAGGCGAACCACCGCTTCGTCGGGCCGGAGACGATGGAGACCAAGATCTTCTCGCGCCTGTCGGCATGGCAGAACTGGATCTTCCAGCGCCCGAACGCGGTCGGCCCCGACGGAGCGTTGCGACGCTACGGCACCGGGTCGCGAGCGACATACGACAGAGGGAGAGTCTGACGCCCATGCAAGCCGTCGAGATCGACGCCAAGATCCCCAACAACGTCGACCTGTCGAGCGACCGCCGGCTGCAACGGGCGCTCGAGACGTGGCAGCCGAAGTTCCTCGACTGGTGGCGGCAGCTGGGTCCGGTCGCGTTCCAGGACAACGAGGTGTACCTGCGCACCGCGATCTCCGTCGGCCAGGAGGGATGGGCCAACTTCGGCCACGTCAAGATGCCCGACTACCGCTGGGGGATCTTCCTCGCCGAACCGGAAGCCGACCGCCGCATCGCGTTCGGCGACCACCGCGGCGAGCCGGTGTGGCAGGAGGTGCCGGGCGAGTACCGCTCGGAGCTGCGCCGCCTCGTCGTCGTCCAGGGCGACACCGAGCCCGCGTCGGTCGAGCAGCAGCGCCACCTGTGCACCACCACGCCGAGCCTGTACGACCTGCGCAACTTGTTCCAGGTCAACGTCGAGGAGGGCCGCCACCTGTGGGCGATGGTGTACCTCCTGCACCGCTACTTCGGACGCGATGGCCGCGACGAGGCCGACGAGATGCTCGAGCGCCACTCGGGCGACCTCGACAACCCGCGCATCCTCGGCGCCTTCAACGAGCAGACGCCGGACTGGTTGTCGTTCTTCTTCTTCACCTACTTCACCGACCGCGACGGCAAGTACCAGCTGGCGTCGTTGCGCGAGAGCGGCTTCGACCCGCTGTCGCGCACGTGCGACTTCATGTTGAAGGAGGAAGCGCATCACATGTTCGTCGGCGCGACCGGCATCGGACGCGTCGTCCAGCGCAGTGTCGAGCTGATGAAGGAGCACGACACCGACGACATCGCCCGCTTCGGTGGTGTGCCCGTCGACATGCTCCAGCGCTACATGAACTTCCACTTCAGCGTCTCGCTCGACCTGTTCGGCGCCGAGACCTCGACGAACGCGGCGAACTACTACGCGGCGGGGCTGAAGGGCCGCTTCCGCGAGGAATCGCGCGATGACGACCACCAGCTCCGCGATGCGATGCGAATGGTTCCGGAGGCGAGCGACGGTGGGATCGGCGAACGCGAGGTCACCGAGTTGGCAGCGCTCAACGAGACGTTGCGTGATGACTACATCGTCGACTGCCGCAAGGGTGTCGACCGCTGGAATCGCACGCTGTCCGACGTCGGTGCCGAGCTCCGGCTCCCACACATCGGCTTCAACCGATCCGTCGGTACGTTCGCCGGGCGGCGCATCAGCCCCGACGGCCGCATCCTCACGGGGGCCGAGTGGCCGGCGAGCGCCGGCCGCTTCCTCCCCACCGACGACGACAAGGCCCACGTCGAGTCGCTGATGACCGCGGTGCGAGAACCGGGCCTGATGGCCGGCTGGGTCGCCCCGCCGTCGACCGGCATCCACCAGCAACCCGCCGACTTCGAATACGTCCGAGTCTGATGCGCCCGCAACCCGGGTTTGTGTCACCGCAACCGGCGACCCTCGCCGATGTCGGTGACACAAACCGGGGGGAACGCTGTAAGAGTTGAACGCGATGGGGGATCGGTACAACGCCGCCGAGTGGCTCGTCGACCGGCACGTCGGCGCTGGTGGGGGCGACCGCGTCGCGTTCCGTTGCCGAGGTGAGTCGCTGAGCTACGAGGCATTGCTCGCCGAGATCTGGCGCGCCCAGCACGCGCTCGGCGCGCTCGGCGTCGGCGAGGGCGACCGAGTCGTCATGGTCGTGCGCGACGAGCTGGCGTTCCCGGCGTGGTTCCTCGGCGCCATGCGTTCCGGCGCCGTGCCCGTGCCGTTGTCGACGATGCTGCACAGCGCCGACCTCGGTGCGATCGCCGCCGATGCCGGCGCCAAGGCCCTCGTGGTCTCGGGTCCTGATGTCGCCCACGCCGGTCCGATCGTCGGTACCGCATCGACGATCGCCCACGTCGTTGTGATCGACGAGGATGTCGAGCCGATCACGGGCGTCGACACCCACACCTGGTCCGCGTTCACCGATTCGTCCGAGGCGCCGATTGCCGGCACCGCCCGCGACAGCAACGGCTTCTGGTTGTACTCCTCGGGCACCACCGGCTTGCCGAAGGGCGTGATGCACCGTCACGGCAACCCGGAGCACACGGCGAAGACATACGCCAGCTCGGTGATCGACATGGGCGCCGACGACCGCACGCTGTCGGTCGCCAAGCTGTTCTTCGCCTACGGGCTCGGCAACTCGTTGACGTTCCCCCTGGCCTTCGGCGCGACCGCGATCTTGAACCCCGACCCGCCGACGCCCGCCGGCGTGCTCGACCTGTTGCGGGACGAGCAGCCGACGATGTTCTTCGCCGCTCCCGGCTTTGTCGCCGCACTGCTCGACGCCGGCGCGCCGGCCGAGGCGTTCGCCTCGGTGCGGGCGACGGTGACGGCGGGCGAGTCCCTGCCGGCCGATCTCCAGCGGCGGTTCGCCGAGCGCACCGGACGTCCGGTGCTCGACGGCATCGGCACCACCGAGGCACTCCACATCTTCATGTCGAACCGTCCCGGCCACGAGCGTCCCGGCACGAGTGGCACGCCGGTCGAGGGGTACGACGTCGAGCTCCTCGACGAGCACGGTGCGGAGGTCGTCGAACCCGACACGCCCGGTTACCTGCACGTGCGCGGGGCGTCGGTGGCGACCGGGTACTGGCAGCGCCCGGAGGCCACGGCCGAGGCGTTCAGCCACGGTTGGCTGCGCACCGGCGACGTGTACACCCGCTCGGCCGACGGCTACTACACGTTCCTCGGGCGTAACAACGACATGATCAAGGCGGGCGGCATCTGGGTGTCGCCCGCCGAGGTCGAGAGCGTGCTGATCGAGCATCCCGACGTGCTCGAGGCGGCGGTCGTCGGCGACCGCGACGCCGACGGGTTGGAGACCGTCGTCGCCTTCGTCGTGCCGCGGTCGGGCCGCACGATCGACGCGGCCTCGATCGAGGCCCACTGCCGGGAGCGGATGGCGGCGTTCAAGCGCCCGCGCCGGATCGTCGCCACCGACGTGCTCCCGAAGACCGCCACCGGAAAGGTGCAGCGGTACCAGCTGCGCCACCAACTCACCCACTAGTCGGTACGTGTGACCGATTCGTTCGTCGATGTCGACGTCCCAACCGGCGATGGCGATCGTCGTGGCCGGATGCACGTCCGTGTGGACGAGGGGGCGCGCGGAGCGGACCCACCGGTGGTATTCCTGCACGAGGGGCTCGGCTCGCTCGAGCTGTGGAAGGGCTTCGTCGACGACGTGCGGACAACACTCGGCGATGTGACGACGATCGCCTACTCGCGCCACGGCTACGGCCGGTCGGATCCGGCCTCCGCGCCGCGGCCGGTGACGTACATGCACGACGAGGCGCTCGTCGTGCTCCCCGCGTTGCTCGCCGAGCTCGGCGTCGAGCGGCCGCTGCTGGTCGGCCACAGCGATGGCGCCTCGATCGCGCTCATCCACGCGGGAAGCGGCCACCCCGTGTCCGGTCTCGTGCTCATCGCGCCGCACGTGTTCGTCGAGGCGGTCGGCCTCGAGGGCATCGAAGCGGCTCGCGTCGCGTACGACGACGGTGACCTGCGGGCGCGCCTCGACCGCCACCACGACGACGTCGACGCCACGTTCCGCGGATGGAACGACATCTGGTTGGCGCCGGAGTTCCGTGAGTGGAACATCGAGGCGTACCTGCCGGCCATCACGGCGCCCGTCCTCGTCATCCAAGGCGATCGCGACCAGTACGGCACGCTGGCGCAGGTAGACGCGATCGAACGCGGCGTCGGCGGACGGTTCGACCGGCTCGTGATCGCCGACGCCGGTCATGCGCCTCATCACGAGGCGGGTCACGAGGTCGTCGCCGCGATCCGCCGATTCGTGGTCGGTTCGTGAGAGGTGCTCGCGGCGTAGCGTGACGCCGATGTCGACGATCGGGTTCCTGCACACCGCCGACGTGCACGTCGCGACGTTCGACCGACTCGTCGCCGAACGAGCGCCCGAATTGACCACGGTGCACGAGGTTCGCACGGATCTGCTCGACGCGGCGCGACGTCACGGCCTCGCCGACGCCTCGATCGGGACGGGCATCGCGCACTCGATCGACGCCCTCGAACGCGGCGGTGCCGACGTGATCATCTGCACCTGTTCGACGATCAGCGGTTTGGCCGAGCGCGCCTCAGCCCCACTCCGACCTGCTGTGCTGCGGATCGACCGACCGATGGCGGCCGGCGCGGTGCGAGAAGGACGTCGCATCGCCGTCGTTGCCGCCGTCGAGAGCACCGTCGAACCGACCGTGTCATTGCTGCATGAGGAGGCCGCATCGGCCGGCGTCGATGTCGCGATCGACTCGCTGCCGTGCTTCGGCGCCTGGCCGATGTTCGAGAACGGCGATCTCGACGGGTACCACCGGTTCATCGCTGCTCACGTCGACGGCATCGACGAGTCGTACGACATCGTGGTACTGGCGCAGGCGACGATGGCGCCGGCCGCGGCTCTGGTGGCCGAACCCACGCGGGTGCGTTCCTCACCCGTCACCGCGGTCGAGATCGCGCTGGAGCACGTGCGATGACGGTCAACGTCCTGCTCATCACGCTCGACCAGTTCCGCGGCGACTGCCTGTCGGCCGCCCGGCACCCGCTCGTGCGCACCCCGAACCTCGACGCGCTCGCGCGTGCCGGGGTGCGGCTGCCACACCACTACAGCCAGGCGGCGCCCTGCGGGCCGGGGCGGGCCAGCCTCTACACGGGCATGTACCAGATGAACCATCGGGTCGTCGCCAACGGCTCGCCGCTCGACGCTCGCTTCGACACGATCGCGCTCGCCGCTCGCCGAACCGGCTACGCGCCAGTGCTGTTCGGCTACACCGACCAGTCGCTCGATCCACGGCTCGCCACGGGTCCTGACGATCCGCGACTGTCGACGTACAACGGCATCCTGCCCGGCTTCGACGCCGTGCTCGACATCCCGGACGACCACGGGCCATGGGTCGCGTGGCTCGCCGCACTCGGCCATGACACCGCGCCCGGCGCGATGAAGCTGCTGGCGACCGAGTCCGACCGCCCTGCCGAACACAGCGTGTCGGCATTCCTCACCGATCACGCGATCGATTGGCTGCGTCGCCAGGAAGCGCCGTGGTTCGCGCATCTCAGCTACCTGCGGCCACACCCTCCGTACTCGGCCGCCGGACACTGGTCCGCCGCGTACGACCCGGCTGATGTGACGTTGCCGATCGCCCCCGCCAGCGAGCGCCACCGCATGCACGACATGGTGCTCGACGATCCGCGGACGGCGGCCCCCGCCGACGAAGCGGGGATGCGCCACATGCGAGCGCAGTACTACGGGATGATCAGCGAGGTCGACGATCAGCTCGGCCGGGTCTGGGAAACGCTTCGCGAGCTCGGCATGTGGGACGACACGCTGGTCGTCGTCACGTCCGACCATGGCGAGATGCTCGGCGATCACGGCCTGCGCGAGAAGCTCGGCTACTGGGAGCAGAGCTACCACATCGTCGGCATCGTCCGCGACCCGCACCACGTCGACGCGCACGGCACCGTCGTCGACGCGTTCACTGAGAACGTCGATCTGATGCCGACGGTGTGCGACGCGATCGGTATCCCCGTGCCGGCGCAGTGCGACGGCCTGCCCCTGACACCGTTCCTGCGCGGCGAAGATCCGCCGCGATGGCGGGACGCCGCGCATTGGGAGTTCGATTGGCGTGACCAGCTGATCGGAACCATGGCGAACGAGTGGCCATGGGATCGGCGGCTCGAGCGCTGTCACCTCGCGGTGCGACGCGACGCCGAGTCGGCGTACGTGCAGTTCGGCGACGGCACATGGCTGTGCTTCGACCTCGCCACCGATCCGACGTGGCGGACCGGGGTCGAAGACCCCGCGCGAGTGCTGCCCCTCGCCCAGGCGATGCTGACGTGGCGGTCGCGCCACGCCGACCGGATCCTCGCCGACATGCTGAACGAGGACGGCGGGATCGGTCGGTGGCCGCCGCTGCCGGCGGCCTGGGGCCAATAGCGACTCGTGCTCGTCGCCACGGTCCTCGCGCTGGCGTCGGCGGGCCTGCACGCGGGTTGGAACCTTGTCGCCAAGCGAAGTGTCGACCGGTTCCCTGCGCTGTGGGGCCAGTTCGTGGTCGCCGGAATCTTCGGCGCCATCGCCATCGCAGTCACCCGCGACCTGCCAGCGGAGGCGTGGGTGTGGGCGGCGATCACCGGCACGGTGCATGTGCCGTACATCGTCGCCCTCGCCAGCGCCTACGACCGGGGTGACTTCTCGCTCGCCTACCCCGTCGCGCGCGGCGGAGGAGCGTTGCTCGCCGGCATCGGCGGCATCGTGCTGCTCGACGACGAGCTCAGCGTGCTCGGTGTGATCGCGATCGCCACCGTCACCGCCGGGATGGTGCTGTTGTCGATCGGTGCCGAGTTGGCACAAGTGCTCACCGCGCTCGTGGTGGCGGCGATGATCGGCATCTACACCACCGTCGACAGCCACGCCGCCCGCGACGTCGGCGGCAACACGTACGTCTTCGCGGTGTTCGCTTCGTGCGCCGTGATGGTGAGCATCTACGGAGTGGCGGCTGGGAAGGGTCCGGCCTTGCGGCGGTCGCTGGCTGGCAGTTGGCGGATGTACCTCCTCACCGGCGCGGTGAGTCTCGCCGCCTACGGACTGGTGATGATCGCCGTTCGGCGGGCCCCGGTCGGCTACGTCGCCGCGCTGCGCGAGTCGAGTGTGCTCGTGGCCGCGTTCATCGGATGGAAGTACCTCGACGAGGGCAGCGCCCACCGGCGCCTGATCGCGGCCGGGGTGGTGGTCGCCGGCCTCGTGCTCCTCGTTCTTGCGCGCTGATCACCGGCATTGTCCCTGCGGTCGCGCGTTCGCCAGGCGCGGACGCGGGGCGGACCGGTCGGTCGTGCGAGTGTCATCATGCTCGTATGAGCACGATCGACCCGCCCTTCCGCGCCGACCACGTCGGCAGCCTGCTCCGGCCACCGGCGGTGCTGGCCGCTCGCCAGCAACGCGCCGACGGCGACATCACGGCCGAGGAGCTGCGCGACGTCGAGGACGTGGCGATCGCCGATGCGGTCGCCAAGCTCGAGGGGATCGGCATGCGGTCGGTCACCGACGGTGAGTTCCGCCGGACCTGGTTCCACCTCGACTTCCTCGAGCAGCTCGACGGCGTCGCCGTCACTGGCAACATCGCGGCCAGCTCCGACGCCGCCCAGACCGTCCACCTCACGCCGCCGAAGTTGTCGGTGGTGGGGCCGCTCCGGCGCACGCACGACATCCAGGTCGCCG